>VBLU01000142.1 GCA_005879065.1 Methanobacteriota archaeon
ATGGGCACCGGGTCCTTGCCGTTCTCGAGGAACAGGTAGGACGCGAGGCCGCACGCCGGATGGGACGTGAACGACGGCTTGGCGGTGTCCGTGAGCACGCTCACGAGCTCTGAGATCGGCGCGACGAAGGGCACCGGGTACCAGTCGTCTCGCGTGAGGTAGCCCGTCTGCTCTTCCAGGTCGTACGCGAGGTCGCTCAGCGTGTATCGAAGCTTCCTGCGGTCTTCCTCGGGGATTCGACCCGTCAGGCTGACCGGCTGGAAGTTCACGCCCTTCACGACGTCGCGGTTCTTGATCGCATAGTTGAGAATCTCGCCCGCCTGGTCATCGTTGAAGGAGTTGACCATCGTCGGGACGAAGCAGATCGCAGGCGTCGGGACGTTCTTGCCCTTCCGCTCGCGGACGCGCTCGATCACCTTCAGCTTCACGTCCAAGAGCGGCCGGCCGCGGGCCTTGATGTAGTTCTCCTCGCGGAGTCCGTCGAACTGCAGGTAAATCGTGTTCAGGCCCGCTTCGGCGACCTTGTCGAAGAAGCCGTCTTCCGTCGCCAGCCGGATGCCGTTCGTGGCCACCTGGACCTGGGGGAAGCCCATTTCCTTGGCGGCCTTCACGATCTCCGGGAACTGCGGGTAGATCGTCGGCTCGCCGCCGGCGAACTGGATCGCCGCGACCGGGATGGGCCGCTGCGCGCGCAGGACCGCGAACTCGTAGATGATCTGCTCGAACGTCGGTTCGAAGACGTATCCCGCCGCGTTCGCGTTCGCGAAGCAGATGGGGCACTTCAAGTTGCAGCGGTTCGTCAGGTCGATGTTACATAGACTCGTGGCCGAGTAGTGGAGGTTACACAGGCCGCATTCGTAGGGACAGACCTTGGCGTCCACGATCTGCGGGTTCTCCAAGCCAACGCCGTCGAACGCCCAGTTCTCGGCGCGGAGGTACATCTCGGCGTCGGACCAGCACACCTCGTCGAACTCGCCGTGCTCCTTGCAGGTCTTCTTCATCTTCAGCGCGCCGTCGCCGATGTACAGCGTCGCGGGGATGACCTTCAGGCACTCCGGACACAGGGATCCGGTCCGGCGGGGGAGGCCCTTCTGGAGCTTCGATGGCATCGCCACGACCGCGCTGTCCTGCCGCGATTCGCGGTACATGTTTCGGACGGCGCCAATCGCATAGTCGGTTCCGCAAAGGGACATGGCTTCTCACCGAGTTATCCAGGGGGAGTTCGCGAGAAGATAATAACCTTATTGTAGTAAGTGCTACTACAGGATTCTGAGGTCGGTTTTGAGGCTATTTAGGGCCCGGACAGGCCCTCTCGGGGCTCGATCGGGCGGCCTGAGAGACAGGTATTTCGATTTCTGAGAGTACGTCGGCCAAGCTGGTGTAGCTCCGAGCCGGCAAATTCTCGATCAACCTCGCTGCATGCACGCGTGTCCGGTCGTCGAGGGCGACCACCTTCCACCCGTGTTCCCTTTCGAGCTCCTCGCGGGTCGCGGGAAATCGAGCATCCGGCCGTAGGACCTCTTCGAGCGAGGCCGGACCTCGGGCGGACGTGGCCGGAGGAAAGGTTCCGGTCCGCTTGAAGGTCAGGAATCGGGCCGCGTCCGTGTACATTCGAACCCCGTGGAAAGTGAAGGCCGCCCGCACGGCATCTCCGGAGGCTCGGTCGATCGCGCGTAACTCCGCGTCGTCGAACTGGTACACGTTTGCGGGGCCGGGGCCGAAGAGCCGCGTGTACACGACCTCGTCAGGGATGCGGGGCGGCCCCTGGGAGAGGTCGACGACGTCGAGGACCCGATCCTGCCCCATCGTGCGGCGCAGCGCCTCCGGCAACTTCCGCTGACGATAAGCGCGGGGCTCAAGTCCGAGGCGAAGTCCGTCCCCCGACATCCCAGCCAGTTCACGCAGACCCGCGACCTGCACTGCGTCGAACCGGAGTCCGGGCGGGGTCTCGAGGATGAGGAACGGGGACCGAAGAATCCGGGCGATCCTCAGGTCGTGGGAGAATGCCGCCCGGGCGCGCGCAGAAGCCCGAAGTCGATCTGTGTGGGTGATGGCCTGATTCGCCTTGAGCGCGAAGACGAAGTCGTCGGGCACCCGGGATCGCCAGCGTCGTGCGGTGGCTTCGGGAATCCGACGGTAAAATGACACGTTGACTTCGACGAACCGAAAGCCGCGGGCATACGCCTCGAGGCCGCCCGAGAAGTACCCCCATCCGCCCGCACCCGCCAGGGCGTCCATCATCGGTCCCTCGAGGCCGTCGAGTGACTTAAGCCTGCATCCGGGGGACCCGCGAAACTGACGTTGGACCGCGGGTTAATGGTAATGTATCGCCGGCGTCTTCCAGTAGGGTCTATGGCCCGCTTCCGATTCGGCTGCAGCGGATGGGACTATCAGGAGTGGATCGGTCCCTTCTATCGCAACGCGAGCGAGTCGAAACTCCGCGCCTACGCCCGCGTGTTCGATACCGCAGAGATCAATTCGACCTTCTACCGTGCCCCGTCGCCGGGCATGGTCCAAGGCTGGGGCCGCTTCACCCCGGACGACTTCGTCTTTGCGGCAAAGGTCCCGCAGACCGTCACCCACGATCGGCTCCTCGACGTGGCCGCGGGGGCAGACAAGGACCTCCTGTCCTACTGCGACCTCATGCGACCTCTCTTGGACCAAGGGAAGCTCGGGCCGTTACTGCTTCAGCTCCCCCCGCGCCTGCGGTTCGACGAGACCGTGATCCACCGGTTCCTCGACGTCCTCCCGCGAAACTTCACGTTCGCGCTCGAACCTCGCAACAAGTCGTGGATGACGATGGAGGCGTTCGATCTGCTCCGCTCGACCGGCGTCGCATACACGATCGTGGACGAGCCGCTCCTCCCGCCCGACTTGCATGTGACGTCCCCAGCCGCGTACCTGCGCTGGCACGGTCACGGGACGGACCCCTGGTACAACTACCACTACTCGGAAGACGAACTGAAGACGTGGGTCCCGCGGGTCCAGCAAGTCGCCTCCCAGTCGGAGATCGTTTACGGATTCTTCAACAACCACTTCCACGGCTACGCGCCCGAGAATTGCATCCAGATCCTGCGGATGCTCGGGGTGCAGACCCAGGACCAGGCACGGACGCTCCAGCGGATCGAGGGGTTCCGCAAGCAGGCCACCCACGCGGAGGTCCGATTAAAGTCCCTCACGCTGGAGGACTTCGGCGCCGACGTCCCGAAGGACGCACTCGTCGACGCGGCACTCGGTCGTCTCATGGACCCGAACCGGCTCGACCGGGCGAAACGAATCGACTCGAAGGACGTCGAGGTCACTCGGGAGGGCGAAGTCATCCTCGCACGGGTCAAGGAGTATCGGGTCGAGCTCGATCCCACATCGAAGACGATCGTGCACGACTGCGAAGACTGGGGCAAGCTGTCCGGGCGGAAGGACTTCTGCAAGCATGTCGGGAAGTTTTTCCTTAGCCTCCCAAAGGAGGAAGCCCTCACGCGCCTGGATGCGATTGCAACGGATCGAGATGCGTGGACCTTTTCGACGCCGCCCACTTAGATGACCGGGGCAATCTCTCACCATCCGAGGACAGGCCGCAAAGGTTAACGGCCGCCGTTGGCGTGGACGCAGCGTGGGTGTCCTCCTCACTCCGATCGCGGTCCGCCATCCAACGACCCTCGAGGCGCTCCATGGCCGCTCCATCGCGATCGACGGCAATCTCGAATTGTATCAGTTTCTCTCGATCATGCGCACCCGCGATGGGTCGCCCTTGCAGGATTCCCAAGGTCGGATTACTTCGCACCTCAACGGCCTGGTGTTCCGGACGACGCGCCTCATCGCCGATTACGAAATTCGTCCCGTGTTCGTATTCGACGGTCCTCCTCCGGAGCTGAAGTGGGCGGAGATCCGCAAGCGACGCGAGGTCCGCGAGAAGTCGCAGCGGGAGTATCAGGTCGCCGTCGCTTCGGGAGACACCTCGACGGCGTGGTCCAAAGCCGTGATGACCTCGCGGCTGACGAGGCCGATGGTTGAAGAAGCAAAGACGCTCCTCGGCCTGCTCGGCATTCCGTGGATTCAAGCCCCGAGCGAAGGGGAGGCGCAGGCCGCGTTCCTCGCGCGGCGCGGGGATGTCTGGGCCGCGGGGTCGAAAGATTACGACTCCCTGCTGTTCGGCGCCCCTCGGATGGTCCGATTTCTGGCCGTCAGCTCGACCGAATTTCTCCCGAGTCAAGGCCGGTCCCGATACGTGGCGCCGGAAGTCCTCGACCTGGAAGAGAACCTCGCGCACCTCGGGCT
>VBLU01000143.1 GCA_005879065.1 Methanobacteriota archaeon
CGTTGCAAGGTGCCCGGCTGTAATAAACGCTAGCCCTTCATCCGTGGCGTGAGATTTCGGGCGTCCCCCATTTCTCGTTGAAGAGGAACTCCTCTTTCACGAAGTCCCAATGCCGACTCCTCATGTACCGGTCCGGTAGGACCGTTCGGAGGTAGTCGACGTACGCGGCACGATCGATTGGCTTTCCACCCTCCGTGAGGACGTGGCCGTGGACGTCGTAAGGTAGGTAGACATAACCAACCCCGGCCGCATCGGATCCGGCCATCCGATAGTCGCCGAACTCCGCGAGGCCGCGGATACGGAAGAACCTCCGGTCCGGGAGGAAGACGAGATCGTCTTTGCTCAGTCCGTGCCCGTCCTCGCCCTTCTCCGTGAGACGCCGCAGGATCGCCTCCGCCTCCTCGCGGTTGCAACGGGCCTTCGCCTGGATGATCGCCACGTTCACGTCCCGGACCTTCCCGCGGACCTCGTCGATGTAGATGGTCTGTGCCTCTCCGTTCTTCAACGTCTTGAAGACGCCCTTCACCAGGTCTCCGCCGAGTTCCGAGCCGAACATCTCGAGCCCGCGGGGATACCACATGTTCAGCGTCTGCTGGAGGTCCTCGATTCCGAAGTTGCCGCCGTCCATGATGCCGGCGACCGCAATCGCCTTCATCAAGGTCTCCCCGGCCGCGAGGTGGTACGACTCCTCTAGGAACCGCATCCACGGCATCGAGAGGGCCATCGGGCCATAGAGGAAATGGTGCTGCATTTCCAGCTGGAACTTGCCGACGCGGTCGATGAACGACATGAACGTCGCGGAGTCCATGAGGCTCTTGAACTCGATGTTGAACGCGTCGAGGACGTGCTCGCCGGGCTTCATCGCGAACAATTCCTCCATCGTCTCCGTGGCCCAGTGCCGACCCCAGCGCGCCTTGTCGAAGGTCTCATCCAACGTCAGGACGCCGGCCATTTGCATGTGATGCCGTAGCTCCTCGACGCACACCCGTTTCTTGGAGAACGAGATCGTGTCGAGCTGGTGGCCGGTCGGATCCGTCCGATGCATGCCCTCGACGATTTCCTTGTCGAACCCCGTGAGGGAGCCGCGATCCAGTTGCTCATACACCATGCGGTGCTGTTGGATCGATCCGAGTTCCGTCGAAGCCTGCGCGCGGATGATCTTGAGGGCGGTCATGAACTGCGCATCGGGCATCTTGTCCGCGGTCCAGAGGCGCCCGGAAAGGTCCCCGGTCGCTGCGGTGCTCCCGACGACCTTCTGCGCGAAGCCGGCGAACCCGTCGCGCTTCGCCATGATCACGCTCAGGCGGGGCATTGGCGTCTCGGGATAGTGACGGTCCCAGTTCGGCCGGTCGAAGACCGTGGGCATCTCGGGAAAGTATGTCTCCTGCCAGAGCTTCCCTTCGTCCGCCCACGTTTTCGGGAGGGCCTCGATCCGGAATTGGTCGAGGAGGGCCATGCCGACCGTTGCGATGCACGTTGGGAGGGATGAACCTTTCCCGGACGTCGGCTCAGCGTCGCCCGAGGACGCCGACGTAGTCCCCGGGTTGGTATCCGCCTTCCCAGATTACGCGCTCCAGATCCCAACCCGTCTCGTGGGCGAGACGCGCGAGTTCCTCCGGAGGGATGAGGAGGAGATCGAACCAATCTCCGACGCGGTCCTTGTACCGGACCCGGAGCGTGAGGAGTCCTGGCGGCCGACCGCGGCGCACGTTCCACTTCACGTAGGGCAGGTGGTCCTCCGACCAGGTGCCGGGAATCCGGCTGTTTCCGATCAGGCGCCCGCCCTTTCGGGTGATGCCTCGAAGCTCGCGGAGGAACCGCCGAAAGTGGGGCACGTCGCCCGCAAGGCCGAGGTTGTTGCCCAGCATGAGGACAGAGTTGAAGGTCCCCAGCCCCCGCGGCAACCGCCGGACGCTCGCCGGATACACGTTCGCCAGGCCGCGGATCCGAGCGAGCGCCACCTGGGTCGGCGACGCGTCCACCCCGACGACGTCGAAGCCTTTCCTCTGCAGGAACAGCGAGTGCCGACCGGGACCGCAACCGAGGTCGAGGACGCGTCCGCGGACGAGGCGGATCGCCTCCCGTTCCATCCGCGGCCATTTGCTCGGTGGCGTGAAGTAACTGTCGATCTTCGACCCGCTCCGATATCCGTCGTCCCGCTCGAATTCGACGGTGACCTTCTTCCCGAGCCAGTGGTCGAGCATCGCGCGGGCGTACAGCTCGAACGAGGAACCCGGAGGCGGCGTCCGGGCGGCCTTCGTCATAGTCGGGTCCGCATGCGAGCGTGCCGTAATGATTCTTGCCTCGCCGATTCATAGCTACAAGATAGTCGTATCCGCGCAAGCCTTATCCGTCCGCCGTGCGTACAAGGGGCGGGGGAGTTTCGAAGATATGGCGCGCGCCCGCAAGGAGGCGAAGTTCGAGGTTTTCGGTCAGGAGATGATCGAGAAGGTCGTCGCGAAGAGCGGCAGTTCCGGCCGGGTGTACCTACCTCCGGACTGGATCGGCAAACGGGTGAAGGTCATCCGCGTGGAATGAGGCCCGCCAATGGTGAGCCGTTTCGGACCGAAGGACTTTGCCGCGTGCGGCCGCTGCGGCAGCGGGCAGGTGCATCCGAAGCTCCTCGTGATGGGGCCGATTGCGGGGATTGACAGCGACAGCCGCACGTTCGTGTGCCGCGCGTGCGGCCACGAGGGACTTCCCATTTTCTTCGATACGCCGGACGCACGGGCGCAGTTCGAACGGGAGAAGAAGGGGTTGTGGGCCGCGGAGCCCAGCGCCGCGAAGAAGGGAGTCCTCACGATTCCGATCCTCCCGGTCCAGACCGACCCTCTGATCGCCCTGAGGATCCTCGAGCATCTGCCCGTCCGCGTCGCCACCGTCACGGGCGTCCGTTGGGAGGACGGCCAACTGAATCCGACCGCGTACCGGGCGTCGTTCCAGGAGTACTGGGACGCGATTGGTGGGCCGCGGTACAACGCGGCGCGCGTGTTCCTGCTCGACCTGTCCGGCATCAATCGCGCGAATCCGAACTTCGAGGTCACGCGGCATCTGGTGAAGCGGTGCGACGTCTGGCTCGATTCGGGCGGCCGCGAGCCCGAGGAGGTCATGGACGGCTACATGCTCGACGTGGAACGGGTCGTCGCCGGGACGAAGACGTTGGCCTCCATCGACGCGTTCGCCGGGCTCTACGCCCTTTCCACAGACGTCCTCCCGTGCATCGACTGGGACGGCAGGGTCGTGTGGCGAGGAGGCCACGAGGGCCACACGGATCTCCGTGAGGTGGTGAGCCGTCTCCGGTCGATCGGCTTCACGTCCGTCTGCGTGCTCGATCTGCGTCGACTCGGGACCGAGCTCGGGCCCGATCCTCTTCTCCTCGAGATGCTCCAGGGGTTGGACCTCGAGCTCTACATCGGCGGAGGCTTGCAAGAGTCCGATGTGATCCGCCTAGGAGAGAGCGGCTTCGCGGGAGGACTGGTAGATCCGTACACACCCGTGATTCGGGACCTCCTCGCGAAGGCTCCCAAGGCTCCCACCACGACGGAGGCGAGCGCTCCCACGCCCGCCCCTCGGACCACTCCGGCACCCGGGTCCGTTCCGAGCTCCGGTGGAGTCCACGTACGGCCTTGAGGCGAAGGAAAGCTCGCAGTCCGCGAACACGGTCGGCGGATCTACCGAGCGACGGGAGGACCGTTCAAGAAGGTTGCCGAGAAGTTATATCCCCTCCGGGAACGTCGCGGTCGAGGGGGCAGTGATATGGCAATCATGTTCGACGGCAACTTCTTCC
>VBLU01000144.1 GCA_005879065.1 Methanobacteriota archaeon
AGGAACTGTCGTCCCAGATCCCCAAGTTGCGCGCGGCCAGGAATGTCGAAGCCTATGACGGAGGAGAGGGACTTGAGCACGAAATACGAAATGGAGAGCACCGTGAGGAGGACGGCCGCGATCGCGCTGGCCCGCCGGCCACGCGTCACTTGGACCGGACGACCCCGATTGTCCACGGTGTCCGATGGCGGGACGGAGATCCCTTGACCCAGGATCGCGCGCTGCCCGCGGCTCCTTCGGTTGTCGTCTAGCAGGCTCAGCTCGTCGAGCAAGCGAGCGTACTTCCGGTCCGTGGTCTCCAGCTCCTCGAGGAGCCGCTGGTACGTTTCGTCCTCGACGGCGTGAAGCTCGTTCGGAGGGACGCGTCGGGAAGGCTTTCGCTTCGCCTCGTCCTCCGGCCCCTGATCGGGCCCCGTCACTCAATCACCTCTTCGCGGGTCTCCTTCCGCCGAGCGGGCTCTGAGGCGGCTTGGATTTCATCGCTTGCATCGCCGGTGGGAGGAACGGGTTCGGCCGCTCCGAACCGTCGGATCCATTCTCGCAAAATGCCTCCCGAAAATCCGGTGTCGGCCCAGGTCCGCACGGCGACCCAAGCCGCGAGGATGGCCGCCGCGACGCTCGATACCCACACGCCGGACCGAAGGGCGCCGAGGGCGAGGACTGTGAACACGGCGCAGAGGCCGATGGCGGACCACGAAACCTTCGGAGAGATGCGGAAGCGCAACAGCTGCTTTCGCGGGGCGTGGTCCTCCACGGCAAGGAGCAACCGGCTCCGACCGAAGGGGCCTCCGCGAACTTGCAGATCCCAGGAGTCGAATTCTCCGCCGGCCCTCGCGGTCGCGCCCGCCGCTTGGAGGTCCTTCAGCAGCGCCCTCAACGTGTCCTCCGGTGCTTCTCGCTCCTCACGCCAGTAAATCATGCGCATGGGCCAAAACTGCCGTCGGGTCTTCGGGCCTCGCCTCCGCCAGGGAGTCAAGCCGCCCCGCATCCGGCCGACCAGTCGGGCCATCGGCTGGCACACGTGGAGTAACAGGACGACCATCCGGAAGGCGACAGCCCTCCCGCTCCGCGCTCGGAAACCCACGGGGGTTCGGGCGGCAGAGATCGCCGCCTGGGCGACCGGAAGCGCGATGGTCAGGAGCAGGGCCGGCCCCAGGAACAGGGAGGCTTCCCATCCCAGACTGAGCAGGAACATGGCGCCCACGATCGCGACGAGCACATACCACTCGGGCATCGCCGCCAAGGACCAGCGGGAATGGGACGATTGGTACAACGACTGGAACGGCGCCGTGCCCCAGACGCCTTGGTAGACGCGGCCGCCCAACGAAGTGAGATCGTGGGCCAAGCCCCGGCCATACATACGGCCGAGCCAGCTCGACCTCCCGAGGAAGTCGTACCGCGAAGGCCATTTTTTCTCCAGCAACGCTTCCGCCTTTCCATACCCGACCTGTTGCTTCCAATACGTTCGAAGGTAGCGGCGACGATGGTGCCAGACGACCGCCGCGGCGGAATAGCCGATGACCTCGCCTCGGTCCTGGAACCGCCAACAAATGTCGACGTCGTCGCCCGCGGTCCGGAATCGGGGGTCAAACCCCCCGACGGCTTCGAGAGCGCCTTTCCGGAACGCCATGTTGCATCCCGGAATATGCTCCGCAATTCGATCGGAAATCAGGACTGCGTTCGGCCCACCCGGCGCGTTCGCGATCGCGTCGGCCCTCCATCCGTCATTCGATGGAGCGAGGTTCGGTCCGCCGACCGCCGCGTAGTTGCCTTCCATGAAGGAAAGGGCGAGGAACCGCAACCAATGAGGGTCCGGGTACGCGTCGTCGTCGATGAAGGCCACGATCTCTCCCGTGGCCGCGGCGATCCCGGTGTTGCGCGCTCGACTGAGGCCCTGATTCTCCTCGTCGATGACCCGGTACGGGTAGGTTGAGGTGATCTGGGCGGTCTCGTCCGTGGAGCCGTCGTTCACGACGATCACTTCGAAGGCAGGATAATCCAAATCGCGCAGGGCCTCCAATGTGTCGCGGATCGTCGACGCGCCGTTGTACGTGCACACGACCACGGAGATCTTCGGCCATCGGAGGTCGGGGGGAAACGGCCCCGCCGCGAAGGCCTTCGACACGGCCTGGAGGGCGGGCTTCGGCGTCCGATCGCGGGTCGTCAGGCCGAACGCCCAATCCTCGACCCGGTACTTCCCGTGGTACCATTCATCCGTCCATGCGAAGACGACGACACCGACGCAGCCGCGGCGGAAAGCCCCCGTGATCTGCGACTCGAGCATTGTGGCCTGTCGCTCTTCTCCCCCGCGAAGGCTGTCGAGCCCAATCTCCGTGAGCAGGACGGGACGGTCGTCGCTCAAGCTGTGCAACCGCGAGAGATAGTCCTCGAAGGAATCTCGGGACTCGAGGTAGACGTTGAAGCAAAAGAAATCCAGGAAAGGCAGCCGCAGGTATTCGGTCGACGGGTAGTTCACATACGTGACCAGGGCATCCGGATCCTCCTCCTTGGCAATCCGGTACAAGCGTTCGATGAATCGTTCGACGCGACGGCGTCCGTGCCATCGGACGATCGACGTGGGGATCTCATTTCCGATAATGTAACAGAACACCGCGGGATGGCCCGCGCACGATCGAATCCAGGTCCGGATCCGTCCCTCGATCTCTTCGATCCGGCCCGGCTCGTCGAGGAAAGCCATATGCTCGCCCCAGTTGAGTCCGATCATGACCCGGAGCCCGTGCTTCCACGCCGCATCCAGGAGCCAACGAGGCGGCGCGGTGTAGACGCGCACGACGTTGAAGCCGCGCGCCGCCATCTGCGAAAAGTCCCTCTCCACCGTCTCCGGCGCGAGACGCTCCTGCCGGTTTTCGTCCATGTAGAAGGTACCATAGCTGATGCCGCGAACCCAGAACTTCTCGGCCCCGAGGAAGAGGAACTTCCCCTGGACTGTAGGACGTCCCTCGGCGAACTTACGAGGAGTCGGAACCTCCGGTGGCCCTTCGGAGACTGTCATCTCTCGGCCTTAGGGACGCTCGTCTCCTATCAAGAGATTGCGGCTACATCCGAACACAACGAAACCTCATCCGGATATACCGAGAGCCCCATGCTGAACATGATTGGCCAGGATGGCTCAGTGCGAAGAAGCCGAGCTCGTTGTGTCGTCCCGGGAGGGGACGAGCCCTCCATCGCGAGATGGGGCCCATGATTGAGGGCCTCGACCAACTCCTGGATGGTTGTGGGCAGCCAGGCGTGCCCGAACTCCGCGGATTGGTGCAAGCGCTGCTCGGAGCTGCCTCCGCCAAGGGACGGTTCCTCGGCCACACCGAGTTGAAGCCGGAGACCCGGCGCGTGTTCCGCCTCCGATTCGCCGTCGACGGCCAGCCTGTTACGCTGATCGCCAAACGCTTGAGTCCCGCGACCGCTGGGCGAATCGAGCAGACGGTCAAACGCTGGCTGCCCGCCGTCGGTCTGAGCGACCTGGGGCCGCCGTTGGCAGGCAGCGTCGCCGACCCCAACGGCGCGTGCGTCTGGCATGTGTACCACGATCTCGGCCCGCACGAGTTGGATCCACGGCACGCCAGCGCCGAAGCGATCCAGGCATCCGTGGAACAGATCGCCCGACTCCACACTCGATTCGCCAGTCACGCGTTGTTGGGGGAAGTCCGGCTTCATGGCGGGGACCTCGGGATGCATTTCTTCGAGTCGAATGTGCGAGACGCCATCTATGCGCTCGAAGCTTGGCCCGCCGGCCCGAGTCACGAACCCCTGCGCCAGCGGCTTTTGCGGCGTCTCGACGCCCTTCGTCGGGAGCTTCCCGACCGGAGGCGGCTCGTAGAGGACTGGGGAGGACCCGAGACGTTGCTCCATGGCGACCTTTGGGCCGAGAACGTCTTC
>VBLU01000087.1 GCA_005879065.1 Methanobacteriota archaeon
CGCGCCTTCACGGCGCCCTCCCGCATCTCCATCTCCTTCTCTTTCTGGTACGTGCGGCGCTTGAACTCTTCCTCCCGATCGCGCAGCCTTTGCTCCCACGCCTCCAGCTGGGATTCGCGATCCAAGTCGCGCATGCCGGGCGTCGACCCGCCCGCCCGACCCTCGCGGGTCTTCGTCTCGAGTTCGAGGGCCTTGAGCTGGACGTCCGATTCGCGTTCCTCGATTTCCTTCGCCCTTTCGAGGAGGTTCCGGTTCTCCTCGTTCAGCCGTTTGATCTCGGCCTGGAGGTTCGCCTGCATATCGGACAATTTCTTCTCTCGGGTGCCGAGCGTCTCCTTCTGCCGTCGGATGTCTTCCGCGTTGGACCCGACGGCGGCCTCTTTCATCTTCGCGTCCTTGAAAAGTTCCGAGTACTTCTTCGTCCTGTCATCGACGCCTTTCTGCGCTTCCTCGACAGCCGCCGCCTGTCGGTTGATCTCCGCGGCCCGTTGTCGCAACGTCGCTTCCTGGTCCGCAATCGCCTTTTCTCGAGACACGAACTCAGTCTCGCGATCCTCGTACATCCGGCGTTGACCTTGGAACTGCTTGTCGATCCGCGTCGCGTTCTCGTACCGTTCGCGGAGTTGGCTCTCGAGCGTCCTGAGGTCGACCTCCTGCTTGCCGACCTCCTTCTCCTTGGCGAGGATCTTGGACTCCCATTCTTTCAGCTCTCGGATCCGGGTCGCCTCCGCCGCAGAGGTCGTGCCCCCGAGCCGCTCCGATTTCATGCGGATTTCGGAGTCCTTCAACTGCAATTCCTTCTCCTTCTTCAGGAGGGTCGTACGGGTCGAGTCGAACGTCTTCTCGTGCTCCAGCAGCCGGGCCTCGCGCTCCTCGATGGACTTGAGCTTCGTCTCCGAGCCCCGGACCTTCGAGGTGAGCTCGATGGACGCCCTTTTCACTTCCTTCTCCCGCTCCGCCAAGGAAGCCTCCCGCGTGCTCACGGCCTGTCGGGTCTTCTCCAACTCCGTCTTCAGGGTGGCCAGGTCGCTGTCCCGGAGGCGGATCTCTTCCGCCTTCGCCTCGATCTCCGCCCGGGCGGACGCGACCTTGCGGTCCAGGTCCCTCAATTGGGTGCTCCCTTTCTCGATGGAGACCTCGCGGGTCGTGACCTCGGCGAGTTTCGTCTTCAGGTCCTTCGCCTGGTCCTCGAGCTCCTGCTGCAAGGCTTCCAGGTGGGCCTCCCGGCCGCGGAGGGCCCGCTCCTTGTAGTCCAAGGCCTCCCGTTTCTTCTGGTAGTCCTGCTGGACCATGGCGACCTTCGAGTTGTCGGCCTTCAGGATTTCCCGCTGGTACACGGAGGTCGAGGACGCGATGATATGGAGAAGGGATCCGGAGATCTCCGTCGTGAGCGCCCCGATGAGGTACGTGAAGGTGTAGAGGTTTCGACCATCGATTGTCAATATAGAGAGATTGGGATCGAAGAGTGTCAAGAAGACCATGAGAACAGGGAGGAACAAGGCCAACCCGAAGCTAGCCACCTTTCGACCACTGAGGCCCTGCCATGTCATGCCAATGGAAACAATCGTGAGCGGCACGCCCGCGGCCGAAAGCGGGTAAATGAAGGGGATGAGCCAGTCTGGCAGGATCTTCTGCATCGCAAGGATGATTGCAAACGCAACGACGAAGAAGAGGACCATTCCCACGCAGGAGCTTGCGAAGTGGCTGGATACGTAGTGACGTCGATAGGGTTCCCGTTTCAGGCGTACGGCATCCCAGGAAGTCAGGGCGCCAGCGACCGCCGGAAGAAGCCAGAGGATGTGGTCGAGCCGAAGTCCGGTAATCGGTGAGGGCTGGGCCGCAAAAAACACGAGGAGAATCACGTTGAACGCGAACGCGAAGGCGGCTAGGAATCCGTATCCGTGGGCGTGCCGCGCGAACGTGAGTTGCAGCATGCCCTGTTGGGCGGAGGCGGCCTCGGACGCCTGGATCGGCTTCGACGGCTTCAGCCTCTCCAACGTTGGTCGGAACCCCGACTTGGGGGCCGGCGGCTTACTAGAACTCGCCTTGCGGGCCATGGAGTCCCTAATTGCACCTGCGGCTGGGAGGGCTGATGCAAACAAACTTGGTACGTTTACATAAAGGATGCGACGAGAAATACCAGACTTGATACTATACTGCCTGAAGCGCCGCAATGACAGGAGAGACCCCGGTCACCAGCGGAATCGGTGACGTTATGCCGGACCGACGCTTGCACGATGCGAGGAATCTCGATGCTCGCGGTTGGCGAAACGGCCCCCGACTTCGCGTTGCGATCCGACGACGGACGGCGGATGTCCCTGAAGGACTTCCGAGGGAAGAAGGTCGTCCTGTATTTCTACCCGAAGGACGACACGCCGGGATGCACGAAGGAAGCGTGCAGCTTCCGAGACAACCTCGGTCGCGTGACCTCGAAGGGAGCGGTCGTCCTCGGAGTCAGTCGGGACGACGCCGCGAGCCACGGCAAGTTCCGCGACAAGTACCATCTGAACTTCCCGCTGTTGAGCGACGACGAGGGCAAGGTGACGGAGGCCTACGGCGTCTGGAAAAAGAAGAACCTGTACGGTCGCCAACATTTCGGGATCGAACGCACGACCTTCCTCATTGACGAGAATGGCAAAATCACTCGAGTCTGGCCCAAGGTCCACGTCGAAGGCCACACGGACGAAGTGCTCGCCGCGCTCTGACGAGAGAAAGCTTCATCTCCGCTCGGGGATTCGTCCGCGGACGCGTCCATGATCCCACCGAACGCGGCGCCACCCAAGACGATCGTGATCGTGTATCCGGGTGCAGAGGAGAAAATTCGCAAACAATACGTCTACCAGACCTACCTCACACCGCAGGAACACGACCGGATCGCGCTCGTTCCCGGGAACCGTCTCGTCGTGAAATTCAAAGACGAGGTCGTCGGGGAAGGACAAGCCATCCTCGTCGAGAGGACGCTGCTCGAACGCCTTTCTCCCTATGATGCGATGTCGGCGGGATACGAGACCGTGGACGCCCAAAAGAAGCATGTCCTCCAAACGGTCCTCGCGGGCGTGAAGAAACCCGAGAAGGCCGAGTTCTGGAAGGTCTTGTTTCGCTGGCTTTGACCCGGCGTCGGCCTAGACTTTGGACCGCAAGGTGGGACGCCACGAACCGGTCCCGTCTGGCAATTCTTTCCGTTGGAAATCCTGATAGATGTTGGGATAGTCGCGTTTGCAAATCTGCGCGACCTGATCGAACACCATCCGGATCTCCACTTCCGCCGCGGGATCCGTCCTCATCTCGATCACCCACCGCAACGTTCGATGGTTCGCGCTCCAGATGACGTTCGTCGCAAGTCCGTCCGGGAGAATACGGCGAAGGGCCGAGGTCAATCGTTTTTTCTCGTCCATCGTCATCTTGTCCCAGGGAATGCTTCCCTCGAGCGCGCGGTAGGCCTCTTCAGACTGTTCCACCGCGGCCCTCATCGCTTCGGCCTGCTTGGGGCTGAGCTCGTCCGGGATCCAGAAGTTCACCTCCTTGGGCCGTACGTATCGAAGGGATTCTTGGCTCACCGCCACGCCGACTCGGTGCCGAACCAGCTCGTGCGTCATCACACGAGAGACACCGATCATGACGAAATTGACCAGGCCGTGTTCCGCGACGCTCCCGTCGCCTTTCCGCAACAGGTTTTCAAAATAGTCTTTCGGGTCGAGCCGAATTTTCGTGACGTTCGGGTTCAATCCAATTTCGAACGATTCGTAACAGATCCGACCGGCGAGCTCGATGAGCGTCTCTCCGGTGTCCGGCGCCTTTTCGAACCGCGTCGATCCTTCCTTGGACACGCCGAGAGCGGCGAGCATTTGCTTGATCCCCTCTCGGTCGATCCGGGTCTCGCCAATCTTGATCACGATGGGCTTTGTTGCTCGCATCGAATCCCACCCGCAGGCTCGGTCCCGAAAGAGCTCGACCGTCTTAAGGAGGACGATGGGTCTACGGGTCTCCGAGGCGCCAGCTATCGTCGCTAGAGCCGGTTCACGATGAGGTTTAAGATGATGCCGAAGTCCTTCTCGGACACCTTCGGCGACGCGCCGAACATCGTCCGGATTCCGACGCTCCGGCTCACGCACCACGCGGCGCTTTCGATCGCGGATCGCGCTGCGAGTCTCTGCTCGTCCTTCGAGGCCGAGCCGTCCCACTCGCTCCCGAAGTTGTGGACGGCGTTGATCACGCGTCGGAACTGAGTCGCTTGCGGAATCAGTTTCGCCTCAAGGACGGCGGCGATTCTCGCAGTGTACGTATGGAAGTCGACTTTGTGGGCCTCCCATTCCTCCACGATCTCGAAATGGCCCGCCTCCGAACAGACCCCGATGCTCGTGCTCTCGACGACGCCCTGCGCTCGCATGACGGCTTCGTGAGCCTTTCCCGTCCGGACCAGCTCGGTCGCCGCAGTCAGTCCCAATGCGTCATCGAGGAGTTCGAAAAGGGAGCTCCCTTGATGTTCCCGATTCCAAGGTTTCGCCAGGGCCTCCGCGTTCTTGCGAAGTCGTCCGCCCGCATGGATGAACGTATCGAGGGAGCTCGCCCCTTTCATGAGGCTCGTCTGAAGCTTGGACTCGTTGCCGGTCCAGGTCGAATCCCACAGGTAGTCGTGCAGTTGGCGGATGTCCCGGGTCAGCTGCCGATCGAGCACGGAGAAGGCAATCGCCACGTTCGCTCCCCGGGACGCGATGGGCCTCCCACCGAAAAAGGTTCTCCGTACGTTATCCGAGGTCCTGGACTTCGTACGGGACGACTTCCGGCGGCTGCGTCGTCAGGGGCAAGAGAGCGAAGAAATCGCCTCCTCTTGTCGGGTCCGATCGGAGTCGGCCTTCGAGGCGTCGAAGGGAGTCTTCGTCCTCGAACAGGGCGATTACCACGCACTCCGTCGCCGGATGTTGACCTTGGCCGAGCCAGGCATCGCGGCAACCCGGCGATGCCCGGATTGCTTTGGCATGGCCTCGGAGGATTCGGAGTCCCTCGGCCTCCTTGCCCTCTCGGAAACGGAATCGAGCAAATCGAAGGAACATGGCGGGGCGAGCGCACGGATTCGCATAGAACTTGCGCAGACCGGCAACTTTATCTTCGCCCGGAGTCGTCGTGCGCTCCGTGTTCAGCCGGAAGAACATCGGGGGAGACCCGCAGAAGTGCGAGAAGTGCGGCTCCGACAAGGTCTTCTTCGTCCAACACGCCCACGGAAACTATCCGATCCTCGACTACGTCTGCCCGAAGTGCGACCTCGGCGGCGACCAAGGCGTTCCGGACTGGTATGTCTCCCCGACCGGGAGGGACGAGTCGGCCGACGAATGAGACTCGAGGATGACGTCCATGTCTGAGGTCGTCATCCGGGTGTTCCGAGTCAGCGGCTACGTGACCGGCCCGTGTCCGAAATGCTCCAAGGAGGAGAGAGGGCTCGTGATGTTCGAGGACTACGCCCTAGGCTGGGAGTGCCTCTCGTGCGGCGAGATCGGCCGGGCGGACCGCGTGGAATGGATCGAGGGCAAGGATCCCGCCCTCGCGGACCTCGACGATGACGAGGAGTGACTAGAGGACGCCGCAGGCCGGGCAGATGCCGCGGCCATAACACCGCTCGCACTTTCGGTCGAGGCCGAGGAACTGACGGTGACCACGACCCTTGCAGGGCGGGCAGAAACCGGTGTCGCCACATCGTTCGCACGGTCGTTCGATCTTTCGGATCGCGAACGGCACTTGCTTGTTCGTCGGCTCCGCGACGGCCAGCGCGTGCAAGATTGCGAGGGCCTGCGGTCGCCCGGACTCCCGGTCTCGGCGGAACAGGAGGGAGGCCTTCAGCATTCGGGCTTTCCAATGGGTCGGCTCGACCCGGAGGACGTCCTCGATCGCCGCGAGGGCCTCGTCAAAGGTCTGAGATACCTGAGGGTCGTCCTGGAACTCTTCCTCGTACTCGATTTTTCGTTGTCCCAACGCCGCTTGGCGCGCTTTTCGGGCTTCCTCCGAGAGGCGAATCGCCTTGGCGAGGTGGGTGACAGCATAGAGCTCCCGGGTTTCCGTGTCGTCCGGAGTCTCGGCGTTTGCGACTTCGATCAGGCGAAGCGCTTCGTCGAACGCGCCGCGTTCCAGGGCAGCCTTTGCCTCGTCGAGCTTCGTCGGTGACACAGCCGGCGGCACCATGAAGGCGGTTCTCTTAAGGGTGCCCGTTTCCCGCGAACGTTCATCTTCCGGGAGATCCTTCGCCGCATCGATGCGCGATGCGGATGCCTTCGACGACACGGCGTTCCTCGGCCTCGCGCGCTCGGCGAAACGCGATCCGTATCGGCTCTCCCTCTTTGCCTATCACCTCGACCCGGACGAGCGGCCTTTGATCGTCCTCCCGGTCCAGGGAGGCACCCTCCTCGTGACCGACGACCGTCTCCTGGAGCTGCGGGCCCATCTCGAGGTTCACGGCGCCTGGAACGTGAAACAATTCCAGGGCTATGCGGTCCACCAAGCGATCGAACGAAGGGCGGTCCGTGAGGTGTCGCACACGGTACGGCCCGCGGAGGACGCGGTCGGAAACCGGAGGACGGAAGACCGCCTATTCCTGACGACGGACCAAGGTCCCGCGGAATTCCTCGTTTCGAAGGGCCCGGACGCGACGCTCTCGGACGACGATTTCACCGTCTTTCGGGACGCGGTCCTCGGCCTTCAGCCGAAATAGCCGCTTTCCCGTTCAATCCGCCGCAGGAGTTCCTGGGCGGGTTCGTATTCGGGGTTCACGTCGAGGGCTTGACGCAGGGCCCTTCGCGCTTTCTCGCGAAGGCCTTTCTGGAGGTACACCCGCGCCAGGTTCGTGTGGGCGTAGAAGTAGCAGCAATATCGAGGCGCAGAGATCGCCCGCTCGAGCCAGGGGATCGCTTCATCGAGGCGTTCGAGCTCGATCAGATACGCCCCGATATCGTTGTACGGATTCCCGAACGAAGGGTCCACTTCGATCGCGCGCTTGCACTCCTCGATCGCGGCGTCGTAGCGACCCATGAAACTGAGGGCCCATCCGTGGAACGTGTGCGCCTCCGCGGTCGCCTCGAGCCGGATCGACCGTTCGTAGGCGTCCGCGGCCCGCTCCAACTCCCCGGCACTCTGGAGGATGTACGCCGCCTGGAACGCGCGCCGAGCCGCGTCCTTGCACGGCTCCTCTGCCTGGTCGAACGCGCTCGGGTCGAGGGGGCCTTGCGCGAACGTCTCGTCCACGATGTCGCGGAAATGCTGGTCGTAATGGCCCGTGACGCGGCCTTCCCAGGCGTGGGCCAGGAGGTCTTCCACGGCGAACAGCCGGCCGAAGTCGACCGGACCGATGTCACCTGAGCGCGCGGATCCTGCCATCACGTCGGAGGGCGCCTCGGTGAACGTCATCTGGACCGTCTCGCCCCCCTGTCGAACGAGCTTCACGAAGGCAAGGTCGTGCACGCCTCGACCGCGGGCGATCAGGAATGCCGGGTCCGCGAGCAGGGGGACCAGTTGTCGCGGCGGGGTCGCGTCGAGGACGAGAATCCGGTCGAACGTCTCCGGCGGCAGGGCCGGAAGCACGCGGACGGCCTCGAACCCGGCGGCCTGAAGTCGCCGCGACGTCCGCGTGCGCCGTTCCTCATCCGTCTCCACGACCACGACCCGGTCCGGTCCGACAATCTCGGCGAGCAGGGCCCCGGGATAGCCGCCGCGACAGCCGGCGATTAGGATCCGCAGATCGGCCAGCGGCTCAAGGAGGTCAAGGGCGGCAATGAGGCATCGGGCCGATGGCATCGTGGGCGGATTCGTCGACACATGGACGGGCAGCGGCATGTCGGCATAGGCAAGACTGCCGAACGCCTCGGGGAGGAACGATTCCTGTCGCACTCGGAGAAAGGACCGTTCGAGCTCCGGATTGCGAAGAAGGCCCAGCCCCTTGAGCTCGGCGAGAAGGTCGGGACGGGCCCACATCCGCGATTTTCTCCTGGGACGCTAAGCGATGGGTTGGCTAAAAAGTTTCAGTCGTCCCTTAGAGACCGAAGTCCTTCGCGTAGAGCGTCCGGGATTCTTTGATTTCAGAATCCGTGAGCGGAGGGGCGTCCGCCGCGCCGACGTTCTCATCGACCTGCGCATCCGTCTTTGCGCCGGGGATCGCGAGGGACGTCTCGGGAAAGGCCAGGACGAAGCGCAACGCGGCCTGGGCCATCGTCCGGTTTGGCTTCACGAGGAAGGAGAGTCGTTCCGCGACGGCACTCCGGCCCGCGATCATCGACGGGGGCCAATGATGGCGGATGTCCCCCGTTGGAAACGTCGCATTTGGATGGATGCGTCCGGTGAGGAAGCCGTTCCCCAAGGGCTCGCGGGCGATGATTCCGACGCCCGCCCGCCGAGCCTGCGGGAGGACCTCCTCGATCCATTCTTGACGCAACAGGCTAAACGGGATCTGGAGCGTCTCCGGTTTCCCGGCCTCGAGACACAGAAGCGCCTCGACGGGCTCGTGGACGGAAACCCCGTAGTGGTCGATCTTGTGCTCCCCTTTCAGTGCGTCGAGGACCTCGTACGTGGTCGGGTCCGTCATCAATTCCGCGGGCGGGTTGTGCAACTGATAGAGGTCCACGTGGTCCGTGCGGAGTCGTTGCAAGGATCGATCCAAGGCGAACGCGAGGTAGCCCGGGTCGAAGTTCATCCGAACGCCTCCGCGGTAAAAGTCTCCGCCGACCTTCGTCGCCAGGAACACCTCTTCCCGGCGGCCTTCGAGGGCTTGTCCGAGGACTTCCTCACTGTGGCCCCAGCCGTACACGTCGGCGGTGTCGAAGAAGTTGACTCCGAGGTCAACGGCCCTGCGGACCGCCTCGATGGATTCCGTGTCCTTCGTGGGACCATACGAATTCCCGTGCGCATTCCCGCCGATCGCCCACGCGCCGAAGCCTATCTCGGACACGTCGAGGCCCGTCCGGCCGAGTGGACGTCGCTGCACGGGTGCCCGAATGGGCCGGCCTGTAAGAACGTTTTCGCCGGTCGTGTCTCGATCCCGCCGGATGGGGCTTGCCGCGACCAGTCCCCCTTAAGCGCGCACGAAATCGAGAATGAATTTCGCACCGAAGGATTCAAGAGGTCACCCGCGAGGCGGGGACCGGAGCGGAGCACTGTCCCCATGCACACGAAGGCGATCCTCGTTGCCTTGTGCCTCATCGTGACCGGCCTCGCGGCCGTCTTTGCGAGTCCCTCGACCCAGGCGGCCACGTACGTGAACGATCAACTCATGGAGGAGCGAGGGGCCACCGCCGCCTTGGGCGGAGGGGACCACGTCTTCGTCCGGTTCGGGTCGGATGCCGCGTTCGGCATCGTGTACGGGACCACCGCGAACCCGAACAACATCTACGTCGTTGCGATCAAGGCCCGGTATCTGGGCGTCGCCCATGTGGTCGACTCGCAGGGCCGCACCCTCCTCGATAACCGAGCGATCAAGATCTACACCCTGTATGCCATGAAACTCGACTCCATCGTGGAGTTCCGGGACAACAACGGGAACGGCATTGCCGACTATGCCCGTGTCTACAACGGTACGACGAACCGGTTCTCGAACTACATCAACCGGGCGGGCGACGTCCTGTACAAGAAGGTCGACCTCAATACGAATTGGACCGCCGGGCCCATCGTCCGGACGAACGGGACCGGATATCGCACCTGGACCTTCGACTTGAGCGCCACGAACCTGTCCTATTCCGCCGTGGCGAACTACACCGGCAGCGTGGCGGGCGTCCTGCCGCTCGTCCACTTCACGTTCCACCTAAACGCCTCCGCCCAGCAGGTCACGAACGTGACCGTGCCCAGGTGGAACGTCACGATCTCCGGCGGGAACACGATCACGACGGTCACCCGCGCGGCGGACCTCCTCGTGAGCGGAAAGGCCGTCCATTACGATCTCAAGTGGGACCAGGACATCGAGGGCTGGACCTATGCGGCCGGGAACGGCGCGGGCGTCGCTCGCAGACTCCTCCTTGAAATCGGTGCGATCGTCGGGAACTTCATTCCCGCGGCGCTTGCGGATCAGTGGCTAGAGAACCACGTATTGGGTCCGATGCACGAATCGGGATCGGCTCAGTTCAACAGCACGATCCGGGCGGAGACCGCGAATGAGACCACGGGGAACTATGCGACGGCCCGTCGGCTGGCGACACCCAATGTGGACTTCGGAGCCAATCTGACCCGCATCGGCCGATACCTCTGGGTCGGCACCAGCACCGTGGACGGCAATCCGACTCGTCCCGTGTACGGGGAAATCGTCGCAGGACTCCGCTTCGCCGCGGTTGGTGAGAATGGAAACCGGTTCGTCGGTTTCGTCCTACTCGCCGGGCTCAGCTTCCGAGGTGGGGCCTCCGTGATCCACGATCCGACCGTCACGACGGACGTACAGGCGGACCTTCAGCTTCCGAGCTCCCCCGCCGGGCCGAACGGCACCCTCATTGCGCTCGTCGGTGGGATCGCGGTCGTCGCGGCGATCCTCCTCATCTTCCTGTTCGTGAGACGCCGGAGGGGCAAAACCTCGTCGATGCCTCCACCGCCTCCCCCGCCCGAGACCTGATCGGGCGTTCGAACGGGGATTCGTCTACGGTGTCCTCATGGAGTGAAAGCACCGTGGGTCGATTTTGTAAACGCACAGGTATATGATATCGCGGCGCTCTTGGGGCAGACGATGGCTGAGCGGGCCGAAGTCTCCTCCGGTGGACTCGAAGTCGGGTTTTCGTCAACGAAGAAGCAGATTCTCCTGACGCTCAAGAAGGAGGGCGCCGTCTCCCTGACCGACCTCGCGGCGTCGGTCCACATCTCCAAGATGGCGACCTTGAAACACCTGACCGTCCTGGAGACGAAGGGCCTCGTGGAACGATCATCCCGACCGGGGGGCCGCGGACGGCCCCGGGCCTTCTTCGCCCTCAGCGCGGGATCCGCCAGCCTCTTCCCGGAAGCGTACACCCATATGACCCTGTGCGCCCTGCGGTTCATCGAAGAGAAGATCGGGCGGGAGGCCATTGTCCGGCTCCTGCGGCAGCGGGCCCAGGAGGTCCTGGACGCGAACCGGAACCGCGTGCCAGACGGTAGCCTGAAGGAGAAGGTCGCCGAGTTGGTGAAGATCCGGGACGAGGGAGGCTACATGGCGGAGGTCGGCCACGCCGGTCGCAATGTGGTCGAGATGTTCGAGCACAACTGCCCGATCATGGCCGTCGCGGAGACCTATCCGGAAGCCTGCCGAGTCGAACGGGAGATGTTCCAGAATCTGCTTGGCGCGGATGTAGAGACGTCCCACCGGGTCGTCGCTGGCGATCCCGTCTGCCGATTCTTGGTCCGCGGGCGATCTCGGTCGCGCGCCTGAGGCGCCGACTCCACACCGGCCCATGGGGCCCCCGCCGCGTTCATGCCCCAATCCTTTTTTCTCCGTGCCGCGTGCCGGCTCGCATGGATTGGAGCGCGTGGAGGGACGAGTTCCCGACGTTCCGGACGATGACGTACCTGAACACGTGCTCCCTCGCACCCCTCGCCTCCCGGGTTCGGGCCGCCCAAGAGCGATTCCTGGACGAATGGGAAGCCCTGGGGGCGTCCGCCTGGTACGAACTGTGGGTCGACGCCCTGGACTCCTTACGCGGAAAAGTCGCCCGCGTCCTCGGCGCCCGACGCGAGGAGATCGCCCTCGCCCCGAGCGTGTCCGTCGCGTTGTCCGCCGTCGCGAGTGCCCTGGACTACGCCGAACGTCCCCGGGTCGTCCTCTCGGATCTGGAATTCCCGACGCTCTCGTATCAATGGGCGGTGAAGCCCGCCGCGGAGCGTATCTTCGTGCCGTCCACGGATGGGATTCGCGTGTCGCCGAATCTCTTCGAATCGGCCGCGGACGACCGCACCGCCCTCGTCGCGACCTCTCATGTCTATTACACGAGCGGCGCGATCCAAGACATCCGCGCGATCGCGAAGGTCGCCCACGGTCACGGAGCCCTCGCCCTGATCGATGCCTACCAGGCGACCGGCCAATTGCCGACGGACGTGCACGCGGCGGACATCGACGTGCTCGTGACGGGCGGGCTCAAGTGGCTCCTCGGCGGGACCGGGATCGCGTTCCTCTACGTCCGGGGGTCCCTGGCGGAGACGCTTCGGCCGACGATCGCCGGTTGGTTCGGAAACGCCCGCATGTTCGACTTCGATCCGAAGGTGTTCGAGTTCCACGACGGTGCCCGCCGGTTCGAGCTCGGGACGACGGCGAATGCGGCCGTGTACGCGGCGAATGCGGGCCTGGACATCGTCCTCGAGATTGGAGTGGACCGGCTTCGGAAGAGGACCTCGGAGCTCGTGACGGACGTCATCGAGCGCCTTTTCGACGCAGGGTATGTACTCAAGACGCCCGACTCGCCTGCCGAGCGGGCGGGAATCGTGGCGATCCAGATGCGGGACCCACCGCAGGCCGTGAGGGCTCTGGCCTCGAAGAAGTTCATCGTCGACTATCGCCACGATCGGCTCCGGGTGTCGCCGTACTTCTACAACAGCCCAGACGACAACGAGCGCTTCGTCCAGGCGCTGCGGGCCGTTACGCCGCCGGTCACGTGAGGAAGTAGGGGCGGGCGCGAATCGTGACGATCAGTCCGACCAATCCGATGAGGGATCCTTCGACGTAAAAGAACCCGAGGGTCGCCAAGGAGAAGATCGCGCACACCAGGGTGAGTTTCCAATTCATCCGTTGGAAGGCCATCACCCCGCCGAGGAAGGCGAGCCCCTGAGACCAGATCGAGATGAGACCGCAGAT
>VBLU01000001.1 GCA_005879065.1 Methanobacteriota archaeon
CTCGAACTCTTGCCCGACGAGATGGTTCAACGGAGCTCCCCGCGTGGTCACGTTCCGTCGGGTCGCGCCCGGAGGGATCGTGATCTGGTTGTCCCTCGCCATGGCCTCGATGGCCTCGGACTCGATCAGCGTGACCTCGCGGCCGGGACCCGGTCGGTCCGAATACGTGCCGCTCTCCCAAAAGTAGCGATCCCCCTCGAGCCCTTTCCCCGGGACCGCGCGAATGCGATCGACCGAACGCATCCGGGCCTCCGCCTCGTCCGCGATGTGGATCGCGACGACCTCTCCGGTCCAGGAAGGCGCGCGGGCCATGGTGACACGGAGGCCGGACCCCGATTTAATCGTTGTCCATGCCGATTCTGGGATGACCGCGTCCGTCTCGATTTCGACGGGCACGTTCGGATCGACCTAGCGACGGTCCGTGGTCCTCAGAAGCTTCGAGAAATCCTCGGATGCCTGATCCGATAGCTTCGTGGCAGCCTCCCAGCTGGCAAGATTCCTCCAGTGCCGTTCCTCGAAGTTGCGGACGATTCGGAGGAGATCCGCCTTGAGGCTGTCATGGGCCGTCCCGTCGTTCAACGCGGCTCCGATTACAAATTCGCCGCGGACCGCCACGATTCCGAACGCGTCGTATCGCATCGCCGTGGTCGCGTATCCGCGGGAACCCCGCACGCTCGTCTCCACAAAATTCCCGACCACGGACAGCAAGCCTTCGAGCGTCTCCGCCTCGATGGGCAGGTCGCGACCGGCCGCGAGGGCCACGAGCGGTTCTCCCGAGCGGTAGAACAGGTACACGGCGATCGCGCGGGGGGGTTTCAGCAGACCTCTTCGTGTCTTCATGGAATCCTTCGCGAGACAAGGTCAGGTCGCAAGGGTTCTCCGTTGGTCGAGATCAAGGGCCGGAGACGATGCCACCCTCGACGAGCGTCCGGCCTAGTTGCCATGGGGAGTCGCCCTCCTCAAGAGGAATCTGCTCCTCGGGGGCTAAATAGTTTCGGTGTTTTGTTCCCGAATCGTCCGTCGGCAAATCTTCAAACTCCGCCGCCGCGTTCGAACCGACATCTATGATCTTGCGCAGCCCTCTTCTCCGGTCCAGGGGATTCGTATGAAGATCGACGGTTGCGAATTCCCGAACGACCTCCTCTACGATTCGGATGGGCTCGTCTGGGCTCGACCGCTGACCTCCGGGGACGTCCGAGTGGGCATCACGAGCATCTACGCGGCCATTGCCGGACGAATCGCGAAGGTATCGGTCAAGACCGCGGGCCTCGAGTACGCAAAGGGCGCGGCGATCGGCTTCCTGGAGAGCGGGAAGTACTTCGGCCCGATTCGGGCGCCCGTCGGTGGCGTTCTGCAAGAAGTCAACCCAAGGGTCCTGGCAAAACCCCGAACCATGACCGAGGCCGTCTACGGCGACGGATGGGTCGCACGGGTTCGGCCATCGAATTTCGCGACCGATCGTCGATCTCTCCTTGCGATTCCAGCCGGGGCCGAACGTCTGGCGAAGCAGATTGCGGAGCTGCGGGTCCGTTGCTTCGCTGCCTTTCCCGATCACGAGATGTTCGAAATCGGGACGGAGTGTGCGGCAGTCCTCGTGAAATTGAACGAATTGCTTGGCCAAGTAGCGGTCGGCGAGGTTGTCCACCTGGTGACCGACGACCCCACCGCCCCGATTGAGATGGTGCGATGGTCCGATGAAACCGGTCAGCCGGTGATCGACGAACGCAGGGAAGGCGCCCTGTTTCATTTCCTGGTCCGCAAGGTTTCCTGAGGCGTCCGCCAAGCGTCGATCTGCGATTCGACGTCAGGGCGTGATCGAACCCGGAAGCAGGACGCCACGACCGACCATCATCCCGGCCCGCATGTTGGTCATCACCTGGGCCGTCTGCACAAGCGGGGCCATCCCCACCCAAACCTAGAAATGATGCATGGGCATCCGCGCTCCGAGGATTCTTCGTGGCCGAGGTAACGGGCAGCGCTGCGTCGATCGGTCAGAAGCCGTTCTCGCTGTGGGTGATCGCCGGGGGTCTCGTGTACGCCGCCCTCGCGCTGCTTGCATATGTCGTGCCGTTTCTAGCGGCGATTGGCATCGGGTTCATCGCGATCCTGCTCCTTTTCATCATCCTGTTCCTGGTGGCGGCGTTCTTCACGCTGCGGGGGAGGAGATGGGCCTATGTCCTCGGGTCTGTGGGGGGTATCGTCCTGACATTGCTCTTCTCAGTGAATCTCGTCACGAGCGCGTCGAACCCGGCGGACAGCGGCTTCTGGTTCGTGATGTCCGTCCTCCCGGCGCTGTTCCTCATCCTCGTGTTTTCAATCCTCTCCTTCATCAATGCGAAACCGGGATTGATGCAGAAACGCTACCTCGCCACGCCGCAGTCGACGGGGGGCCTCCTCACGGTCGCAGTGATCGGGTTTGTGATTGGGAGCCTCGTAGCAGGCGCCATCGGTGCCGGCGTGATCCTGGGCAACACCACCGGCGTTGCCGCGAACATCCAGATCGTCCCGAACGCCCCTGCAGTCGCGATGGCCTTCTCACCTCAGAGCTTCCAAATCCCCGTCGGCGGGACGGTCACCTGGATCAACAAGGATACGATGGCCCACACGGTGACGTCCAACACGACCGGACTTTTCGGCTCCAGCCTCTTGACGCCCGGAGCATCTTGGAGCCATGTGTTCGCGCAGAACGGGACGTTCTACTATCACTGCGACCCGCATCGCCAGATGTGGGGCGTCATCGTCGTTGTCGTCTCGTAGGTTCTTCAGGGCGCCCGAGCTCTACTGGAGTTTCGAGACAACCTTCGTGGCTTCCGCGAGGCTCCACGCCTTCAGGGTCTTCGTGCGAATGTTCCCGAGTTTTCCGAGCTCGAGGAGCACCTGCATCACGACATCGTCGTTCGGGGC
>VBLU01000088.1 GCA_005879065.1 Methanobacteriota archaeon
CGGGTTCCACGGCTTCGTCCCGGCATTGGCGGACAAACTCCTCGCGCGCGACAGGTTCGAGCAGGTCATCACGTGCGGGCCTGAGAAGATGATGTACGCGGTCGTGGACCTGGCCCGACAACGGGCCGTGCCGATTCAGGCGAGCCTCGAACGTTACATGAAATGCGGAATCGGGATCTGCGATGCCTGCTCGCTCGACGACAAACTCGTGTGCGTCGACGGATCGATCTTCACGGGGGAACAACTCGCAGGGTCCGAGGACTTCGGCAATTTTCGTCGGGACAAGAGCGGTCGCCGCATCCCAGCGTGACGGGTCCGACGACAAGGCTAAACCCCGTCGCGCGATGGCCGCGCCGATGACGGACGCGCAGGTGGAGGCTCTCGGAAAAGGGGTCATCGACTGGTACGTGCGGCAGAATCCGATCTTCGCCACGTACGTCGGCATCCATGACCACGATCATCTGTTGCCGAAAGGCACATATGAGGCCGAAATCGAGGAATGCGCCCGGGTCAAAGAATTTCTCGGCAAGTTGGAAGATATTGATCGAAAAGGCCTCTCTCCTTCGAAGCGCGTCGACTGCGGCTTCCGACGCAGTCGGAGACAGTCTGTTTCCCCTGTTCATGCGTTCCTTCGCGCCTCTCGCGAAGCGCCTCGCGAGCATCACAGGGCGCCTCGAGCGGTCCCCCGCCTATATCGAGGACACGAAGGACCGAATCCGGACGCCGGTGAGGATGTGGTCCGAGATCGCCCTCGAGGCGACGGAGCGGCTCCCCGGTTTCTTGCACGTCATCGAGGGCACGGGGAAGGAGAACCTCACCGGTCCCGAACGGGCCCGGCTCGAGGAGGCCATCGCGAAAACGGAGGAAGCCCTCCGACGTCATGCCCGGTGGATCAAAGAGGACGTCCTCCCGAGGTCGAAGGTCACTCTCGGCATCGGAGCCGCCAAGTTCCGGAAACTTGTCCGACTCCGAGAACTTGGACTGACCGTGGACGAGATCTACGCGATCGGCAAGAAGTATCTCCGCGAGAGCAAGCGAACCCTCGCCCGATTGGCGAACGAGATCAAGCCCGGGGCATCGGTCGAGGAGGCGAGCGAGATCGTCAAGTCGGACCATCCATCGCGGTTCGAAGGGGCCCTCGAGTACACCGCGAAGGCGATGGCCGATGCGAAACGATTCATCGTGGAGCACGACTTGGCCACACTCCCACCGAACGAAGAGCTCAATGTGATTGAGACGCCGTCGTACCTTCGACATGTCATTCCGTTCGCGGCGTACAACGCCCCCGCCCGGTTCGAGGCCCGCAAACAGGGCTTCTACATGGTGACCCCGGTCGAGGACAAACCGGCGATGCTCCGCGAGCACTCATATGCGGGGACGCGGAACACGGCCGTCCACGAAGGGTATCCGGACTACTGCGAGGACATGATGAAGGAAGCGGGGTTCAGCGCGGACCCGAAGACGAAGTTCGTACAGATGACGGATCAGATCTGGCGGGCCTGCCGCATCATCATCGACGTGGATTTGCACAGTGGCAAGATGGGGTTCGACGAGGCCGTCGACCTCCTCGTCCGCGAGTCGGGCATGGAGCGTCCCGGGGCGATTGCGGAGGTGAAACGGTACACGTACAACCCCGCATACCAACTCTCGTACTTGATCGGCAAGCATCTCATCCTGCAGCTTCGGAGGGACGTCAAGAAGGGCCTTGGGAAGAAGTACTCGGAGAAGCTCTATCACGACACGATCTTGTACGCCGGCTCCGTGCCGATGAAGTATGTCCGTGAGATCTTCGATTACAAGGTGAAGGACCTCAGGAAGTTGTCGAAAGCGGGCCTGTGAAACGATCCGTGGACGAGACCGCGACAGGACGAGTACGATAGCTTGATATCCGGAATCCTGCATCGCACGCGTCGGAGTGCGTGAGCGGATGAAGGATGTGAATGCGATTGCGAAGAAGGCCCTGGACTACAAGGAGAAGGGCCTCTCCGAGAAGGAGATCGCGGACGAGCTCCATCTGTCCCCGGAGACGGTCACGTGGCTCCTTACCCGCGGGGTGAAGGGAGGCGAGCCGCCCAAGGACGTGAAGATCGGTTGGCGGTCCATCGGGGTGTACGGGAACCGGATCGGGTTCATGGCCGCCGCCATGTCGGACATCGCCCTCGAGGAAATGGAGAAACGCCAGATGGACGCGGATGGGGTGATTGGCGTCGCAATCAACGGGATTCCCCTCGCGGCGTTGATCAGCGAGGAGCTCGGCAAGGAGCTCATCATCTATCGTCCGGGCCAGGAGCGCCACGGCAAGGGTGGCGCGTTCTCGTCGAACTACGCATCCCCGCAAGGGAAGAAGGTGCTGATCGTAGACGACGTCGTTTCGACCGGCGACACGATCAAGGCCGCGATTTCGGATGTCCACGAGCTGGGCGGGACCATCGTTCTCGCCGTCGTCTTGGTGAACAAGACGGCGCTCGACGAACTCGCGGGTGTCCCGTTGCGTGCGTTGATCCGGGCGCGGTCCATCTGAGCCGCGCAAAGCTTTAGCCCTTCACCTCGTTCCGAGCTCGGGTGAGACCCGCTGACGCATTGGTACGATGAGCTTCTCCCGGAGGCGAAGGCCTACGTCGGCGAGAAGAAGGACCTCGTCGTGAACGCGGGCCTGAGCGTGAGCGGACTCCAACATGTCGGTCGTCTTCGCGGGGAGATCACCTTATCCCACCTGTTGACCCGGAGTCTTCAGGAGGAACACAGACGGACGATCCAGAGCCTCGTCCTCTATACGCAGGACGAGTGGAAGGGCAAGGAGGGGCAGATCGGTCAGTTCACGAAAGAAGACGGGACGAAGTACGTGGGCCGCCGGCTGATCGACGTGCCCGATCCGATGGGGTGCCACGGCAACTGGGTGGACCATTACTGGCAGGAGTTCGGTGGCGTGCTCGACCGCTTCGCTCCCGGGATCCGGATCGTCACGACCACGGAGACGTATCGAAATCCGGAAATGCAGGCCCTGGTGCGAGACCTCGCCTCCCGCGCCGAGGAAGTCCGCACTCTCGTGAACCATTACCGGGCCCGCCACCCCTACCCTCCGGGATGGATTCCCTTCGAGGCCTTCTGCGAACAATGCAAGACGATCGGGGCGAAGACGACCGCGATCGAAGGGATGACGGCCTCGTACCGATGCGAACGCTGCGGCCACGTTGGCACCTCGTCGATCGAGAAGGGCAAGCTGAACTGGCGGCTCGAGTGGCCCGCGCTGTGGAAGGTGTACCGCGTCGACATCGAGCCCTTCGGCAAGGACCACGCGACCCCGGGCGGCTCGCGGGATTCCTGTAAGGAGATCGCCGAATCGATCATGCACTTCCGCGCGCCGATGGGCATCCCGTACGAGTGGGTCGGGATCTCGGACCGCGGCAAGGACCTCGGGGACATGGGTTCCTCCGATTTCCTCGGGTTCTCCCCGGTCCAATGGGTCGAGGTCGCCGATCCCGAGGTGCTGCGCTACATCTACGCGTACAACCCGATTTTTCGACGGATCGTCCTCGACCTGTACCGGGTGGACTCCTACTATGACGTGTACGACCGCGCGGAGGACCTGTTTTACGCGGACGAGCGGGAAGGAGATGAGGAAGAGCAGGCTCGGTCCTTCGAACTCGCACAGCTTTCCCCGCTACCAAAGGAAAAACCGTTCGCTCTTTCCTATCGCCACGCCGCCTTCCTCTCGCAGATTAGCCCCGAGAAGGACCGGGTGGCGTGGTGCATCAAGAGGCTCCGGGACACCGGCATCCTGGATCGCACGCCCACGGAAATCGATCGGGCTCGGATTGCTCGCCGCCTCGCGCAGTCTCAGTCGTGGGTCGAGAATTATGCGACCGAGAACCGTGTGAAACTTTTGGATGAACTCGCTCCGGAGGTGAGCTCGCAACTCGAGGCGCGGGATCGCGACGCGCTCCGGACATTCGCCGCGCGAGTCGCCTCGGTTCGGTGGACGGAGGAGGCGATTAAGGAATCGATGGTCTCCTTGACAAAGGGCGGATCGCTCCCTGTCGATACGAATCGGTTCTTCCGGGATTTGTACCTGGTCCTGCTCGGGTCGGAACGCGGTCCCCGTGCCGCGCCGTTTCTCGCGGTCCTCGAGAAGGAGTGGGTCCTTCGACGACTGAAGGACGCGGCCCAGTGAGAAAACTCAAAATACGTCTTCTCCGTTGAATCGCATCGCAGCCCCGTGGTCTAGCGGCCAATCGTGACCGCGATGCGGTCGCGGGCCAGTGATTCGAGGCTCTGGATCGACCCGAAACGGTCGAAGGGAGACCTCGCGACGGCAGTTCGAATCTGCCCGGGGCTATCTCCTACTTGCAGGCCCGGATCGGGACCGCCTTCGGCAGCGGCGTCGGGTCCGGCCACCCGAGGAAGCCGGGTTCACAATGAACACGATGTCACCCACCTCGGTTCATCCGGAACGCCCGATGTTCCGTCACGAGCGTCCGGTATGCTTCGACCTCCCGCGCCGTGCGATCCGCATCCCATCCGAGCACCTTCGCCATCCTTGAGGCGACCTCCGGCGCGGCTTCATACGCTTGATCCGCGGCTTCGTAAAAGAGGCCGAGTCTCCGGACGAGAACGTCCGTCAACGTGAGGGCCATTTCCTCATGCATCGCGATGTCGACCTCCGCCCACACGTGGTGCCGTCCCTTCACGATCGGGTCGCGAGCTGCCGGGGCGTCGACATGTCGCGCCACTTGTTCGGGCGCGTATCGGGCTTGGAGCTCGAGGGCGGCCGGTTCGTCGAAACCCAGGACGAGGAATTCCTCGAGAGGTCCAACGGGAGGGCCGAAGGCGCCCCCCGACGTCAGGTTTCGCCATCTCTCGCCGAGACGGACTTCTACCATGTCGACGACCGCTTCGGCCATCGCCCGATGGGTGGTGAACTTGCCCCCCGCGACGGAGATCAGCCCATCCGGGTCCAAGAACACCTCGTGCTCGCGGGAGACCTCGGACTCCGATCGATCCTCCCTTCCACGTCGCAGGAGCGGGCGCAGACCGGCATACGCACTGACGACGTCGTCCGGGCCCACGTGCGCGTCCGGGAACGCATCGTTCGTCACTTCCAACAAATAGGCGACGTCGCTCGCGTCCGGCGTTACCCGGTTCGGGTCCCCGCGAAAGTCGGTGTCGGTGGTCCCGACCAACGTGAGGTCGTTCCAAGGCAGGACGAAGACGAGACGCCCGTCGCGCTTCGTCGTCAGCGCCACGGCATGGCGGTTCCCGACCTTCGCTCGGGGAAGGAAGATGTGGGTCCCTTTCGTCGGGCGAATCGTCGGGAACGTCCGCGGGAGGCGCAGTTGATCGAGCCACACTCCCGTCGCATTCACGACGACCCTCGCACGGACTTCGAAGGCAGAGCCGTCGATTCGGTCGCGGAGGTGAGCGCCCACGACCTGATGGTCCTCCCGGATGAGCTCGGTCACCTCCACATGATTCGAGACTTCGGCGCCCGCACGGGCCGCCTCTCGGACCACCGCGAGGACGAAGCGCGCGTCGTCCGTCCATGCGTCGTAGTACATGCCCGCCCCGGCCAGATCGGCCCGGGCGAGGCGTGGTTCTCTCTCCGATGCGGCATCGGGTCGGAGCCAAACCCGTCGGGGCAGCGTTTTCTTCGAGAGGACATCGTAAAGGAACAGGCCGAATCGGAGGAGGATCGGGCCCGGACTTCGTCCCCGGTAGGCCGGGATCACGAACGGGAGAGGATGAATGAGTCCCGGAGCGGTTTCCAGGAGACGGTCCCTCTCTCGGACCGCGAGGCGTACGAGTCCGACCTTGTAGTTTTGGAGATATCGGAGTCCGCCGTGGATCAAACGCGATGTTTTTCCACTCGTGCCACTGGCGAAGTCTCCACGGTCGACCAAGGCGGTCCGAAAGCCGCGTCGCGCCGCGTCGCGCGCGATCCCGGCACCAACGATGCCGCCGCCGATGACGAGGATGTCGAAGAGGTCCCGTTGCATCCGCGCGAGGCTGGCGGTCCGGGTGCGGGCGGAGAATTCCTCCGTCACGTCCTCCCATCCATCAGCTTCCCCGGATTCACGATTCCCTCCGAGTCGAGCTCCCGGTCTAAAGGCCGGAGGACGACCAAGCGATCCCCTCTGATAATTCGGCGTCGACAGGGCGTGTGGTCCGTTCCAATTCCGCGAGCGCATCGTGTGGCTCAGAGAACCGCAGCAAAGAATTATAGACGGGCACCTCATGGGCTCGAGACAAGGGTCGCGATGATCGAGCGCGAGGACATTGTGCAGGTGCTCGAGGGCTACGATCCGTCGAAGATCCGCATCGCGACGATCGGATCCCACTCCGCACTGGACGTTTGCGACGGCGCGATCGAAGAGGGCTTTCGCACCCTCGTGTTCTGCGAGAAAGGCCGCGAAGCTCCCTACGGGCGCTACTTCCGCGCCGTGCGGGACAAGGACGGACGCGCGGTGCGCGGGACGGTGGACGAGGCGATCGTCCTCGGGAAATTCGGAGAGGTCGTCTCCCCGAAATTTCAGGAGCACCTTCGGAGCGTGAGTGGCGTCTTCATCCCGAACCGGTCCTTCACGTCCTACGTCGACCTGGATGCCATCGAGGACGATTTCCGGATCCCGATCTTCGGGAGTCGCAACCTCCTCCGGACGGAAGAGCGCGAGTTCGAGAAAAGCTTCTACTGGATCCTCGAGAAGGCCAAGCTGCCGACTCCGGAGAAGTTCGAGCAGGCTCGGGACATCGACGGCCTCGCGATCGTCAAGCTCCCCCACAAGGTCAAGAAGCTCGAACGGGGCTTCTTCACGGCCGCGAGTTATCCGGAATTCCGCGAGAAGTCACAGGCCCTGCTGAAACAGGGCGTCATCTCGGAGAAGGACCTGAAGGACGCGCGGATCGAACGGTACATCATCGGTCCGATTTTCAACTTCGACTTCTTCTATTCGCCGATCGAGGACGACGGGGAGAAGCTGGAACTCCTCGGCATCGATTGGCGCTTCGAGACGTCCTTGGACGGCCATGTCCGTCTGCCCGCGGAGCAACAGAGGACCCTCAACGACGCCCAGCGGATCCCGGAATACGTGGTCGTGGGGCACAACGCCGCCACGTTGCGGGAGTCGAGCCTGAACGACGTCTTCGCGATTGCGGAGCGGTATGTGAAGGCGACGCAGCAGCACTTTCCGCCGGGGATCATCGGGCCCTTCACACTCCAGACCGCGGTCGACAAGGACCTGCAGTTCTGGGTGTACGACGTCTCGCCCCGGATCGGCGGGGGGACGAACGTGCACATGTCCCTCGGCCATCCCTATGGGAACTCGTTGTGGCGGCGCCCAATGAGCACGGGCCGTCGGATCGCGATGGAGATCCGACGCGGGATCGACACGGGGCGGCTCGGCGAGCTCGTGACGTGAATTCTATCGGCCGCGTTCGACTTGCCCGCGGAGGCGGTCCAAGATATCGTGGTCTTCTTCGGCCATCATGCGGTTCATCATGCCGCTCATGAGCCGGAACAGGCCCTTTCCCGACATTTGCGCGTCGTAGCGGACTTCCGTGCCGCCCTCTTTCGGGGCAAGGGTGAACGTCATCTGTCCGCGCATCGCCTTTCCATCGACCTGGAGGCCAAGCTGCGATGGCGGCCGGTACAAGGCCACCTGGATCGTGGATTCCATGGTCCTCTTCCCCGCCTTGCGCGTTTCTTTCCATGCGGTTCCGACTCGCACGGGGCCGGGCGTCACATTGTCGATGCTCTGGACGGCGGGCATCCATTGTTTCGTCTGTCCGAGGTCCGCGAGGACGGAGAAGATGCGTTCGGGAGGCGCGCGGATGACCGCGGTTCTCGTGAAGGACATGCGCCATCGAGAGGACTAGGGCCACTTAAACCAACCGGCGGCGGGATGTTTGTCAACCCAGGCGGGGACCGGCGAACTTTGAAGCGACGGACATTGCATCGACCCCGGCGTCGGAAGGGACTACATCGGATGCTCGAGAGCCTTCTCTTTTCGGCCGGATCGATCGCCGTCGGATTCGTGCTCCTGAATCAGGGCGCGAAGTTCATCACGGACAACGCGACCCGGATCTCCGGTCGGATCGGGCGCAGCCGGTTCGTGTTCGGGGCCCTGTTCGTGTCCACCCTCTCCGCGTTGCCGGAGCTCTTGGTGAGCGGGATCGCCGCGGAGGAGGGCAGTCCCGACATCGCGTTGGGGAACGCCCTTGCCTCGACGGTCGTGACGATCGCGTTCGTGATCGGTGTGAGCGCGCTCGTACGGCCCATCAAGACGTCTCGGGAGATCGTCCTGCGCGACGCCGTCTTCCTCGCGATCGTCAGCCTGGTTGCCGCAACCCTGCTCTTGGACGGCAACCTGACTCAATACGAGGGCGTCGCGTTGATTGCCCTGTTCGTCCCGTACATCCTAAACCTCGCGATCTCCCAACGGACCGGGCCCGCGGACGAGATCGAGGAGCGGGTCGAGGACATGACGATCGGACTCGAGTTCACGGGTTGGATCTTCGGCCGGAAGGTCGAGGTCCGAGCGGGACTCAGTTGGCTGATCTTCGGCGTCCTCTGGTCCGTGATGGGAGCCCAGTTCCTCGTCCAGGGTGCAATCAACCTCTCGACCGTGGTCGGGATGAGTCCCTGGTTTGTCGGGATCACGTTGGTGGCCCTGGGCACCTCGTTGCCGGACATCGCGGCCGCGTATCATGCGACACGCCGCGGGTACACGGACCTGGTCCTGGGCGAAGGGATCGGCGCGGCGGTCGTGACGACCCTTCTGACCCTGGGCATGATCGGAATCCTGCGGCCCTCGACCCACTCCGTCGCGTTGTTGCTCCCCGTGGTCGCCGCGATGGTCCTCACATCGTTCCTTCTCCTCGCCCTCATGCTGGGAGGATGGCGGATCACGTCCCGCGCCGGAGCCGTATTGACCTCAAGTTATTTCGCGATGGTCGCCTTGAACGTGTTCTGGATCCGAGGCGGGTTTCCTTGATCAGTAGACGGCGCCGCAACGAACGCAGGTGAGCTTCCCGTCGCCCCGGGCGACGAGCTGCCCGCCACAGGCCGTGCAGAATTTCATTTCCTTGACGAGTCGCCCTTGTTCGTCCCAACTGTGCTGGGGCCACCCGCCGCTCGGCGTGGGGGCCTGTCCGGGCCAACCTCCGGGGGCGGCAGCCGCCTGCATGCCCGGCGGCGCCGGGGGTGGAGCGTGGGGCACCGGGGCCGGAGGCATCGTCATCGGATGCGGTCCGGCGTGTTGCATCATCCGGAACTGTTCTTCCATGTATGCTCCCTGGTCGACCCGCGTGACCGTCGTCCGCGCGATCCGGTCGAAGAGGCGCTGTCGCGGGTCGCCCTTCGTGGCGGCGCCAACGGGGCCGTCGATCAGGACAAGGAGTGGGAAAATTTTCGGCAGATTCCGCACCACGGCGTGCACGATGTCGAGGTTCCGGTCGATTGCGACGACCCGGAGCGCGAGGATTTTCTTGCCGATCGTGCCGGCGAAAATCGTCTCGAGCAGGACCGAGTAGACGAACCAGATCGTCCCCCAGAAGAGTAGAATGAACCACCAGGCCCATGTGAGGAACGAAAGCGGGATGGCGAAGAACAATCCGACGACGATGACGACGACGGCGTCGAACAAGAACGCGATGAACCGACGGATCCAATGCTCTTGCAGGGCCGGATTGTGACCGATCAAATCGAATGCCGACGGCATGTCTGACCCATCCGAAGGCGCCATATCGGAAAGGTCTTGATAAACGTATGGGAGGCCGATCTCTGGAGGGAATCCGACAACTCATTCCTGGGAGTCTTTCGGAGGATCCGGCGACAGCTCTTCCTCGACGCGCGTCGAGCGGCGGAGGAACTCGTTCGGGATTTCCTTCGACGTGTACACCGTCTTGCCGGCCCGGTGGATCACGACGCCAGATTCCCGCGCCGTCTTCGCATCGATCTCGAGGATGAGGGGCTGCGCGATTCGGACCCGACCGGCTTCGAGTGCGGCTTCGAACGTCGCGCTGAGGTGGACCATCTTCCGGTCCGACGGGCGCAATCCCGCCTCCATGAGGAGATGGCTCTCCTCCTCCGTCGTCGGATAGAACAGGATGTCCGGGATGCCGTCCGTCGGCAAGTCCAAATCGAGGTCCTTCGAGTGCCCGTACGTCGCGCGGATCTTGCCGTCGTCGAACTGGTAGCGGCCCTTCGGGTCTGTCTCGATCAGGCCGACGACGTGGTGCTGTCGGAGGAATCGGAAGCGGCGATTCCGGATCTGCACCGCCGTAAGGAAGTCCCGGAGGTCCACCCATCCATGGGTGTCCATCTCGAGGCCGTATCGCTCCGGGAAATGCCGCAAGACGCCGGCCATCGTCCGGCCGAGGATCTCGACCTCCTCGTCGTTCAGGAGGAATTTACCCTCGTCCCCGCAATGGGGGCAGAACTCCTCGCGGAAGTAACCGTGAGAACGACATTCCTTCAGCATCGTCCCCTCCTGGGTTGCTTGGTATTCGCCAACGGTTTATGAAGTTTCGTCCTCCCGATCCGAGGGGAGGTCCGCCTCCCGGACGATGCGCAATCCGAGGCGCTCGAGTCGTTGTTCGATGTCCCGGACCTCCGGTTTCGAGAGAGCCTTGCGATGAAGGTACGCGAGGGTTGCTCCCTCCGTCCGCTCGACCGCCTGTTCAAGCAGGCCTGGGGACGCCTTCGCGAGGGCATATGTCGCGAGCAGGTGTCCGAAAGCGATCCTCCTCCGAAGAGCGACGTCCGTGTGCCGGGGCACATAGTGCCCGCCTCCGAGACCGATCGCGATCGGGGCGTTGAGGGGACGCAGGTTGAGCAAGACGCGGGCGATCGCGCGGGAGGCCTCGCGGTCCACCCACTCCCGCGCCGTGCTCCCCTGTTCGATGAAGAACGTGGGCGACGTGAGGTAAGGACCATGATGGGTCGCCTCGAACGTCACCTCGTAGCCGAGAGCCCGCCCCGCATGGCGAAGTCCGCGGAGGGCGGCCGTCATCCATCGCGGTGCCGAAGGGACGAGGGTCTCCGGCTGGCCGCCAAACTCCGCGGGGCCCGGATTTCCGATCGGGTGCACCGTGAGGCTCGGACGACCGCTCTCGGACCGGTGTTTGGACAGGTACACGACGAGGTCGACCCGCTCGTTGAAGGAGGATTCGAGATCGCGGTCGAGGTGGTCGCGGTCCAGGTGGAGTTCGGGGATCGTGACGAGAATCATGTCCCGCAGGCGCCACGCCGCCCGACCGCCGAACGGTTCATCCCGCGTCCACGAGCCGAGGCCGAGGAGCTCCTCCTGCTGGTGGACGCCGGCCTCGTCTCCCTCCGAGGCCACGAGGAACCGCATGCGGTCCGGGAGGCATGCAGGCCCCATGGTCTTTCTCCCGCGACGTCGCGCACAAACTTTATGAGTGGCGCTCCGGTACGCGCGGGAGACGACATGGTCGCGGTCACCTTCCTCTCGTCGGTCCAAGACTTCCAGGAAGGCCGGATCCAGGAGGTCGCGGAACGACTCAGGAAGGACCATGCGGATTGGAAGGTGGAGGTGGTCCCGCCCGAAGGCAGCAAACCCCTCCTCACGAAATACAAGTTGCAATTCGGTCCCGCCATCCTCGTGAACGACCGGATTGAGTTCGTCGGGATCCCTCGTTACCGGATGTTGGTCGAACGGGTGTCCCAGGTCTCTGCCGGCCGGATCTCGCCGCGGACCGCGCAGCCCCCTCCGGCCGCTGCGCCAACGGCCGCCGCGAAGCCCGCGGCGCCACCCCGCCCGACCCCGCCGCCCGGTTGACCGTGGGCCGTCGCTGCACCCGACCGTGCTCATCGTGACATGAGCTGTGTTCGAGTTCCCCGAGAAAATACGTCCTCGCTCGAAAACTATATGAAATCTCGACCGCATTTGTTCCTCAATGGGTTGAGGCCGAATCGCTCGGAAGGCCGTGCGGTCCGGAAGGAAGGCGAAGATTCCTCCATGAGTGTTGAGGACGAGTTCGAGGAAACCCGGCGGGCGCTTCACCGAATGCTCAAGGATGCCTTCGAGGGCAAGCTGGGGGTTTTCCGGGAACCGTTCATCTACGGCTTCACGACCCGATCTCGCGAGGCGAGGCTCGAGACGCCGCGGCCCGCGTTGGAGGGCGAGGAGATCCGGACGCGGGATCCCTTGGTCGACGTGATCCTCACGGAATCCGCGATTTTCCTCACCGCGGAGATGGCGGGCGTCGCGCGAGAGGGCATCCGGGTACGCCTGGACGAGGGCAAGCTCGTCCTCCAAGGCGACGGGGACCGCTCCTATTTCAGCGTCGTCGACTTGCCTATGGACGCGGACCGCGACACGCTGAAGTACACGTATACCAATGGCGTCCTCGACGTGGTGATCGCCCGGAAGCGGTCCTTCAACTGAGGCCCGCCAGTTCGGGTGAGCCGGCGCGGGGGTTCGGAGATTCCGGCCGCGGACAAACTCGAACGAAAACTGAAACGACTACGGAGGATCGAGGCAGGGTACCGCGCGGAGATCCGGCGAGCCCAGCACGCGATGAAGGAAAACACCGTGGACCGGCTGAAAGCGGAACGGAAATTCGAACGGGTCCGAGCGAAACTCGAGGGAAAGATCGAACGGGTCCAGCCGAAGATCAAGGCCCTCACGAACCGGGTGTCGGAACACAAAGAGTGATCCCGCGAAGGCTATGAACGCGCCCGGCCATCCGGCCTCGTGGGCGCGTCGCGCGAACGTGCCATCGTCCTCGAGGAGGTCGCCGCCAAGGTCCGGGAATGCACCCTGTGTCGGCTGCACCGGAACCGGACCCGGGCGGTCGCAGGGGAAGGCCCGGTCGACGCCGACCTGTTCCTGATCGGCGAAGCGCCGGGACGGCAGGAGGATGCGGCCGGCCGACCGTTTGTGGGGTCCGCCGGCAAGGTGCTCAATAGGGCCCTCACCTCAGCCCGAATCTCGCGGAAGGACGTCTTCATCACGAATGTGGTCAAGTGTCGACCCCCCGCGAACCGGGCGCCGAAGGCGGACGAACTGGAAGCGTGTCGGCCGTACCTCCGGAGCCAGATCGAGGCCGTCCGACCGAGGGTCCTCGTGACGCTCGGCTCCACGGCGCTTCGCAGCCTCCAGGGCCCCGGAGCGGGGCTGTCGGAGGCGCGGGGGCGGGACCTCGCCTTCGACGGGATTCCCGTGCGGGCCGCCTACCATCCGGCCGCGGTCCTCTACAACCGGCGGCTAGAGGCAGCCCTCCGCGCCGATCTCCGAAGTATCGGCCGTCGAGTCCCGAAGAAACCCGCGAGGGTCCATAGCACTCCTCCTCGCGCCGGGAAGCCCGTGCGTCCGGGGCGCTCGGCCGGAGCCGTTGTGATGAACCGCGAAGGCCGCGCCCTCCTCCTTCGGAAGGCGGGAGAGGCGATGTGGGTCCTGCCGAAGGGCACCCTGGAGCTGGGAGAGACCGACGAGGAAGCCGCGGTCCGTGAAGTGCACGAGGAAACGGGCCTGCGGGTGAAGCTCCTTCGTCCGCTCACGGAGGTGCGATACGCCTTCTATTGGCCCCCGGACGGGGTGAACGTGGACAAGACCGTGGCGTACTTTCTCGCCGCTCCGATCGGCGGTCGCGTTCGCCCGGAACCTGGTTTCGACGAGGGTCGCTGGGTCTCGCGGTCGGAGGCGATGCGACTCCTCCATTGGCCCAACGACCGCGAGGTCGTCGCTCGGGCGTTCGACGCGAGGCGCACGATCGGAGTCATCGGAAAAAGGCGCGGATCTTCTCGAGCGGCCAAGCGTTCAACACGTCGGTCGCGGTGAGCCACGCCCGACGCGCGGTCCCGACGCCGAAGTGCATCCAGGCGAGGTGGTCCTTGGCGTGACTGTCCGTGTCCACGGCGATCGTGCAACCCGAGTTCTTCGCCGCCCGGGCCTGCGGGCCGTTCAGGTCCATCCGGTCCGGGTAGGCGTCAATCTCGATCGCCGTTCCTGCCTTGGCGCACGCCGCGTACACTTCATCGAGGTCGACCTGAATGGGATCCCGCTGACCGATCTTCCGGGTCGTCGGGTGTGCGAGGATGTTCACGTACGGATGGCGGACGGCCGCGTTGATCCTCTCCGTCATCTCCTTGATCGGGAGCGTGAACCGCGAATGGACCGCCCCGATCACGAAGTCGAATTCCTTGAGCACGTCGTCCGAATAGTCCATCTGCCCGCCGTCGAGGATGTCGCATTCCGTCCCGAACAGGATCGTGAAGCCCTTCCGCTCGCGGTTCAGTTCGCGGAACCGATCGCGGCGGGCGAGCGCCTTCTCCGCGCTCAGGCCGAAGGCCACGGCCGAGGAGACGGAATGGTCCGAAATTCCCACGAAGGCGTATCCGAGGGCCTTCGCCTGGTCGACCATCGTCTCGACGGAATCGACGCCGTCCGTGGCGTTCGTGTGGACGTGAAACTCGCCGTGGACGTCTCCGTCTTCGACGAGCCGGGGCGTTTCGCCTTTCATGGCGAGTTCAATTTCACCCTGGTCCTCCCGCATCTCAGGTGGTATCCAGGAGAGCCCCAAGGCCGAGTACACGCTCTCTTCCGTCTCGCCCGCGACCTTCGAGTCGTCGCGAAAGATTCCGTACTCGTTCAACATGAGGCCGCGTTTCTGTGCCATCGTCCGCAGGTGGATGTTGTGGTCCTTCGACCCGGTGTCGTATTGGAGGGCCGCCCCCCAACTCCCAGGCTCGACGATTCGGAGGTCGACTTGGATCAACCGGCCCTCAGCGTCGAGGAGGACGACCGACTTGGACTCGCCTGCGGCGAGGACCTCCCGGACCCCCGGCATCGTCGTGAACGCCTCCGCGACCGCCCGCGGGTCCTCCGTCGTCGCGAGGATGTCGATGTCGTGGACGGTCTCCTTCATCCGTCGCAGGCTCCCGGCCGCCACGAGCTCTTTGACCGGCGCTCGCTTCCGCAGATGGTCGGTCACCATGGTCGCGACCGCGTGCGCGTGCGCGAGGAGGAACACGCTCTCCCCTTCCTTGAGCAGCTCGATGCTGCGAAGGATTTTTTCTTCCGTCTTCTCGCCGAACCCCTTGACGCGGCGGAGCCGGTGCGTCTCCGCGGCCTTGCGCAACGTCTCGACGTCCGTGATGCCGAGTTCCTGCCATAGGAGCTTCACCTTCTTCGGCCCGATCCCGCGCACCCGCAGCATGTCAAGCACTCCGGGCGGGAACCGCGCGCGGAGCTCCTCGTGGTATCCGATCTTGCCCGTCGTCACGTACTCCTCGATCTTCTCTCCGAGGGCCGCGCCGATCCCCGGGATCGAGGCCACCCGTCCTTCCCGCACGAGATCCTCCACGTCCTCCGTGAGCGCCTCGAGCTGCCGCGCGGCTCGCCGGTATGAGATGATCCGGAACGCGTCCTCCCCGAGGATGTCGAGCATGTCCGCGATTTCGTTGAATCGATCCGAGATCTCCTGGTTCTTCACGCGACGTCGCGATGCCCCGCGGCCGGCTTTATAGTTTCTTTCGTCCTTCGGCGGTGGCGTGATCTGGACCGGCACGTGCGGCTTCGGCCGCGGTCAGGTGGAGGTCATGCGCAACCTCGCGGCCGTCGAGATCCAGGAGACGTTCTACCATCCGGTGCCGGTGGCCCGTGCCGCGAAGTGGCGGGCCCGCGCTCCTCCGGAGTTCCGGTTTGCGGTGAAGGCATCCCAATTCATCACCCATGAGGTGTCATCGCCTACCTACCGGCGTTCCGGCCGCGTGATCCCGCCCGAAGACCGCGCGGCGTACGGAAACTTTCAGGACTCCCCTCCCGTGCGTGAAGGCTGGGAGGCGACCCGCGCGGTCGCGGAGGCTCTGGGAGCGCACATGATCGTGTTCCAAACCCCGTCGACATTCCGGCCGACCGACGCGAACCGGACGGCCCTGTTCCGTTTCTTCGAATCCATCCGGACGGACGCCACGAAGGGGATCGAACTCCGCGGCGGATGGGCGACCCACCTCGTCACACGGATTTGCGAAGAGATCGGTCTTGTTCACGTGGTCGATCCGTTTGCGAACGAGCCCGCGACATACGGCCTGGCGTACTTTCGCCTGCACGGGAGCCCGCCGGGTCCTTCGATGTACCGGTACACGTACACGGACGCGAATCTGGTGCGGCTCAAGGCGATCTGCGACGAGTACGACGATTCCTATGTGATGTTCAACAACCTCTCCATGCAATCCGACGCGTTGCGGTTCCAACGCAACCTCTTGGAGTCGACGGAGAGGACAGGTTCGGCTCACGAATGATGGCCGGACGGAAACGTATGTATAGCGGGCGCCTCTGTGTCGAGCCGGTTCCAGGATGCCCCCAGCCGGTCGAATCCCCCGCGAGATCGTCGAGTTCTTCAATGCGCCGGGCGGACACTCCCTCATCGCGAAAGGGCCGGCGGGCACCGGCAAGACGACGTTCGCCCTTCAGCTGACGGAGGAGCTCGGCGAGGTCACGGCGTCCCATTACCTCAGTTCCCGGGTATCGGACGAGTCCCTGTTCCGCCAGTTCGTCTGGTTGAAGGAACGCCTCAAGCCGGCGGGCCTCCAAAGCGGGGGCAAAGTGCGCGCAGAGTCCAAGGTCGCGCGGACGGCCCTCGACCAGCTAGAAGGGAAGATCATGGAGGGCAAGGAGGGCGACGATGCAGAGCCGGAATCGATCGGAGGCAGCGAGGTGAAAGGTAGCTTCCTCGAAGTCACCCTCGGATTCGATCTCCCGGAGCTCGAGGCCGCGTACGAGTTCGTCGATAAGCGGCTTCCGGAACGGTCCCTCGTCCTGATCGATTCCATCGATGCGCTCGGAGAGCACTATGGGATTCCCGCGGCGCGCCTGATCACCATCTTGCAGAAGGACCTCGTCGAGGCAAGTAGGCAGAACGTCCTGTACGTCCTGGAGAGCAGCGGAGAGACCCGGCTCGACTACCTCGGCGACGGCGTCGTGAGCCTCGCGTCGTCGGAATACCAGGGGCGTCGCCTGCGCGTGCTGACGATCGAGAAGCTCCGCGGACAACAGGTCCAACAGCCCCGGTACCTGTACACGCTCGACGGCGGACGCCTGACGGCCTTCAACATCCGCGAGGAATTCCGCCCCGCGAAGCCACAGGTGTGGAAACCCGTGAAGGACCTCTCTAAGGACGCGGTGAGCATGGGCCTCGACCCCCTGGATCGGATCGCGGGCGGGCTCAGCCGCGGTCGCGTCATCGCGTTCGAGATCTCCAACGCGGTCCCGGCGGACTACGTCGACTGGCTGCGCACGGCCATGATCTGCAACTTCGTGAGCCAGGGCCGCGGGGTGGCGCATGTGCCCCCCCGAAAAGGGAGCGCCGACTTCCTCCGGGAACTCGTCAGCCCGCATCTGCCCGCGGGGGCGTTCGACGCGAACGTCCGCGTGTTCGAGGCGGCCACGTTAGGCTCCGCCGAGGTCTCCCGGATCGTCCTTCACATGGAAGGGACGAACGTGGATTCGGACCTGAAATGGTCCAACGTCGAGTTCCAGTTGCCGAAGGCGGAGCGGCCGTTTCTCGGCTTGATGGCCTTCGACACGCTCGAGTCCGTGTATGGGGAGAGGGTGATCGAGGCCATGTCGGGTGTCTTCTCGGCCCTCCGACGGGCGAAGGATGTGTTCGTCGGCTTTGTCACGCCCGACAGCGCGTCCGCGGCGAAGCTCGAGAACCTGGCCTACGCGGTCTTCCGGATCGACAGCGTGAACGGCTCCGTGGTCGTCTACGGACAAAAGCCGTACACGGAGTTGTTCAATCTCTCGTGGGACTGGTCCGGTGGCTTTCCGAAGGCGGAACTGCGGCCGATCGTATGAGGCGGAAAATCCTCTGCGAATCTCGCGCATCTCTCCCGATCCGCGAGTATCAAATCCGAGAACCGGATAGATAATCGGATTACTATCCCCACTGAATCGAGACCAATGCGAGAAAAGGACGTCTCGCGCTTGCTCACGGACGAGTACGCGGAACGCATTTTGGTCGCAACGCAGAGCACATCAAGGTCCGTGCAAGAGATCAGCGACAAGTATGACATCCCGATCGCCGCGTGCTATCGGAAGATCCACGAGCTCGAGGAGGCCGGGTTCCTGAACGTCGCCGAGATCGTCACGACCCCGAAGGGGAAGACCATGAAACTGTACCGGTCCCTCTTAAAATCGGCCCAGCTCGTGTACCAGGAAGGCATCTTCAAGGTGAAATTCGAGTTCGATATCGAGAAGGACATTAACGGTCAGTGGATCGAGCTCAATTCTGCGATTAACCACTAGTCTCGCGCGTGCGCGCGCGTTTTCCGCGCGCGTGATAATCATTGCGCCAAACGAGTCTTTTGTCTGATAATCATGCGCGATAGCTTAAATATCCTGCAACTTCATCGACCGGTAGAGCGTTTCGGGGTGTTCCACGTGGAGGACGACATGAACGCACATGACGACGGATTTGCGGATTCCTCGAGGTTGCTCAGCCCCCTCGAAGCGTCCCAGCTGCTCACGGACGAATACAGCGCGAAGATCCTCCTCGCCACGTACAAGCGGAAGATCAGCGCCCAGGAGATTAGCCAGCGGTACGGCATCCCGATCGCGGCATGCTACCGTA
>VBLU01000002.1 GCA_005879065.1 Methanobacteriota archaeon
AGACGAGGTACATAACAGAAGAGACAACCGTGATAACAGCCTACGTACGGGTTGAAGGAATAGTCCACATCCGGCAGCGGATCCGGACGAAGGGCGTGATCGATGGTCACCTCCCGGATCCGGAAATCGTCGCGGGGCGAGCGCACGTGGACGCCGAGCAGCTCCTCCATAGGCGCCTCCAGTCTCCGAACGAGACCTTATGCCCCGCGGCAGGAGGGATGGGCGAAACTACTCCCGTTCCCTCGGCGAGCGCGCGTATTCTAAGGCAGCCGACGACCCCGTCGAGGAAACGGGGCGTCCGGTCGAATCGGCGACCCGTCTGCGAATCGAGAGGCTCGGAGCGGCTCGAGCCATTCCGGCCGGCGGTCGGTCGACACGTGCTCGGCGACGAGGCGACCGACTTCGGGGGAGAGTTTGAATCCATGGCCGCTGAACCCGACCGCGACGAAGAGACCCTCGGGCCCGACCCGATCCAAGATCGGGTAAGAGTCGGGCGTCACATCATACGCGCCTGCCCATCCGCCTCGCGGCTGGGCCTCCGCCATCCGTGGGAAGCGTTTCGCGAGCCGCGTCCGGATGTCCCGGGCGGTGGTGGCGGGTAGCGTCTCGACGAGGTCGTGGTCTCGTATCGTCTTCCGGGGATCCGTGTCCATGTAGCCGGCGAGGGTGTCTTTTTCGCCGTCCGGCCGCGAGTACGTGTTCCCGTAGAAGTCGAAATGGATCCTTGGCGGAGGACCGAAGTCGATCGGTCGTCGAAGGATGGCGACTTCCCCGCGGACGTACCGGATCGGGAGGCGCGGGCCGACGGTGGCCACCAGATCCCGCGTCCAATTGCCGGCCGCGACGACGACCCGCCCCGATCTCAGGAGTCCCGCGCCGCGGACCTTGAGTCCCGCGACTCGCCCCGATTGGGTCGCGATTGACGCGACCGTGCAATCGTCGAACACCTTCGCCCCTTCCACGGCCGCTGCCGCCGCGAACCCGTTGGCCGTGGCAATCGGATCGGCATATCCCGCGTCTGGATCGTGGATGAGGGCTGCATAATCGGAGACCTCGAGCTGCGGTTCCATCGCCTTCGCGTCGGAAGGCGTCAGCCGTTCGGCCCTCACTCCCTCGGACCGGAGCAGCTCGAGCAGGGCGTCGAACGCAGGCAGATCCCGCTCCCGCGTGCCGGACAGGAAGCCCGTCGTCCGGAAATCGCAGGAGAAGCCGGTCTCTTTCTCGAAACGGCGAAAGAACGCGAGGCTCTGCCGGGCGAATCGGATGCCGATGCGCGCTTCGTAGTGTTGTCGCACCAGGGCGCCGCTGTGGCCCGTGGCGCCGCCGGCGACGTGGCCTTTCTCGAGCAGGATGACGTCGACGTCGCGCCGCGCCAGGTGGAAGGCGATGCTTGCCCCCATGCACCCGCCGCCCACCACGACGACCTCGGCCTCCCGCGGGAGGTTCGGCGCGACCATCGCGGCCCCGGATGGTGTGTCGCCTTATCGCCGTTTCCCCGTTTTATCGTTGAGACAAGATAGATATCGGGCGATGAGACAATCCTTTATCTCACCGGACTCCCGATAGGCGGCTCGTGCCGGACATGTGGCAGCTCGGCATGGGCGACGACCGGGCCCGGGTCGCCATCGTGGGATGCGGCGGGGCGGGGTGCAACGTCCTTCGCCGGGTCGCGGCGCCGCCAGACGCGTTGCGCATCGCGATGAACGATTCCCCGCCTCCGAAGCTGACGGACGTCCAAACGCGCGTCATCGTCCGCGCCGACTCTCTGCAAGCCTACGCCTCGATGGACGAGAAGGCGGTCCAGCAGATGGAGACGGACGAGGAGAAGGAGATCTCCGCGGTACTCCTCGACAGGGACGTGGTCCTGATCCTTGGAGGCCTCGGAGGCGAACTGGGCGGGTGGGGGATGAGCCTCGTCGGCCGGGTCGCGCGGATCCTGGGAGACACCACCCTAGCCTTCGCCACGATCCCGTTCGGGATCGAAGGTCCCATCCGCCGCCAGCTCGCGGAAGCCCAGCTCCACCTGCTCCAGAAGCGTGTCGACGGCCTCGTCACGTTCGGGAACGATCAACTGTTGCAGGTCGCAAAGGATCTCCCGATGGCAAAAGCCTTCGCGGCGCTCAGCGCGATCATGGCGCGGCCCGCCTCGGACTTGGCCTCGGCCCTCGCGCGGCCGGATGCCGTCCCACTTCGACGGATGCTCGCCCGCGTGCGGGACTGGCGGTACGGCATGGGGGTCGGGCGGGAAAAGCACCGTTGCTTCGTCGCCGTCGACGAGGCGTACGCATCCCCCTGGTTCACGTCCGTCCCGGAAGAGATTCGGCATGCGATCGTCTTGATGTCCGTGCCCGAATCGGGGACCGACGAGGCCGAGATTCTGCGGGACATTCGCCGGCGGTCCCCGAACGTCGACATCGCCTGGGCGAGCCTGCCGCATGCCGAGGGAGACGACCGCACGGTCGTCCAGATCGTCGCCGGCCTTTAGACGGAGACGGGTGTCGAGCCCCGGTCGGTCGCCGCTATATACAGCCTCGATGGAAATTCCAATGCGGCCTTATTATCTCCCGTGTGCTACGCCTCGGGGCTGATGGCCGCCCATGGCAAGGAGATTCGGTTTCGAAGGATTCTCCTTACCGCCAAGCGAGAGGAAGGAGGGCGACGAAGTCTTTCTTCGGACGAGCGACGGCGGCCGTCTTCTCGGAATGCAGATTGAGGACACGATTTCGGGGCGATGACATGGCGAAGGTCGCGGCGGTCATCCTGCTGGACAACGCCCGCGGGGTCGAACGCGAAGCCCGCGCCGCCCTTTCGAAAGGGGCCGATCTCGCGGAACTGCGGCTCGACCTCGTTCGGAACCTCGATCCCGTGACGATCCGGAATCTCGCGTCGGCGGTCGGTTCGAAGGCGATCGCCACGCTTCGATCGGAGGCCCAAGGAGGCGACCGCGGCCTGCGAAAGGAGCGGCGTCCTGCTCTGTTGAACGAAATCATCGCGCAGCGTTTCGCGTACGTCGACGTCGAACAGGAGGCCGACGGGGAACGCATCGAGGACCTCCGGCGGCTGGCGAAGCGGCATCGACCGACGATCGTGGCTTCGCACCATTTCGCCACGGTCACGGATCCGGGTCGAGTCCAGGATGCGCTGGAGGCTTGCGCGGCGATCGGCGATGTCGCAAAGGTGGCCGCTCCCGCGGAGGACCTCGATTCCGCGATCCAGTTCATCGACCTCGCGCGCGCTCAGTCGAAGGCGAAGAGGCGTGTCGTCCTCGTCGGGACCGGAAGCGACGGGATGATCACACGGGCCCTTGCCGAAGATGTCGGCCAGGAGATTCAGTACGCCGCGTGGGGACGCTCGGTCTCTCCCGGTCAGCTCTCCCTCGCGGCCGCCACGCGCCTCCGCGGTCGGGAGCCGATGGTCCTGGGCCTGGTCGGCCATCCCCTCGGCCATTCCCTGTCGCCCGCGATCCACGAAGCTGCGCTGGGCGCGCTCGACGTTCCGGGAATCTACCTGCCGTTCGACTGTGACGCAGAGTCGCTCGATTCCCTTCTCGAGGCCGCCGAGCGTGACCATGTCCGCGGGTTCAACGTGACGAGCCCGCACAAGGAGGCGATCGTCGAGAAGCTCGACGAACTCGACGGGGACGCGGAGCGTCTCGGAGCCGTCAACACGGTCGTGATCGGGGAAGGCTGGACCAAGGGTCACAACACGGACGTCTTCGGGTTCCGACTTTCCCTCCGGTCCCTCGGCCTGCGCGTGGGAGATCGTCGGGTCCTGGTCGTCGGAGCCGGTGGAGCGGCGAAGGCCGTCGTCGATGTCTTGGTCCGCGAGGGAGCGAAGGTCCAGGTCACGAATCGGACGATGCGCCGGGCG
>VBLU01000089.1:0-24280 GCA_005879065.1 Methanobacteriota archaeon
TGACGGAATTCGACCGCGTACCGATAGTCCCTGGGAGCGCCATCGAGGAACGCGAGCAGGCGGTCCCGGCCGTCGTCGTGGTGCAAGAACGGCGGGAGTTGGACCACGAGGGTCGCGACCTTCGGTCGCAGCTCGCCGATCGATCCGAAAAATCGATCGAGGGACTCCTGGGTCGGACGAAGCGCATTCTCATGGGTGATGAAGCGGGGGAACTTCGCGGCGAACAGGAAGGATTCAGGAACGGAGTCGCGCCACGATCGGATCGTGCCCGGGGACGGAATCGTGTAGAACGTCGAGTCGATCTCCACGAGGTCGAACACCTTGCTGTACAGTCGCAGGAAATCGGCCTGCGGCGTGTGTCGCGGGTAGAAGGGGCCCACCCAGAAGTCGTACGAGTAGCCGACGCACCCGATGCGCAGGTCCACGGGCCGCTCATGGAAGCGGAGGAAGATGGTTCTTGCGCACCCAAGGACGGCGGATCCGGCGGCGTACCTCTAAGTAGAGGTATGAGTCCGACGAGGCGCGGCTCCTCACGGACGGACCCGCTCGAGCTTCACGTACCGAACGCCGTCGCCGACCTCGCCGAAGAGGATTTGCTTCTTCACCCCATGGGCGAGGCGTACAGCCCGACTGATCTCCGGCCATGCCCCGCGATGTCCTTTCGGGACCACGTGGACCAGGTACTTGGCATGGTGCGTCTCCGGGTCCCCTTCGTACGCGCGGAAGTGGGAGCCGTACTTGAAACCCGTCTTGGAGATCACGCCTCGACCTGTGAGGTCCTCGTAGGCCCGGAGGCGGAGGTCGAAGTCCGGCTGGATCTCCTTCGCTTCTTTCGTCAGGCGAGCGAGCCCGATCGGTCGGTCCGTGTCCGCATTACGGACCTCCGCGAATCCGCCCTTCAGGAGGAACGCGGTCTCCAACAGGCTGAGCTGCAACCGACGTCCGATCATCTTGCCGAAGAACCCGGCCTCGTGGAGGGCACGCCCTTGGGCCTCGTCAATCACGACGGCGCGGTCCCCGAGGAAGTGCACGACGACCCGCTCGTTGGGCGTGCCGATCGGGCGATCGCCGGTCGGAAGGGCCTCCCGGACGTTGTAGTAGGTCAGGTCGCTCTCCTCGTCGACGAGGCCCAGGAGGAGGGTCTTGCGGACCGCGGCCGCTTCCTCGGCGCGTTCCAGGAGCTCCGCCAGGTCGAACACGGCCCGTTCGCTCAGCGCCCGGACCCAGTACTTGCTCGGCGTCTTCTTCGGGGCGCCGCCCCGCGGGTACACTTGGAAGTCGACCGAGCCGCTCCGGGATTCTACGATGTATCCCCGTTGCCGCAGATCCCGGTAGACGAGGTAGAGAATCTCGAACGACGGAACCGCGGTGCCGGCCGCCCGAAAGAGGTCCCGTGCGGAAACGGCCCGGCCTCCGCGCCGCACCTCGAGGCGTTCCGCCTCGACGAGGTACACGGCCTCCAGCAGGTCCAGCTCGAGGCTGCCGCCAGAGCGCGGGGTCCCGAAGTACCCCCGGTTGTACAGCGTGCTCGCCTCCGTGGCGTCCTCGACGACGACGCGGCCCGCGGACAACTCCCCCGGCATGCGGCACCGGCGAAGCGGGGCCCCGCGATAAAGGGTTCGACGGCCGAGCCGGGCCTGGGCCTCTGAGAAAACCCGTTCCACGGTATTTATATAGAAGCTTACACGATGAATGACTCGTGAAACGCGATGCCCTCGTGAAGGAGACGCGGGAGGCTTTGGCAAAGACGGGCTTCTTCCTTTCTCGGCCTCATGGCGAGCGCGGGCTCTGCTTCGATCTGGTCGCGCGGCGCGATGACACCTTGCTGATCGTGAAGGTCTTCCAGAACGTGGATGCCCTGAGCAAGGAAACGGCCCAAGAGCTCAAGGCGATCGCGCGGACGCTCGAAGGCTCGCCCCTCGTCGTCGGAGAGCGCAGCGGCACGGGCAGCCTGGAGGACGGCGTGATCTACAGCCGGTTTGGCGTGCCCATCCTCTGCCGGAGCACGCTCCTCGAATTCCTGGAGGAGGGCGTCCCGCCCTTCCTCTTCTCGGCGCCGGGAGGCCTCTATGTGCAGCTCGATGCCGCGGCGTTGCGCCGGATGCGAGACGAACGCGGCCTCTCCCTCGGCGCGCTCGCGGAGATCGCGGGCGTGTCTCGTCGGACGATCCAGATGTACCTCGAAGGGATGGCCGCGACGCTCGACGTGGCGATGCGCCTCGAGGATGTGTTGAGCGAGTCCTTGGCGCTCCCGGTGGACCCGTTCGCCTTCGTGGACGACGTGGCGTCGGACCGGGATCCCGCCCCTCGCCTGGAGGGATTCGAACGAGAGCTCTTCCAGCGCCTTCAACGGCTCGGCTACGACGTTCTCCCGACGATCCGGAGTCCCTTCGATGCCCTCTCGATGCACGAGACGACGACCTTGTTGACCGGAGTCGGCGGAGTCGGGAGCGCCCTCGATCGAAAGGCGGACATCGTGTCGAACATCAGCCACGTGGTCGAGAAGGATTCCGTGATGTTCGTCGTGCGCCGCGCCCGCATGAATATCCGCGGCGTGCCCGTGATCGCCCGGGAAGAACTGCGCCGCGCGAAGGATTCCGATGACGTGGAGGAGATGATCTCCAAGAGGAAGGGTTGATGGACGAGGTCCAATTGGACCACGCCACCATCCATTTTCTCCCGGTCATCCGCGGTCTTCCGTCCGAATCCGCAACCGTGCAACAGGCGATCCAGTCGGTTCGGCCAATCGCCATCGGACTGAGCATCGGCCCCGAGGAACTGGAGAGTCTTCGCTCCTACCAAGGGGGACCGCTTCCCCCGGAGAACTTCGAGGAGGAGGTCTACGTCGCAGGGCTGTCCGCCTGGGAACCGCCGGTCAAGCCGCCCCCGTGTTTTTCCGACGCGATCAAGCAGGCGGATGCTCAAAGGGTGCCTGTCGAGGGCGTCGACATGGACGAGGCAACGTACACGGAGAGCTATGTCGACTGTGTGTCCGCCCTCGAGGTCGTGTTCGTCGGTCGGATGGAGAAGCGGCTCACGAAAAAGCGTTTCCGAGCCCAGACACCTCGGGAGTTCGTCCTCGAGTGGGACGCCGAGGTGAACGGCTCGCCGGGCTTCCGTCGACTCCAGGCCCGACGAGAGGCCTTCATGGCGGGTCGTCTCCGCGAAATCGCCGCCTCCCGACCTCGAGTCCTCGCGATCATCGAAGTGGAGCGAGCCCAAGGGGTTCGAGCGGCGCTCGAGGAACCGGCATAGAGGGCTGCCGAACTGGCTAGCGCTTCCGTTACCGCCGCGGGAGCACGGCGGACGTCACTGGCAAAGCCTTCGGTCGTCAGTAGACGACGATACCGATGAAGGGGATGACTTGGGCATACCACACGGTCCTCGTGGTCGGGTCCACATCGTTGATGTGATCCAACGGATTGTACGAGGCGCCCCATCGGCTGAGGATTTGAGTGTACGACATGCCGTTCGGCCCCATCATCCCCGAGACCAGGATGTTCACGAAGAGGGACTCGGCCCGGAAGTTGTAGGGCCAATCGGCGGCGAACGCGCTCTGCGCTGCACACATCACGTCCGTGGGTGTCCCCCCCGTTTCCTGATCCAGGAGGTTGATGTCGAACACCTGCGCGTATTGGAAGTTGGCCGGGTTCGTCGCGATGCCCGGATAGGCGGTGAGGCCGCCGGCATTTGCCGCTTTGTTCGGGTCCGTCGGCTTGGCAATGTACAGACCTTTCACCGACGCACGATTGGCCGACGAAAGGATGGCCGCCGTCCATCCGTCAATGAAGATGGTCCGATTGCCATGGTTCTCCATCTTGAAGTGGAACAGGGCTCCGCCGTTTCCATTGAGTGTGGCCGCCGTGATTCGGTAGGGCTGGTACGTGGTCGCGGTATTGTACGGCTGGTTCAAGTTCGTCACCCAGACGGCCCCGGCCTTGATCTGGATGTACCCAATATACTGCCAGAGTTGACTCGGGATGGTCTGGACGCCACCCCCGCTCAGCTGCTGCCCGACGCTCAGGACGAATCGCGTGTTCGACGCGTGACCCTTGAGGTCGGTGGCGTTCAACAGGATGATCGACCCGTCCCAGAAGAGGCTCGGTATCGTGCAAACGGTCCCGCCGAGGGTAAAGATCCCGTCGTTCGCGACACGATCTGGAGCCACTCCGTCGTCCCTCATCTTTTGGGGCTGTTCGCACGCGTTGCCGGTCCCGAACCAGATGGACAATTGCGCATACACGCTGTTCTTGTTCAGGTCGCTATCGGGGTCTAACACTTTAGCGTAAACATTGAAATTGAGGCGTTCCTGGACGGGATCGATTCCGGAGGTGGACGGGACGCCGTCCGCCCACTTCTCCACGAAGACAGGAGGTCGATCTCCCGCGGCCACGTTCACCGCGGACCTCCATTCGACCGTGCTCTTCGTGAGGTCCACGACCGTGATCGTAATCGCGTCTTTCACGTCGAGGGCGAAGCTCTTGTACGCCCATCGCTCGCCAGCGTCCCAGACGCTATCGCTGCCGTCCACGAGCCCGCTCGGGGTCGCGAGGGCGCCGTTGTACGGATGGAGCAACACGATGTCGGTCACGGGCGGATTCGTGCCACGCTGGGATGTCACGTAGACCCGGGTCGGCCCGGGCTGCAGCCGGTCGCCTCCCAGATGTCGGACCGTAATATTCACGCCGGACGGGAATCCGACGCCGACCGGATTCATCGTGGATTCCATGTCCAAGCGCGACTGGGCGGTCGGAACGGGGATGTTCGTGACCCAGATGATGATCGTCGAGAACAGGACGACTGTCATTGCCAGGATCAGGATCGTGCCGATGACTTCCGACACACCCGACTCGTCTTCGCGCAGGATCACTTTCATGAGTTGGCCTCCCGGTGGGCTTCCGGTTATGACTTGAACCCGAGCCGACGATATATAAAGTGTTCGCGGTAGTTACCATCCCCTGATAGCGTGAGAATCACGGGACGCACGCTTAAGTAAACGGGGCCGCATCGGAACCAGGTGGAGCTCACCGCGGCCGAGCGCGTCCTGGTCCACCTCCATGGATTCTGGAACGTGTCGGAACCAGGGCGGGAGTCAACCCAGGCCGGAATCGCCGACGGGGCTCAGCTCCTCCGGAGCCACGTCCCCCGGACCCTCAAAGCGCTCCAGGACGACGGCGTCGTGGATTCGCGGGACACCCGGCTTCGTGGACAGCGACGCAAGATCCGGGTATACGCCCTCACCGAGGCCGGAGTACGACGGGCCCGCCAGATCCTGGGGGACATCGATCGCACGACCGTCGAGGTGGACGGTCGGACGACCACGTTGGGCGAGGCCCGGAAGGCCCTTGGACTGTCCGCCCTGGCGGCCCTCGCGGCCACGGATCCAGGCGGACGACTTCAGGCTAGGGTCGCGGCACTCGAACGGCCGACCCTCCTGCAACGGGATCAGGACCTCGGCATCCTGCGACGATGGCTCGTGGGCGCGGCCCCGGTCGCCGTCGTGTACGGTTCCCGCGGGATGGGGAAGACGGCGCTCGGATGGACTTTCGCGGAGACCATCGCAAAATCGATCTGGGTCGACCTTCCGGACGGTTCGGACCTGAAGGCATTCGTTGCCTCCCTCGCGTCTGCGACCGGGGTCCGACCGACAATGCCGAACGAACCGGAGTCCATCGCGGAGGCCATGATCGCACCGTACTCCCGCGGGACGAAGCTCCTCGTCGTCGATGGCTACGGCGACGAGGAAGAGGGAATCGTGGACACGATGAGCGCGTTCCTCCGGAAGGCGAAGGCCGTCGGAGGCAAGCTCCTCGTCCTCGCGCAGGAATCGACCCCGGCGTACTGCCGCTTTTACTCGAAGAACGACATCGATGGCGGTCACGTCGTCGAACGACACCTGCGGGGTCTCGACTTGGAAGGGTGCCGCGCGATGCTGGGCAAGCCGAACATCGACGCCGATGCGCTCCGCCGGATTTACCTCCTCACGAAAGGGTGCCCGCGGGTCCTGCAGGCGATCCGGGAAGGGGACGAGGCGTCCCTCCGTACGCATAGCCGGTTCACCCACGCGGAGATCCGCCCTCCGGAGCGCGTAGAGAATCTCGACCGTGTCTCCGTCTGCGGTCCGGACCGCGACCGCCTGCGCCATGCATTCGACCGCATTTCCGTCCCGGGCCCGGAGCCGGAGCTCCTTCGCGGCGGAGTTGAAGCCCCGATGGTCCTTCGTCCAGCCGACGCTCGCCTCGGCCTCCGAGATCTCGAACACCTCTTGCATCCGCCGTCCGCGGACCTCGGATGTCTGCCATCCGACGAGGGCCTCGGCCCCGGCGTCGATGCTCACGATTCGCATTTCTCGATCGGCCACCACGAGGCCGTCCGCGAAGGCGGCGACGAGGGACTCGATCCGGTGACGCTCGAGGTCGAGTTGCTCCGCGAGGTTCGCGCCATCAAGGGCAATCGCGACCTGAGCTCCGACGCCCTGGACGATGTTGATTTCCTCGGAGGTGAAGTAATGCGGACTCCGGGTGTCGTCGAGCCACAGGAGGCCAAGGAAACGCCCGCGGGTGGCGAGGGGGACGACGAGGGCCGATTTCAAGGAGAGCCGCTGCTGCAGGGCGGGTGACAGGCCCGCCTCACCGGACGATGCCTTCAGGATGGCGGGGAGACGCAACGCGATCAGACGTTGTGCGAGCCAGGGAATCTCCGCCTCCGGGATCCGGAGGCCGTCGAACGGCGTCCGCCGCATGCCGGGCGCAAACGAGCCGATGGTGCGGAACTCCCGCGATGCTTCGTCGTATGCCAGGATTGCACAGCGGTCCACCCGAACGAGACCCGGCGTGACGCGGGCGATCAGCGCGACCAGCTCATCGATGTCGGAGACGCCTCCGACCATTTCGGCGACGCCGAGGAGCGCGGCCAGGATCTGGGTCTCGCCAATTTCCTCTCGTTCGGCCACGGCTCGACGATGCGGCCAGACGCGATAAGAACGTTTCCGGCCGGTTATCACGGGAGCGGCGGGGCTCGAAACGACTTTACGGGGTAGCCGATTGTGAGCCTCGTGGCCTCCGCGCGGACGCTCCTCGGGACCCTCGGCTTCGGAATCGCAGTCGTGGGTATCGCCGTCGCCTGGAGCGGCATCGACCGGTTCGTCGGGTTGGCCATCCTGATCGTGGGCGGTTTCCTCCTGATGCTCCCCTTCATGCGGCCCCATGAAGACGAATGAACCTTTTATTACGGACGCCGTCGTGCGGCGGGACGTGTACCGAGTCTTCTGCCTGACGCCGGCCCAGGCCGACCGGGTGAGTGTCCTGACGGCCGACGACGTCGTGAGCCGCCAGAGCGTGGTGTTCCGGGACGCGAAGAGCCTTGGCCTGAAAGGGGACGATCGATACGTCGTGGTCGAGGGGAACGAAGCGGCCGTCGCCCGCGCGGCCGAGCTGCTGAAAGGGATCCCACCGCTCAAAGGGGCGGAGGCGGACGACGTGTACCGTCGATTCCGGTCCCAGGACGAGCAGGCCGCCTCCGGCATGGGGCTGATTTTCGGACCATAGCTATTACACGACGAGATGGGATTGACGAAGACGACGAGAAAGGCGTTCCGCATCGCGGTCTCCTCGTGAAGGTCGTCGACGAACCGGAGGACGCGCTCGACCCCGGAATGGAGGACGAGGGGTGCGAGACAATCGAGCACGAGCGCACCTGGGCCGCGCTCATCGAAGAACGTCGTGGCCGCGGCCCGAATGTCTTTTAGCCGACGCGGGTCCACGTTCCCGATCCCGCGGAGCGTGGTCACACGGAGGACGTCCCCGCCGTCGACGGTCGCCCGGGGCTGATCCGACGTCATCCAAAGGAACGGAGTCCGCGCCGCCGCTAGGAACCGGACGAAGGAGAGGACGGTGTCGTCGGGGTCGAGCGCAAGATAGCCCAAGCCCCGCTTCAGCGGTGGGGCGATTGATACTCCCCCCTTATGCATGTGCAGAAGGGCTTCCGCCCATGGTCCCTTCAGCGCTTAAAACCCGCTGTCGTCCCGTGGGCTAAAGGTCCCTGGCTTCAGAGCGTGCGAATCTTCTCCGCGACGAACGCTCGGATTTCCGGGTCGTCCGGAATCGTCAAGGAGCGCTTGAAGCGCTCCGACTTGTCGGGCAGGTAGTAGCCGCGGGAGACCGAGATGAACTCGTTCGTGCCGTCCGAGGTCTTGGCCCGTTTCCGCGCGACCTCCAGGAAGTTGTTCCGCCCGAAGTTCACCTTCTCAGACTTGATCGTCTCGAACTGCACGTCCACGTTCCGCCGGCCCTTCTCTTCGTATTCCATTCCGTCAGTCCTCCGAAATTCGAGGGATCCGATCCGCCTTCTCGAACGGAGGGCCGCGCAACCGACGTGAGCGATATTAACCTTCTTGACGAGACGGAAGGGGGCGAAACGCGCGCGGCGAACACTTGACCGCAGCGTTAAATAGCGCGTGCTCCTCGTCTGGCAGGAATGGCGTGCGTCCGCTGCGGGGCGGTATTCGACGGAAGCTTCTGCCCCCGTTGTGGCGCGCCCGCGGCGGCGTCGCCGACCTCGTTCGCGGCCCCGCCCGCTCTCGTCGGCTGGCCATGCCCTCGATGCGGCACGTTGTTCAGCGGGAACTTCTGTCCGCGATGCGGTCTTCCGATGGGAGCCTGGGCGGCCCGGCCGCCACCTCGATCCAGCATGCGGCCGGTCCTGTCGATCCTGTGGACCTTGGCCCTCGTCGCGTTCGTCGCCTTCGCCCTCACGGACTTCGCCGGACTCGCCGTGAGCCCGACCCTCATCGTGCCCGGCATCCAGGGCATCCAATCGGGCCAGACAGTGAACAGCGGGATGGAGTTCAGCGGGAACTGGACCCATGACTCCTGGGGCACGGCGTCCACGTCGTCTTACCAGGCCTCCGGAGGACACCCGGACGGCTTCCTCGAGATGAGGTTGTTCGGAACCAATGCCCGCGGCTATTGGTGGCAATCGTTCAACGTCGGCGGATCCCAGCCGTACACGGGCAGCGTCCATCTCGATTTGCAGATCGTCGGAGGGCTCACGTCGGGCCGATTGATCGTCTCCGTGGACAGCTCGAACTCGGCGCCCGATCCGAATGTCGCGATCGCCGTCTTGTCGTACTCCGGACCGACTCGTTGGACCTCGACGGGGAGGATCGGCGCGGACGCGCGCCTGACGAGTCGGGGGCTATACTACCTCAAAATCGCCTTCATCGTGGATGCCGCCTCGGGCCCCGTCGACGTCGGAATCGACAATGCGCGCCTCGCCTGGACGACGGACGCCGCGGTCGTCCTCTACATCCCGGTCCCCCTGCCTTATGTCGTCATCCTGTCCCAGGACAAGACCTTCTTTCTCTCCTACTACGGTCTCATCGCGGCGGCGATCTTTCTCGTCGGAGCGTATCATGCCGTCCGAGAGAGAAAGGAAACATCCCGTGCCTTCAAGGCACCGATTGAATCCATTGGCACCCGTCTCCGGAGTCGGAGCGCCTGGATCGCGATCGCCCAGGTGTGGATGGCGGTCACGTTCTTCCAGGTCGCCTTGATCTATCTGCTGACCCTGGCCGGTATCGAGCCGACGTCTCCCATCAACCTCACACCCCAGAACGCCTGGGTCCTCCTCTTCGAACTCGCGAACGCCGGGGTCTACGAGGAGGTCATCTTCCGACTCCTCCTGATCGGCCTCCCCATGGCCGTGGGATCCGTCGTGCTGCGCATCATGGACGTGAACCGCGGTGCGACCGGCAACGGCCCTGGATTGGCGGGCCGCTACATCGGCGGGGCGTGGCGATACCTGATCGGGGGCGTCCTGCGGCGCGACTCGCCGAAAGAAGCCCTCGTGGCGGGGTGGGCCTTCCTGTTCGCCAGCTCCGCGATCTTCGGGCTCGCACATGCGCCGGGGTGGGGCTATTGGAAAGTCGTCCCGAGCATGGTCGCGGGCCTCGGGTTCGGCTATCTCTTCCTGCGGCACGGGGTGGGAGCCGCCATTCTCGCGCACTTCGTCAACGACTATGCCCTCTCGCTCGCCTATGAAGGAATCGGCGGGGTCGGACTCGAAGCGCTCATCTCCCTCGTCTTCATCGGCCTCGCGATCGCGGGCGCCGGGTTCCTCGTCTGGTACGTGATCGATGCGTGGCGCCACTTGATGGGACTCGTGGCGCGGTTCCGACCCCCGACGCGTGTCCCGACCGTACCCCCTCCCACCCCGTTCGCGACGCCAGTCCCGCCCCCCTTCGCGGTGTCGCCGACGCTCTCGCCGAGCCCTCCCGCCGGCTCTTGGTCGCCGGGCCTACCCGTCGCATCGCCGGGCGCAGCGTTCCGGGATCCGGGAAGGATTCCTCGGGAGTACACGCCGTCCTTCACGCCGCCGCCGTACGGCTATCCGCCGGTGCGGTTCCAGTGTCCTTTTTGCGGATGGGTTGAAGCCCGCTACGACTCGGGCCGGTTCACGTGCACCCGGTGCGGTCGCTCGGCCTAACCCTTTCGATCGACCGTGCTCTCTGCGACGTGGTCGATGACACCACTCAGGTCGTCCGCTTCGATCTCCACGAGGATGTCCCCGAGCGGAGACCCGGCCGCGAAGTTCACCACCCCGACAAACGCGGCCTGCTTGCTCAAGCTCACGTTCGTCCGGTCCCCCCGGCGGCCCGCGAGGAGTTGACGACGCGCCGTATCCCGGATTCGTTGATCCCGGATCCGTTGCCGCAAGCGCTCCAGGCTCTCCGTCGTCCCCGTCAGCCGGTCCTCCTGGAATTCGATCTGCAAATCCGGAAAGAGATTTCGAAGGGCTGTGCCCACCGCCTCCTCCGTCTCCGTGGGACGGCGCGGTGCTTCGACGCGAACCCGCAGCACGCCGTCCCGATTCGCCGCATCGCCTTTAATTTTCTCGGCGACTCGGGTGAAGCCGACGAAGGTATTTTGTGGACCTGTCGGCCATGGGGCCCCGGATGCGCGAGGAGCTTTTGGCGTTCGTAAGCGAGCGCGGCACGCTGCTCGAACCCGATGCGGTCGAGTTCCTCCTGGTCCAGCGGGACCCGATCGCGGAACTGGACGGATTCCTCCGCTCCTGCCCGGAGACGCCCTTCGTCGTCACCCTCGAGGACATCCGGCATGCGGGCGAAATCGCGCAGCAGGCCCTCCGGCCCCGGACGCCACTGGACCTCCGACCCGTTGCCGTCGTCGCGACCCCCTCCGCCTCGTTCCGGCGCCTTGGAGAGAAGGCCGCGGACGGCCATCCCGACGTCCGGATCCTTCGAGACATCACGGGTCGGTCCACCTGCGAGGGCACCCTCGAAGATTTCACCCGGTACTTTCGGCATCGGTTTCAGGTCCTCCGGGGCATGCTACGCCAACGCCGTGAGCTCGCGGGGGCCCAGGACATCGCGAAAGCCCGGCGTTCGACGCGGGAGGTGCGCATCATCGGAATGGTCGCCGACATCCGGACCACGAAGAACGGGCACCGGATCCTGGAGCTCGAGGACGAGTTGGAGCGCATCGCGGTCCTCCTGCCCGCGGAATCCGCGGTCGCCCAGGAACCGGTCGTGTCGGACGAGGTCCTCGGCGTCGTGGGGACGGTGAACGCCAAAGGCCTCGTCATCGCAGCGTCCCTCGTCCGGCCGGACCTGCCGACGGCGAAGCCCTTCCCAGGGACTTTGGGCCACGCGCGCGTCGCGTTCATGTCCGACATCCACGTCGGGAGTCGGACGTTCCTCGAGGAGAAATGGTCGAAGGTCTCGGAGTGGCTCGGCGGCGCCGACGAGGTCGCCCGATCCATCCGGTACTTGGTCGTCAGCGGCGACGTGGTCGACGGCATCGGTGTCTACCCGCGACAGGACGAGGAGCTCACGATCGACGATATCTACGGTCAATACGAGGCCCTGGCGCGGATGATCGCGGCGCTCCCGGACCGGCTCGCCGTGGTCATGCTCCCCGGCAACCACGACGCGGTCCGGCCCGCCGAGCCGCAACCCGCCTTCCCGATGTCGATTCAGAAACTGTTCGATTCGAACGTGATCTTCGCGGGCAATCCGAGCCTCTTGAGCCTGGAGGGGGTGCGGGTCCTCGCCTATCACGGGCGGAGCATGGACGACCTCGTGTCCGCGATCCCCGGACTGAGCTATCAGCGTCCGCTCGACGGCATGAAGGCGATGCTCCGCCTGCGCCACCTCGCGCCGATCTACGGCGGGAAAACGCCGATCGCCCCGGAGGCGGAAGACCACCTCATCATCGACGAGATCCCCGACATCTTCGTCACCGGACATGTCCACGCGGTCGGCGTGGACCAATACCGCGGCGTCGTCCTCGTGAATTCGTCGACCTGGCAGGCCCAGACGCCGTACCAGAAGATGCGGAACATCGATCCGACGCCCGCCCGACTCCCGATCGTGGACCTGGGGACCGGTCAGGCGATCATCCGCGAGTTCTGACCGCCGGAAAGGTTCATCGACGCCGCCTGCGTTCGACGGCCGATGCGGCTCGCGGCCGTCGGGGACATCCATGGGCACGAGAACCTCGCGGCCGTCGCCGCGGACCTGGACCGGCTCGGACCCGTCGACCTGGTCCTGCTCGCGGGCGACACGACGGACCGAAACGACCTGAAGGCTTACGGGGCGGTCCTCCAGACGATCCGTAGTCGGATCTCCGCGCCGATCGCGGCCGTGTTCGGGAACAACGAGTACGCGAATGACCACCCCGCCTACGTGGCCCGGTTCGGGGCGGCGCATCACGTCCGGTTCTTGCAGGACGAGGCCGAGCGATGGTCGGTCGGAGGAAGGGAGGTCCGGGTGATCGGCAGCCTGGGATGCCTCGACCGCCCGACCTGGTGGCAGCGGAAGAACCTGCCTCACCTCGCGGAGGAGTACCGCCACCGGATTGGGGTGCTGGACGACCTGCTCGCGGGGGACGACCTGCGCATCCTCCTCACGCATTATCCTCCGACCTACGTCACGATGGGCGGGGAAAAGGAAGAATGGCGGCCCGAGCTTGGGTGCAAGGCCCTCGAGCCGATCCTGCTTCGGCGGAGGCCCGCCCTCGTGATCCATGGGCACATCCACAAAGGCATTCCGCAAGGAGAGTTGCGGCCGTCCCTGAGCCGCCTGGACGATTTCGCGGAGACGAGGTCGTCCGTGCCGATCCACAACGTCGCCTATCCGGTTCGTCGTGCGATCGCGACGTTCGACCTGTGAGCCCGCCGCCGCGGGTTTATAGTCGGTGGCCCCTTGGCAGACGACGGCATGGCCCACGAGCCGCGGCGGGACCGAGATGAGGACGATCGACCGACGAGTTTCTGGAAGGGACTCGCCCGGGACGCCCTCGTCGCCGGCTTGATCGTCGCCGTGTTCTTGGGTGCGTTGTACCTCTACGCGGGCGTCTGGCCGCCGCTCGTCGTCGTGGAGAGCTCATCGATGCAGCACGGGAACGAGGCATCGAGCCTCGGCGTGATCGACACCGGGGATATGGTGTTCCAGCAGGCCGCGTCCACCCGCGACTCCGTGATCACGTACGTCGAGGGTCGGGCGAACGGCTATTCGACGTACGGCGACTATGGTGACGTGATCATCTTCCGTCGCGCGGGAACGGCGACGCCTATCATCCATCGGGCGATCATGTACGTCACGCTCCACGCGAACGGGACGGCCGATGTCCCGGACATCCTCCTGATGCCCACGACGGATTGGCTGGCGCAGAATGCGACCGGACCAACGCAAGTTCCGATGTACCTACGGGAGCTGACAATCCTACACATGGGTTATCGGCACAACCTCGACTTGACGTTCAAGTTCGGGGGTTTTCCGCTCGCCCAGCGGACCGGCTACGTGACGAAGGGAGACAACAACGCGGACTACGACCCGATCTCGTCGATGCCCCGCTTGCAGGACGTCCAGGGACGGGCCCGGGGCGAGATCCCGTGGCTCGGGCTCGTCAAGCTCACCATTCAGCCCACCGACACGTGTTGCAGGACTTGGGGCGACATGGAGGCTCCCAAGAACAGCTGGGACAGTCTCCTCGTCACGCTCATGTTCCTCGTCGCCCTGCCCTTCATCCTGGAATATGCCGCCCGCGGGTGGACGAAGTTCGTGTCGCCGCACCTCCCACGGATTCCGTGGCCCTGGAGGAAATCGAAGGGGCCGCAAGCCCATCCAGAGGAGCCTGGCGACTCTCCCGAATGGGAGGAACAGGAGCCGCCCTAGAGCAGGGTGGTCTGCACCTTGAGCCGATAGCCGCGAGCCTCCGCGAGGATCTCGTCCTTCTCGAGGACCCTTTTCACGTCGAGCGGGGGCACGGAACCCTGAATCTCCTTCGTGCGGCCGCCCCGACCGAAGGATCGGACGCGGGCGTGGACGAGGCCGAGCATGTCCAGCTCGGAGATGAGGTCCGTCACGCGACGCTGGGTCAAGGGCACGATGCCCGTCTTGCGGCACAACTCCCGGTACGTCGTGTACACCTCGCCCGTCGTGAGCTTCGGATTCCCGATCTCCTCGTTCAACAGGATTCCCAGGAGGATGACCTTCGACTGCGTCGGGAGGCTCTTCACCGCCTCGATCACCGTGTCGAGCTCAATCTTGTTCTTCGCCCGTTGGACGTGTTCGTCCGTGATGTGCTCGTCCCCCTGGCGCTCCGCGAGCTCCGCGCTCACGCGCAGGAGGTCGAGGGCCCGGCGGGCGTCCCCATGTTCCTGGGCGGCGAGCGCCGCGATCAGGTGGAGCACGCCGTCCTCCGCGGTCCCGTTCTCGAACGCGAGGCGGGCCCGTTCGGACAGGATGTCGAACAATTCGTCCGCGTTGTACGGCGGAAAGACCATCTTCTCGTCCGCGAGGCGGGACCGCACCCGCGGATCGAGGTATTCCGTGAACTTGAGATCGTTCGAGATCCCGATGATCGAGACGCGGGCCTTCGAGAGGTCGTCGTTGATCTTCAAGAGCTGGTAGAGGATGTCGTCCCCGTTCTTCTGGACGATCTTGTCGATCTCATCGAGGGCGACGATCACGACGCGCTTCTCCTCGTCGAGCTTCTCCCGGAGGAGGTTGTACACCCGGTCCGTGGAAAGGCCCGTGAAAGGGATCCGCTGGTGGAAGTTCTCGATCAGCTTGTTCCCGATTGATTGGAGCACGCCGTACGGCGTGTCGACAATCTCGCAGTTCAGGTAGAAGTATTGGACCATCCGCGCCCCGTCGGCCTTGCGGAACTCGTTCTCGATGTACTTCACGACGGCCGTCTTCCCGCTGCCCGTCTTCCCGAAGATGAGGACGTTGCTCGGCCGTTCCCCTTTCAAGGCCGTCACGAGGATCTGCGCGAGTTGGTCGATGTGGCTCTCCCGATGCGGCAGTCGCTCCGGTATATACGAGGGACGCAGGATTTCCCGGTCCATCTTGAAGATTGTCCGAGTGCCCAGATACGGTTGGAAGATGCTTTCTTCCATGTGATCCCCGCTCCCCCTAAAAGCGAGAAGGTTCGTTCTCGACGCGTTTTCCCCGGAGGAAATTCGCGGACGAGGAGGCCCGTATCAGGGGAGCCCCAGAAAAAGGTTTGTGAAATCCGGGAGGAACAATCGATGCGTGTCGATGGCCCGACTTTTATTCTTGTCCGTTTATGATAGCAGCCGTCGAGACCGGATAAAATGTTCACGCTAGGAGCGACACGGCCTCGGTCGCGTGGATCGGCCACGTTCCCTCCAGGTCCGCGGAGATATCGGAGCCGTATCAAAGCCGTTTTCAAGCTCGGATTCCCACAACCGCACCCTTATCAAATGGGACCCTTGTTCCCGGCCTGTGCCGAAGCGGCTCACGTTCGCATATGGCCGCGCCCAGGTCATCAGCCGCACCTTTTTTCTCTTGGGGTTGATCGCCCTCCTCGTAATCACCGTCGCCATCACTCCCTCGTTTCCAGGCCTCACGATTGCCATCCTCGGAGTTGTCCTCGCGGCATACTTCCTTCTGTTCACAGTCTCCCCCTTGATCACGCAGCATTGGGTTACCCGTTCGCGCCTCATCCTCCGGCAAGGTTGGTACTTCCGGGCCGTGATTCCCTTCTCCGACATCGAGTCGATCACCAGCGCGGACGATGCGGGTCGGACGCGCGTGCCCCTCGGCATCCACCGTCCTCTTGGTCAACCCGCGCTCTTCGTGACGGGGGGCCGGACGGGTCTCGTGTCCGTTCGACTGCGCCGGCCGCGGAAGTTCTGGCAGGCATTCGGGCTATCCGCGACGGAGATCATCTTCGACGTGACCAATCGAGAGGGTTTCCTCGCGGCCCTAAACGAGCGCCGGGCCTCATTCCCGCCAGTCCAAGCCGACCGTGCGCACGCCGAGCTTCGGGATTAGCGGCATCTTGCGCTTGTGGACGCTCGACGCAACGAGGGTCTCGACGTACCGGACGCGATCAAGTGGTACGGCTGCCTTCTCCGCGATCGCTTCCGGCTCCATCTGAAGCTCGATCCCGAGCAGAACACGATCCAGTTCGTCGTATGTGATGCCGATTTCTCCCTCGTCCGTCTGTCCGGGCCAAAGCCCCGCGGTCGGGGTCTTGTCCACGATTTCGTTCGGGAGGCCGAGGTGCGCGGCCATCTCGCGAACTTGGGTCTTGTAGAGATCTCCGATCGGCATGAAGTCCGCCCCCGCGTCGCCGAATTTGGTATCGTATCCAATGAGGATCTCACTCTTGTTGCCGGTCCCCATCACGACGCGGTTCTCCGTGTTCGCGCCGTAGTATAGGACCGTCATCCGCGCCCGCGCGCGCAGATTGCCCCGGGCGACGGTATCGGCCTCGGACGCCTTGACCCGTTTCTCCATGGCCGATGCGATCGGGCCGATGTTCACGATCCGGAACTCAATTCCAATTGCGTTCGCGAACTTTCGCGCGTCTTTGAGATCCCGGCCTCCCTTCCCATCGGGCAGGGCGAGCGCCAGGACTCGCCCCGGGCCAATTGCGTCCGCACAGAGCTTCGCCACCAAGGCCGAATCGATGCCGCCGCTCAGTCCGAGGATCACGCCGTCCCGGCCGCTCTCGCGGACCGAGTGGACGATGAACGCCTCGATGATGAAGACTTGTTCCTCCTTGTAACGAGGGACGAGTTCCATCGCAGGCATCCCAACTTGACCATCCGGCATAAACCCTTCCGGCCGCGATGCCTTTATGGGCGACAGTCCGGTTCGTCGCCGGCTGGATGAACGCGAACGAAGCGACCCTCGTCTGGGTCGATGAGTACAGCCGGATGGCGGAAGCCTACGACAAGAATGTCGCGCCACGGTTCGAGCCGATCGCCCGGGAGGTCGTCCGGCTCGCGGCCCCTAAACCGAACGAGCTGTTTCTCGACGTGGGGACGGGAACCGGCCTGCTCGCCTGCCTCCTCGCTCCGCTCGTCTTGCCGCAGGGCGTTGTCGCGATCGACCTCGCCGATAACGCGATCTCGGTCGCGTCGTACCGCGCCGGGAACGCGGGGATTCGCAACATCCGATTCGAGATGCTCGATTCGCGGAACATCGTGTACCGCGGGAAGCTCTTCGACGGCGCGACGAGCAACCTCGGGGTCCCCGCCCTGGGATACGACCGGGTGTTCCAAGAAGTCCACCGGGTCCTGAAGCCCGGAGGCCGGTTCGTGTTCAGCGAGTGGCCGACCGAGCCGAATCCGACCTTCGCGGCCGTCCGCGAACTGCTCGGAATCCACGGAACGATGACGCCGTCGAAGGATCTCGCCCAGGTGCGGGAGGCCGTGCGCCTCGTTCGAACCGATCCGGAGGCGAAGGCCCTCGGCGACCCGGATGCCGTCTTCAAGGCGCTCGACGTAGCGGACTTCGACCATCGCGAGGTGGTGAAGAAGGAATTCCCGGTCCGGTTCGCCAGCCTTGAGGAACTCGTCCGATTCGCCGCGTCGTACGGTTGGTACGAACGAGAGCTGAAAGAAATGAATCCCGAGCGTCGGGCGGCGTTTGATCAGGAACTGGGCGACCGGCTCCAGCCATTCATGCGATCCGACGGCGTGCACGACACATGGAAAGTGCACGTCTTCGTGGCGCGTCGGGACTAGGGACGAACAGGGGCCGAAACCCTATATACGCGGCGCCTCAATGAAACGGCGCCCATGGCCGAGGAGCCGATCATCCGCGGGATTGATGCCCACAAGACCTACAACTCCGGCCCTGTGACGGTCCACGCACTTCGCGGCGTGAACCTCGAAATCCCGCGCGGCGAAATGGTCGCGATCATGGGTCCGTCCGGCTGCGGCAAGACGACCCTCCTGAACTGTTTCTCGGGCCTCGACGACCTCACGTCCGGGGACGTTCAGATCGAGGGCGTCTCTCTGTCCGGCATGGACGACGATGCGAAAAGCCGGTACCGCTCTCGCCGGATGGGGTTCGTGTTCCAATCATACAACCTCCTGCCCGTCCTCACGGCCGCCGAGAACGTCGAGCTGCCCCTTCTCGTGGCGAAGGTCCCCGCGAAGGACGCCCGCCGAAAGGCCCTCGTCCTCATGGAGCAGGTCGAGCTCAACGGATGGGCCGGACACAAACCCGCACAACTCAGCGCAGGACAACAGCAGCGGGTCGCGATCGCCCGCGCCCTCGTGAACGACCCCGCAATCGTGTGGGCGGATGAACCGACCGGCAACCTCGACTCGGAGACATCGGCGCAGATCATGGATCTCCTGGTCCACTTGAACCGCGAGCAACGGCAGACCCTCGTCCTCGTCACCCACGATGCGATCGTGAGCTCGCGGGCCCATCGGATCCTCCGGATGCGGAACGGACAGATCGTCGAAGAGACGCGGAGCGCCTGAGCCGCATGACCGTGCCGGAGATAGCCCTGTTCGCGGTCGTCGTCGGCATCGTCCTAGCCGGCCTCCTGCTCGCCACTCGGCCTCTCCTCGCACGACTCGCGGCGCGGAACATCCGACGCCGGACGACGCGGGTCGTCATCGTGATCCTCGGGCTCCTCGTCGGCACGGCGGTCATTTCCTCCAGCCTCGTCGTCGGCGATACATTGAGTTACATCTTCCTCGAAGACGTCTATGTCCGGCTCGGTGCCATCGACGAAATTGTCTCGAACGAGTTCGGCGGCCAACTCTTCTCGTTCGCGGAGACGAACCTCACCCAGATTCGCGCGGACCTGATTACCGCAAAAAGCCCGGTGGACGGAATCGCTCCCACCTTGCTGAAGGTGATGCCGGTCCGAAACGTCGCGGGCAACAAGGGAAACCAGCAGATCACGATCATGGGGCTGAACGTGCCGCGGCCGACCTGAACGCGACCCCAGGTCAGAACCTCACCCTGTTCTACGGGACAACGAACCAGACGCTCGTCCACACCACGGTGGCAGACATCGTCCGCGATGAGGGTACCGCCTCGTATGAACGACGGGCCATCCTCTTCATGGATCTCCGGAGCGCGCAATCCGCGTTCAACGAGAATGGCTCCATCAACCTGATCCGGGTCTCGAATGTCGGCGGGGTCGTGGAGGGTGTCGCGGTCTCGGACCAGGTCACACAGGATCTCCGTCTCAGTATCGCGAGCCACCATCTGGCCCTCCGCGTCCAAGATGCGAAGGCGAGCGGAATCGCACAGGCGGTCCAAATCGGTCGCGCCGCGACGGAGCTCTTCTTGGTCATGGGCGCCTTCGGAATCCTCGCGGGCATTCTCCTGATCGTGAACATCTTCGTCATGTTGGCCGAGGAGCGCAAGCCGGAACTGGGGATCGCCCGCGCGGTCGGCTTCCTCCGCCGAGACTTGCTCACCGCCTTCGCGCTCGAGGGGACGTTCTACGCGATCGTCGCAGCGGCGCTCGGTGCCCTCGCCGGATTGGGCCTCGGATACGTGATGATCTACTTCTTCGACCGACTGGTGCCGCACGGTGACGTCGTCGTCACGTTCCACTTCGATCCCACGTCCGTCATCACGGCCTTCGTCGCGGGGACCGCGCTCACCTGGGTCACAATCCTCCTCGCGTCCTGGCGCGTAAGCCGCCTGAACATCGTCCGTGCGATCCGGGACCTGCCGGAGCCTGGGACGCCGGAGCGATCACGCGACGTCCTCATCGCCGGGATCCTCACGAGCCTGGCCGGCCTCGTACTCACGGCCTGGGGCTTCCTCACGGATACAGGAATCGGGAAAATCCCGGGGCCACCGGTGCTCGCGATCGGTCTCGGAGTCGCAGCGGCCTCCAGGGGATGGGCGCGCATCGCGCTGACCCTGGCTTCCGTCTTCAACCTCGCCTGGATCCTCACTCCCGTCGGCCTACTGAACCAGCGGACGGACAACGTGTCCGTCGCATTCGTGATGACGGGGATCATCCTCGTCGGTTCGGGCATCCTGATCGCGGTGTTCAACGTGAGTGAGGTACTGCGCGCCCTCTTGCGACGCGCCAGCCGCGGGGCGGGCCGGCCGGTCCTGACGACCGCGGTCTCCTACCCGACCGAGAAGCGCTTTCGAACCGGGATGACCGTCGCGATGTTCGCCCTCATCCTTTTCATGGTCACCCTCATCTCGATGGTCCAGGGCCTCCAGGCCTCGAGCCTCGACACGTTCGTGCGGCAGCAGTCCGGCGGATACGACGTGATCGCGTACACGACCTCATACGGCGAGATCCCGAACTTCCGCCAGATGTTGCAGCAAAACTTCAGCGACCGATTGTTCCTAGGCGGGTGGAGCGGGGTGTCGAGCGCTAGTGTGTTGCCCGCGAAGGTCCAATCGGTTGGAGGGAACCGGTCGTACGACTACACGCTCTGGGGCGTCGACAATTTCCTGCTCCGGAGCAACGGGTATGGCTTCACGAGCTTCCTGCCTTCGTATGTGAATGAGTCGACGGGCCTGCGGGAGGACTTGACGTCCCGGGAGTCGGTCTGGCTCTCCCTCCGGTACAACCACAGCCTCGCCATCGTGGACCGCAGCGCCGCAGGGCCGAACCAGTTCGTGCCGGACGAGAGCCGCCTTCGGGTAGTCCCGGGGGATCGGATTCGGGCGCTCGATGGCGCGGGACACACCGTCGACCTGACGATCGTCGGCGTCCTGGAGCAGGCGCTCCAGTTCACGTCCGGCGTCTTTGTGGACCAGGATGTCGTGCGGGCCGTCTTCCCGGCCCAGGAGCGGTACACGGCATATTTCTTCCAAATGGACCCGACCGCCGACGTCGGCGCTTTCCGGGCCGATCTCGAACGCGTCTTCTTCCCCTACGGATTGCAGACGATCGACATCCGCGAAGAGATCGGTCGAGCCTTCGACGCGTCCCAGCAGGTCCTCACCTTGATGGAGGCGTACCTCGGCATCGGCCTCCTCGTCGGGATCGCGGGACTCGCCGTGATCACGCTCCGAGCGGTCGTCGAGCGTCGCACGCAGATTGGTGCGCTTCGAGCCATCGGCTTCACCCGTCGGATGGTTCTCTACGTGTTCCTGCTCGAGATCGCGCTGATCGCGGTCCTCGGTGTCGGGATCGGGGTCGCCTTGGGGATCGTCTTCGCATACAAGGTCTACCTGGTGTATTTCGCGGACATCGTCGTGTTCAGTATCCCCTGGACTCGTCTCCTCCTCATCGTCGGCGTGGCGTCGATTGCCGCGATCGCGAGCACCGCGCAACCGGCCATCCGTGCCTCGCGCATTCCCCCCGCGGAGGCGCTGCGGTACATCGAGTGAGAGAGCCCGCACACACTCCATCGGCGTCCGCGTCCTGCTCAGGGTGCCCCTTCCTCGGGTCCCTTCAGTTCCAGAATGACTTCCTCAATTTCCTTGCCGCGTGCATTCGCGAACCCTCTGTCCTCGCCCGTAACCCGGAAGCCGCACTTTTCCATCACCCGGATGGAGGCGACGTTGTCCTTGGCGGCGCGGCCATAGATGGGCCTCTTCGTGACCTCGGTCAGAAATCGAGAGAGCGCCCTCGTGGCGATGCCTTGGCCCCAAAATTCCTTTCCAATCCAGTACGTCACCTCCTGTTTTCCGAACACGTCGTCGACGAACGCTGCGACGTTGCCGACCACGCGGCCTCCGGCCAGAACAGTCCGAATCGTGATCCGCGGATCGCCCCGGATCTTGGCCCAATGTGCATTGAACGCCCTTCGATCCGCGGGGTCTTTGTGCGTAAACGCCGCCATGCGGACGGCGTCCGGGTCCCGTTGTTGCTCGAAGAAAATCGGGAGATCTTTGTCCTCCACGAGCCGCAGCCGAACGTCGATCGTCATCCGATCTTCGTACCTCTATGTAGAGGTATCTCGCGGGGCTTCTTCGGCGTTGCCATGGGAGCTCCCTGAAAGAACACGAATGCACGGAACAAGTCTTTTATGGACCCCTCGGCTCTCGACGGCCGATCCATGGGAGACCCGACGCTGGAGGAGAAGGCCTGGGAGCCTTCGTTCGAGGAAGGGATCCTCGCGATGTGGAAGGCGGAGCCGGATCTCTACCGATTCGCTCCTGCCCGCGGGCAGTCCATCTACGTCATCGACACCCCTCCGCCCTATCCGAGCGGCTCGTGGCACGTCGGGGCGGTCATGGCGTATTCGATGATCGACATGCTCGCGCGGGCGCAGCGCATGCTCGGCCGTGCAGTTCTGTTTCCGTTCGGGCTCGACCGGAACGGAATCAACATCGAGCGGACGGTCGAGAGGAAGACGGGGAAGCCGCTCCACCGGTGGGACCGGGAGGCGTTCATCGCGGAATGCCGGAAGGAAATCGAAGCGATTGGGAACGGGCTCCTCGAACTTGCGGTCCGGGTCGGGATGTCCGCGGACTTCGCCCACGTATACTACACGGACTCCGACGAATACCGCGCATTCAGCCAAGCGATCTTCCTAGAGCTGTGGCCCAAGGGCCTCTTCTACCGCGGAGAACGCCCGACCTTCTGGTGTCCCGTATGCGAAACGCCCCTCGCCGAGGCGGACATCGAATACGAGGACCGGGCGTCGAGCCTCGTTTGGATGAAGTTCCCCCTTTCCTCGGGTGGCGAGATCAAGATCGCGACAACCCGACCGGAGCTCCTCGCGGCCTGTCGTGCCGTGATGGTCCATCCCGGCGATGAGCGATACCGCCCGCTGCAGGGCAAGCAGGCACGCGTGCCCCTCTACGGTCACGAGGTGCCCATCGTCCCGCATCCGAGCGCGAAGCCCGAATTCGGGAGCGGGGCCGCGATGGTCTGCTCGTACGGGGACATGGTCGACCTCGCCATGTTTCGCGAGCTGCGTCTCGATCCTCTCAAGGCCATCGACGAGACAGGCCGGATGACAGAGGCGACCGGCTTCCTGAAAGGCCTGAAAGTCGACGCCGCTCGTGAGAAGGCGATCGACGAGCTCCGAGTCCGCGGTGCTCTCGACAAGGTCGAGCCGATTCAGCACCAGACGCCGATCTGCTCGCGGTCCCTGAACCCGATCGAGTTCATCTCCTCGGACGCGTGGTATCTGAAGCAGCTCGAATTCCGAGAGGATCTGAAGCGCCTCGCGCACGAGATGGAATTCCGTCCGCTGCGGCATCGGCAGCTGCTCCTCGACTGGACGGAAAGCCTGACGATCGACTGGCCGATCTCCAGGCGTCGGTTCTATCACACCGAGATCCCACTTTGGTACTGCAAGAAGTGCGGCGAGACGCTCGCGCCACCTCCAGGGAAATACTACCGACCGTGGAAGGACCCTGCACCGTTCTCGAAGTGCCCGAAATGTGGATCCAGCGAGTTCGTAGGCGAGGACCGCGTCTTCGACACTTGGATGGACTCGAGTGTGTCGAACCTCTACCTCACGCGATATCGGTCCGATTCGGCATTCTTCAAGGCGAACTTTCCAGTGTCCTTACGGTGCCAAGGCCGCGAGATCGTTCGCACTTGGCTGTATTATTCGACGCTCAAATCTTGGCTCGTCCGGCAATCGAAACCGTTCCACCGGGTGTTCATCCACGGCCTCGGTCTCGACGGCCGCGGCCGCGCGATGCATCGTACCCTGGGGAACGTCATCGATCCATGGCCTCTGATCAAGAAGCATGGCGCCGACGCAATGCGCATCTTCGTCGCGAGTGAGACGAACCCGGGGGACGACTTCCGGATCAGCGAGGCGAAGGTTGGCGGGGCCGCGAAATTCGTCACGAAGCTCTGGAACGTCGCCCGTTTCATCTCGTCCTTCGAGGAGCCGAAGGAAGGGAAGGTTCTTCCCACGGACGAATGGATCCTCGCCGAACTGAACCGACTGATCGACGTGTTCGAGACCCATGTCGATGTCCTCGAGGAAGAGCTGCGGTTGGCGGGGATCCGGCTGAACGAACGTCCTGCCGACGTCACCCTGACGAAAGCGAACCGCGGTGGCCTTCGGGTCAACG
>VBLU01000089.1:24296-36567 GCA_005879065.1 Methanobacteriota archaeon
TGGCGGTCCATGTACGGCGGCAGCGTGCATGCGGAGGCCCTCCCGAAGCCGCGAGACGGAATCCCCGGAACGCGGGCGGACTTCACGGACAAACTGGTCGCCTTCAACGCAGATGTCTGGAAGCGAAAACGGGACGAAGGCCTCCCCCTCAACGTCGAGCTCGCGGGCGTTCCGATCCCGCGGGACCTCAAGCCGTTCGAAGGCGACTTGCGGCGGATGCACCGGCTCGAGTCGTGAGGTCTCCCTTGTGGACGCCGATCAGCTCGCTGGGACGCTCATAGGCACTGGAGGGATGCTGGGCCTCGCAGGGACGATCTCGACTTTCTTCCCCTTCTCGGTCCTCGGCGTACTCTCCTTCGGCCTCGTCCTCGTCTTCGGAGTGCTCATCTATCGTAAGCGGCCGGAGGCCCGTCTGGTCGCCGCGGCGACCCTTTGGTTCGCGCCACTCGGAGGGGTTGCTTGCGCCACGGTCCTCTGGTTCAACCGGAGCGGATGGTTCCATGTCGCCCTTTGTGACGTTCAGGGTTCCGTGGGGCTGTTCGGCATGGGGCTCGCTCTCGTGGGGGCCGTTATCGAACATCGCGGAATCCGAGTGTGAACCCGCCTTATCCCTTCCTAAGGACAATCGTCAGGATGTCCGAATCCTGCAAGCCGTGGTCGAACCCGACTTTCTGCCCGGGAAACTGGGCGGACGGTCCCCAGACGTTCGCATATCGGAAGCGCTTGCGCCAATCGCGGTGGATCGCATCGCACACCATTCCGACGTCGGAACCGGCCTTCACGATGAGCGGGTCCGCGAGATCCGCCTCCTTCCCTTGCGGCTTGAGGAAGACGCGCATGAACCGAAGCGCCTCGTAAATCTCGTCCTTGAGGCGCGTCAGTCCGACGCCCCTCTCGGCGGAAATCGGGACGAGCTTCCAACCTGGCAACTTCGATTGGAGCGCCTTCACGTACTCGGACGAAACGAGATCAATCTTGTTCACGACGACCAACGCTTGCACGTAGACGCGGTTCCCGGCGAGCACGTCAATCAACTGATCCTCCGAGATGTCCTGTCGGACGACGATCGTGCCGTTCAGGTACCCCCACTCCCGGCAGATGTCTGCGATCAGTTCCTCGTCTAGCTTCGTCAGCTTGACCGTCGCGTTGACCCGAAGGCCACCGCGGTTCGCTTTCGTCAGGGTGACGTCGGCAGGACGTTCGTTCAGCCGGATCCCCGCCAACCGCAGCTCTTCCTCGAGGACATCGACATGGGTCTCGAACACGTCGATCATCAGCAGAATCAGATCGCACCCTCGGGCCACGGAGAGGACTTCCTTCCCGCGACCGCGGCCCTTCGAGGCACCGCGAATCAGCCCGGGCATGTCGAGAATCTGAATCTTCGCGCCCCGATGCTCGAGGAGACCGGGAATCACGTCCAGCGTGGTGAAGTCGTACGCGGCCACCGCGCTGTCCGCGTCCGTGATCTGATTGAGCAACGTCGACTTGCCGACGGACGGGAATCCGACGAGGCCGGCGGTCGCATTCCCGCTCTTCTTGACGGCATAGCTAGGTCCACCGCCGCCCCCTTTGAGGCGCCGCGTCTCCTGCTCATCCTTGAGCCGAGCCAGCTTTGCCTTCAACCGGCCGATGTGATGCTGTGTCGCCTTGTTGTACGGCGTCTTCTGGATCTCGTCCTCGGCCGCCTTGATCTGCTCTTCGATCGTCATTCGATGACGAACCGAGTGGGTCTGACCTCTAAAAACTTTTCAACCCAAGTCCGCGACGGTGTTACCACACGGTCCGGATGCCCTCGGGCTCCAGACCCTTCACCGCGTACAGCACCATCCGCCGGGACCTCGCGGTGTATGGCGACAAGTCGAGACCTCCAAGCACCCGATGGAGGGACAGTCCCACGGAATCGAGCATCTCCTTCAGTTCTGCCAAGGTGTAGGCCCGCACGGACGCGGTAAATTCCCGCGTTCCCTTGCGGTCCAGGATCACCTGCCGGGTCTCGAACCGCCCTCGCAACAGGTCGAACGAGGCGTCCTCGAGGACGACCGTTCCGTCGTCCCGAGCTTGCCAGGACTGGTTCGGCAGGCTCGCGACCAGGCTGTCCCGATTGAACATCTCCATCAGGAATTTTCCGCGAGGATGGAGCGCCCGAGCGATTCCCCGGAGGACCTCGCGGTCCTCTTCGGGCGCGTCGAAGTAGCCGAACGACGTGAACATGCTGATCGCGGCGTCGAATGCGTTCGTGAACCGGAGGCGTCGCATGTCGCCCTCGACGAACGTCGGTTTCACCTGAGCGAGACGCGCGGACTTGCGGGCCTCTGCGAGAAGCGCCCGGGAGAGATCGAAACCCGTCATGCGGTACCCGCGCTTCGCCAGCCCGATCGTGTGGCGGCCGGACCCGCACGCGACGTCCAGAATCCGGCTCCCTTTCCGCAGATGGAGGATCTTGTCGATCGCCTCGACCTGGGCGTCCGTCTCCGGGTGGACATAGCGGACGAGGTAATCCGCTCCAAAGAAATCCTCAAACCATCGCTTCGGGACCTTCGCCATCGACGCGCCGCGAACGCGATCTGCGGAGAAAACCCTTCGGCTCACTTACGGACGAGGCGCGTCCCCGCCTTTCCGCCGACGGCCGCGACGAGGTGAGCGAGATCCGTGATCACGACGTGTTCCCCGCCGCGCTCGAGGAAGTCGACCCCGGCCTCGATCTTCGGTCCCATGCCCCCGGGGGGGAACTGTCCCGCAGCCAGGTGCTTCTTCGCCTCCGCGACCGTGAGCTGGTCCAGGAACCGCTGGGAGGGCTTCCCGAAATCCAGCGCGACCTGGGGCACGTCTGTCGCGATCACGAGGTGCGTCCACCCGATCGCGCGGGCCAGGGCCGCGGCTGCCAGATCCTTGTCGATCACGGCTTCGACGCCGACGAGCTTCCCGTCTCGACGGACGACCGGGATGCCGCCTCCACCCGCGGCGATGACGAGCCGGCCGTCGCCGTCCGCAACGAGCTGTCGGATCTCCTCCGCTTCGACGACCTCGACGGGCCGGGGGGACGGGACCACTCGGCGCCAACCCCCTCGCTGGTCGTACACCATCTTCCAGCCCTTTGCCTTCTTCACGACGATCTCATCCTCTCGGGCGTAGTACGGCCCGATTGGCTTCGTCGGGTTCGCGAACGCGGGATCATCCGCGCTCACGAGGACCTGGGTGATCACGCAGGCGACACCGCGTTGGATGTTGCGGGCGGCGAATTCGTTCCGCAAAGCCTGAGAGAGCAGGTAGCCGATCTGGGCCTGGCTCTCCGCCCCGCACACGTCGAGCGGCATCGCGGGGACGATGTGGCGCGACTCTTCGTTCTGCAGCAGGATGTTGCCGACCTGGGGACCGTTCCCGTGCGTCAGGACGACGTCGTGGCCTTCTTTCAGGAGGTCGGCGAGGCGCGCGCTCGTCTCCTCGATTCGACGGCGCTGGGCCGCCGCGTCACCGCCACCGGGCGGCAGAAGCGCATTGCCACCAATGGCCACGACGAGCTTCGTCACGCGACGCCCTCCCGCGGAAGGCCCGCACTATTTTGACCAGTCTATAAGAAGGTTCGGCCGTGGAAGTGAGCCGCGAGAACGCTCCCTCCAGGGTAGCGGCATACCTATTTATCAGGCGCCCGCATCGCCGCGTCCCGTGACCCGCGAGGAAGTTCTCGTCTCCCTCCGGACGTGGTTCCAGAAGTTCCGAGCCACGGTGTGGTTCCGGATCACGTACCTGGTCCTCCTCGGCGTCATCGTCGCCGAGCTGTACATCCTCACGCTGAGCCCGCTCGCTTGCCTGGTCATCCTCCTCATGCCGGTCAGCACGTTCGTCGTCCCGTACTGGCTCGGGGAGCGAAAGCTGCGGAGGTTCGCGGAAAACCTGGTCGTCGTCTTCCTCATCGCGATCGTCCTCGCGGCGGCCATGTCGACGGGGGCGCTGCTTGCGCAGAAAGAGCCCATCCCGGTCCAGAGCTTCACGGACCTGTCGACCAGCCCCATGGCCCTCACGAACGGGACGGTCAGTCCGTATCGCGCCCCGCCCGGAACATCCTTCTTGTTCCAAGTGAAGCTCACCACCGCGGCGAGCAACACACCCAGCAACTATAGCGTATTCCTGAATCTCACCGTCGTCCGGGGAATCAACGACTTCGATCGACGGCCCTTTCCGATGACGTACCTCGGGGCGAATGCCAGCTCGAACAACACGAAAACCGGGAGCTGGTTCGTGGTCAATCAGACGCTCGGAGACTCCATCTACGGATACGCGTTTTCGGTGACGGACCACCGTTCCAACTGGACGTACGCAGGACCCGACCTCGGCCCCGTGACCGCCTCCGGCTGGACGTTCTACGGCTTCTTCCTGTACGTGACCGCGCTCTCCCAAGTCACCATCCTCGCGGTCGTCACGTACTTCGCAATCCTCTTCCTGTGGTGGTATACGGCGCGCCAGCGCGAGGCTCGGACCAAGGCGCTGGCGCGCTCCGCCGAGAAGGCGAAAGAGACCTCGACGGAGGATCCGAAGGAGAGCGCGAAGCCCCCGCTGACGTTCGGCGGTAAGGCCGCCAAGGCGACCGCGTTCACTTGCACGAACTGCGGCGCCGACGTGGAAGAGACGGACGCGAAGTGTCCGAAGTGCGGGGCCGTATTCGAGGACTGAACGCCGCCGGCGTTGGCACTTTCGCACACCCCCAGCGCTCGTGTTTATCCGCCTCCCTCCATAGAATCGTCCCATCACAGTTGGTCAGGAAACCTTAAATGGAACTCCCTAAGATGCGGGGCCAAGGGATGGGAACGCCCCGCGTTCTCACCGCCGCCCACCTGTGATGCCATGCCCGCCATCTCGATTGCGGAGGAACTCGCGAAGAAGCAGCGCGAGATCAGTGTCTCCGAGTTCTTCGAGCGGAACAAGCAGATCCTCGGATACGACTCGGCGACCAAGGCGCTCCTCACCGCCGTGAAGGAGGGCGTCGACAATTCACTCGACGCTGCGGCCGATGCCGATATCCTCCCCGATATCTTCGTCGAGGTCCGCAAGGTGGAGAAGGACGAGTTCCTCGTCGTCGTCGAAGACAACGGGCCGGGGATCGTGAAGAAGGAAGTGGCGAACGTCTTCGGGCGGCTGCTATACGGCTCCCGATTTTTCAGCCGTGCCCAACGGCGGGGCCAACAAGGACTCGGGATTTCCGGAGCCGTCATGTACGGGCAGATTACGACCGGGAAACCGACGAAGATCCGGTCGAAAGTCGCCGAACAGGACGTCGCCTACGAAATCGAATTGATCCTGGATACGAAGAAGAACCGGCCCAACGTGGTCGAAGAGGACTTCGTGGTATGGGAGCGGGCGCATGGAACCCGGGTCGAGATTCCGCTCAAGGGCCGGTACATCGCGGGGAAGCAGTCCGTTCCGGAGTACCTCAAGGCCACCGCGATCGTGAATCCGCACGCACGAATCACCTACCGACCGCCCGAGGGCGACGACATCACGTTCGAGCGCGCCACGGAAGACCTCCCGCCGAAGACCAAGGAGATCCCGCCGCACCCCCACGGGATTGAGCTCGGGACCCTGATGGCCATGATGAAGGAGACGAAATCGTACAAGCTGGCGGCCTTCCTGGAAGAAGAGTTCGTCCGGGTCTCTTCTCGAGTCGCGAAGGAGATCTGTGAGACGGCGGGACTCGACCCCGACACGAAACCGAAGTCCATCGTCCTCGAACAGGCGAAGGCCCTCCATGACGCGATGCAATCGGCCAAGTTGATGTCACCGCCGACGGACTGCCTGAGCCCAATTGGGGAACGACTCATCAAGCGAGGCCTGAAGAACGTCCTCGGGAGTCTGAGACCCGAGTTCTATGCGCCTCCTCTGACCCGCGATCCCGCGGTGTATTCGGGAAACCCGTTCCAAGTCGAGATCGGGATCGTCTACGGAGGGGATTTGCCCCCGGACCAGCCGGTCGAGGTGCTGCGCTTCGCGAACCGGGTCCCCCTGCTGTACCAAGCCGGCGGCTGCGCGCTGACCCAGTCCGTGGGGAACGTGGACTGGAGGCGATATGGCCTGGAACAGAGGGGCGGGCAGGGCCTTCCCTTCGGCCCGGCCATCATCCTCGTTCACGTGTGCTCCACAAAGGTCCCTTACACATCCGAGGCCAAGGAAGCCGTTGCAACCGCCGACGAAATCATGACGGAGCTCGGCCTCGCCCTCAAAGAGGGCGGACGCCGCCTGAAGACGCACCTCACGAAAAAAGAACACCGAGCCAAGACGAAAGAGAAATTCGAAATCGTGCAGCTCATCCTCCCGCGAATCGCGGAAAAGTCCGCGAAAATCGTGAACAAAAAGATCCCGACTCTGGACGCGACGATTACGAAAATCATGGGTGTCGTTTGGATCGACGAGCAAATCGCCTACGACAAGAAACTGAAACGTCACTCGGTCACGATCAACATCCACAACTTCACCTCGGCGGGAAAGAAGCTGAACCTGCACTTGCTCCTCCCTCGCGGGATGGAGGCGAAGTCCATGGACCCGAAGCCTGCCGAGGCCCGGGACGACGGCAAGATCACCTGGGAGCTCAAGCGGATCGACAGCGTCACGAAGGCCTCCATTTCGTTTGTCCTCGATGGACTCGATGAGGCCGAGTATGATGAATCCGACGTCTACGTGAGCGGGATCAACCCGGGCCTCGTGATCGGCGCCGAACCTCTGCCCGGCGACTGGGAACTGAACTACGCGGAGTTCGAGGGCGAGGAGGGGGCTGTGCCCGAGGCGGCGGAGGAAGAAGGCGAGATCGACTACGACGAAACGGAGGAGTCGCTCGAGGATGAGTAAGAAACCGAAAGCGGGTGCCGCCCTGTCGAACAAGGCGGTCGACGCGCTCTACGGGATTGCCGAGGAGATCTACGAGGAACTCGACGGCGGCCAGATCCCGAAGATGAAAATCCCGCTCCGGACCAAGGCGAACATCCGGTTCGATTCGAAGCATGCGGTATGGAAGTATGGCAGCCTGATGGGCGTACGGAGCGCGAAGAAGTTGAAGGGCGCGCTCATGCTGCTCCGCACGATGCACGTGCTCGAGTTCATCCGGGACATGATCCGCGATAGCAAGTCGTCGACGCTGCGGGAGATGTACTACATTTCCGAAGGCTGGGACATCGCGAAGTTCCACGCACAAGAGGAGTCGAACCTGCTGGCCGAGGACCTGGAGGTGATCACGCAGCTCCTCCGGGAGGACTTCAAGCTTCGGCCTGAGGAGAGCGGGGCCAGCGTGATCGGGAACCTGACCCTCGAGGAGATCACCCGGAACGGAGATCGCAAGCGGATCAACTGCCGCGACGACGTCGGGGATGCGGGTTACACGATCCCTTACAACGTGGAGAAAGAAAAGGTGAAACTGATCGAGTCGGACGCGAAGTTCATCCTCGCGATCGAGACCGGAGGTATGTTCGACCGCCTCGTGGAGAACGGTTTCGATGAGGACGCCAAATGCATCCTCGTGCACCTCAAAGGTCAGCCCAGCCGAAGTACACGCCGATTATTGAAAAGATTAAATGAGGAGTTGAAAATTAATGTGGCTACGTTTACGGACGGCGATCCCTGGTCGTTCCGAATTCATGCGTCGGTCGCCTACGGAGCCATCAAGACCGCTCATATCTCCGAGTATCTGGCGACGCCGACTGCGGAGTTCGTCGGAATCACCGCGAGCGACATCCTGAACTACGAGCTGCCCACGGACGCCCTCACCCCGCGGGACATCGGCGCGTTGAACGCAGAGATGACGGATCCTCGTTTCAACGACGAGTTCTGGCGCACCGAGATCCAGGCGATGCTTCAGCTCAACAAGAAGGCGGAACAACAGGCGCTCGCCAAGTACGGCCTCGACTACGTGACCGACACGTATCTCCCGGAGAAACTCGGCCCCCTCGGGCTGATGTGAGCCGGCCCTCCGGCCGCAGTGGACGAGAACTCACAGGGCCGAAACCGCCGCAATGACCACGACCACGAACGTCAACACTTGGAGAAGCGATCTCACCCCGGACCATCTTCCGAAGCGTTGATACAGTTCGCCGAGTTCTTTCTCCGGGAGGATTCCTTTTCGCAGGCGAAGGAGGTTCGGGGCCGCCATCGCGGTCGTGATGACGTGGCCGATCGATAGGACCGCTCCCAAGGCAATCAGAAGAATTACACCTGAGGAGACATCTCCTCCTTGGAAGAGAGCCACCGCCGCGGCCCATGTGAGCAAGGGTGCGCCCAGGCCCAAGATCGGGTACAAGAACAGGCCGGGGCCGAGGTCGGTCGCCCGATGGTACTCGGCCATCGCCCGAAGTCCGATCTTTCTCCGGGCAGGAAGCTGGGTGATCGCCTTGTCGAGGCTCGCTCCCGCGAGCAGTCCGTTCAGAATCAGGGCCACCGCGAGGAGGGCCAGTTCCAAGGTGGAGGCCATCGAGGGCTCCAGACAATCCGTGACTTAAGCCTTCAGATGAGTCGAAGAATGCATGTTCATTGCTCACGACCTGGTATCGGATGGACGTCCTGGTACCGATAAAACTCCCAAAGGTGCTGAGAGTCTCCACTCCAATCCATAATGGAAGCAACACTTTTCGAGATGACTCGGCGAGGACTGGAGGAAGACGCCCCCGCTGGGGAGCGGACGGACTATCGGAAACGCCCCCACTACGGCACCAGGAGCTTCGGGCGGTCTCCGACACCTCGACGACCCGTGGCCCGTCCGTGACGAGAACCCCGAAGCTCGCGCCCTGCTCCCAGCGCGCCGCCGGCTCCCACTGGCACCTCGGACAGGCCTCGAAGGTGCCGTGGTGGCCGTTGTAGTGGTGGGCCATCCTGCTGACGACCGTGCCGGTGCCGAAGACGATCCGACGGTCCACGATGGGCCGCACGGGGGCTAGGTGCTTCAAGCAGCGGACAAGTAGTATTCCGCCCCGCATTCCGGAAGTCCCCGCTCCCCGCTCCATGGGCGCGAAACCGCCACGGAAAGACCTCCCAGACGCAATAGGAAGGCCGTGGGCGCGATCTGGGCTTTTCCATGGAGCGGGGACCGATCCGAGCCATCTTCGGAAGCTCGGGGTCCCACCGGCAACAGTCTTTTGGCGGGTGCCGTCCATCTCCCGCGCGACGAAAAGGTGGCCGGGGCCCGATTTGAACGGGCGAAAACCCGCTTGCAGGGCGGGCCCGTTACCATGCTTTGGAACCCGGCCACCTCGTCATGCCTCCCGCTACCTCTTTAAAGTCCCCGGAAATTAGCGTGACACGTGGACCCGTATGGTCCGGAGGCCGCGGAGGGCCTCGCGGCGTGGTCGAAGCAGGCGCTCGACATGTACGCTTGGCCGCTCGATCCATCGTTCGATTGGAGCCGGTACGCCTGCCCCAAGTGCGGGCAGATTCTCACGACAATCGTCCAGGTGGGATTCCGTTTCCCTGTCATGAGACCCGACCCGCACTACTTGGCTCACCGACCGGAGGGGAGCAAGCTCTCCCTTTTCGAGATGAACCAGCGAGGTCACCACAATCGCCACCGGAATCCGTGGTACCCGAAGCGCGGGCGCCCGAGCTACGAGGATCGGCGGGCACCGCTTCGGGCGGTCATATTCAGGAGCCCCGACAGGAACGGAACCGAGATGGTGATCAATCCGAACCCTGGGGACATCCCCTCGGGGGCGGTGATTCTCGACGAGAGGGCCTTTCGCTCGCACGACGACGCAGGCTCCTTCTTCGTCTGGACGACCTTCTACGGGCCCCTTAGAAGGCGGATGCAGGCCCGAGAAAGGCAACGGAGACACCGCGCGAAGAGACGACGGCGCGTGTAGTCGCTCATCAGCGGGAGTTCCTCGTGACCGATCCGCCGAAACCGCGTGCCAAAGACCTATCCCAGATGCAACTCTTCAATGAGACAGTCAATCGGCTCCGACGCAGAAAGTTCGTTCACGACATGGTCACCAAGCCCTCAGGAGTGACCATCTCGGGGCGCATAGGAGAGCGGATCAAGGCAGAAATTCGCGGACCCGACGAGGAGGCGGTTGATGCCATGATTCTTGCCCTCCGGCTCTTGAAGCAGAATGACCCGACAAGCCTGCGGCGGATGGCCCAACTCTATGAGCGGCTACCGGTTGAGAGTCCACACAAGACATACTTCCTTGACGCCCGCGCAAAGATCAATGCCCAACTCGACGAAGAGTCGGAATTACTATACGAGCGACGCCAGAAGAAAACCGGGAAGGTCGTCTACAGGGAGCGATTCACCAATCGCCGAGTTCTCGACCTGCTCATCTACGGCGAAAGAGCCCACCCGAATCCGAAGCTAAGGGCCCTAGTGCAGGACCTGCGGAAGTCGGATGTCACGTCGGTCCTACTTGACAACACGTTCAACATCGTGGCCCTGGAGTTTCTCGACGGGGTGTTCTATCTCCAAATCCAGAATGCAGCCCTCTACCAAGAACTGACGGGAAAGGCGTTCACCATTGATTGGCCGACTAGCCCACCTGTTGGCTCGTGAATCGAGCCAAGAACCGGACGGCGCGCGGCGGCGCGCAGCCTTGACGAGCGTAGCCCGTGCTTCGAGAGCGCGTTCGCAACGGGGCCTGCACCTCACTTCAACGTTGGGCGAAGGCTGCTTGATCGAACAGGACCGAGGTGACTTACGCCCTCGATACGTGGCATGATCTCATCCCTATGTGGTCTGTTATAAACTTTGGAAATAGGCGAACCTGCTCGGTTCGACCGTCCTATCAGTACGGTGCCTACTCTTGGAAGTGATGATGAACAGGCCGAGCGGCAGGGTTTGATACCGATAATCGGGACGCCCCCGCTGGGATTCGAACCCAGGTCTCAGGCTCCGCAGGCCTGTAGTCTGTCCAAGCTAACCTACGAGGGCTTGCAGGGCAAACGTGCTCTATGCCTAAAGTCTCGCATTCAAAATGAAGTACAATCTCTCAGGATTTCGGCGCCCTGGATCGTGCGCCGTCGGCGACCGATGAAGACGCCATAAGACCGGTCAGGTATTCCTGGAAGGAGGCGTTGAACATCCCGCGGGAGATCGTGTGCACATGGGTGAAGATCGGGTTTCGGCACATGACCTCGATCCAGGTCGCCCATTCACGCCACGAGGCGTCGTCGATCCACCGCTTCTCGTGTAGGATGTAGACTCTCTCGAACAATCCATAGATCATGAGGAGATAACTTCGCACGAGTTTCTCTCGGGACGAGAGGGGCGGAAGGTCGGCTGCGGAGACGGAACCGGGTCTCACGAGATCGTCCAGCAGCTCCCCGATCTCCGGTCGATTGACCTGGGTTCGAATGATGTCGTTGTAGTCGTCCAAGACGCCCTGGTAGGCGGCATCCTTGATCGCCTTCGTCTGGCTCCTCAGCTGAAGGATGAAGACGATCAGGGTGACGGTGAGGACGACCGTTTGCCCGAGGGTCGCAATGGCCACGAGGTCGAACCCGTCCATCCATTCCCACTTCGGTTCCGGACGACTGGAGGGCTCAGGTTTTGAGCGCCTCGATCGTCCGAAGGAAAATCTCCTCAATCAAGCCGGTCGCGTAGACTTCCTTCAAGAGTCCGCGGTCGCGGTAGTACTTGATCAACGGGGCGGTCTGTTTCTCGTAGGTCTCAATTCGTTTCCTCACGACATCCTCGCGGTCGTCGGCGCGAATCACGAGGGGCGTCCCGCACTTGTCGCAGACGCCGGCCTTCTTCGGCGGGTTCATGAAGATGTGATAGACGGTGTCGTCCTTCGGGCACACCCGTCGTCCCGTGTTCCGCTTGATCAGCTCCTCCGGCTCCAAGAACAGGTTCACGGCCGCGTCGAGGTTCGTGAGCTTCGAGAGGGCTTCGGCCTGGGCGATCGTCCGCGGGAAGCCGTCGAGGATGAATCCCTTTTTCGCATCTTTCTCTTTCAGGCGGCGTTCTGTCATCGCAATGACGAGTTCGTCCGGCACGAGTTTTCCGGAGTCCATGTATGCCTTCGCCTTCTTCCCGAGTTCGGTGCCCTCGGCCACACTGTGACGGAGGATGTCCCCCGTGGAGATCCGCGGCACGCCCAGGTGTGCGGAGAGCTTCGCGGCTTGCGTGCCCTTGCCGGCTCCGGGAGGCCCGAGGAGGACGAGGCGCATGAGGGTCAGAGAACGGACTCGGCGGTCAAAAGACTTGCGACTCCACGTGTCGCTCTATCGGACAGCTAAGATGAGACCCGAACATCCATAGAGAAGGGATGTCTTCATCGGCCTCAATCGGACGGACTCCACATGCGAA
>VBLU01000123.1 GCA_005879065.1 Methanobacteriota archaeon
GACGGTCGGACGCTCGCTCGCCTCGATGAAATGTTCGATCGCCATGGCGACGTTTTCCGGAGGACTCGGCCGGATCACGTTCTTCTCGGCGGCGACCCGACTCAGCCACAGGACGGGCGTCCGTTCGAGGCCGTATTCTGCCATCACCGCCTTCGGGGCGCGGCGCGTGATGCACAGCCCCTGAGCTCCGTGGGTGACCAGGTCCTTGAAGATCTCGAAGGCCTGCCCTGCGTCCCGTTCCAGGACCACGTAGGTGACCCCGCGGTCCAACGCATAGGTCGGCTTCGTGAGCAGGTGAGCCTCCGCCTCCGGGACGATCAGCTCCTGGAGGAAGGATTCCCCCCGCACGCCGAACGCGATGAGCCCGACGAGGGCCATTTCCAAGATGAAACCAGGCGCACGCCACGTCGCAATCCCGACGTACGGCAGGACGATCTCGAAGAGCAGCTCGCAGAGCGCGAAGCCGCTGATCCCGAGGATGATCAAGTACGTGTCTCGGCGAACTTCCTGTCCCGGCTTCGTCTGTCGGAGATAGGTGATGAAGCGGTACGGCGCATAGAGGATCAGGGTCGCGACCGCGATCCCATTGACGAACAGGAAGTAGTCTTCGAACCGGATTTGGGCCGGGTTCGATGGGTCGAACGTCACCTTCGAGAAGAGGATCGTGACGATCGTGATGATCATCAGGAAGAGGTAGAACACGTACGAGTTCGGAAACTCGGTCTTCATGTACTGGACGAAGTCGCGGCGGGAATTGATGGACGTGGTGGTGGCGACGAAGATGAAAGCCCCGATGGCGATGCCGAACAGGTAGTCGAACGTCGCTTGGACGCGCTTGGATAGGATGACGCCATCCTGGAGGGCGGCCTGCCCTTGCGTCGTCACGTACACGCTGATCACGACGTTCGAGATGATCGCGCAGACGAGCAGGTACACGGCGACGAGCAGGATGTGTTTCTGGAAGACCTGATGCGTCTTCTGGCGGTAAATCGCCACGATGATGAGGGACGAGAGGAAGAGCGCGCTCGCGGCGCTCAAGAACGTGACCATGGAGATGTCGGCCAAAGTTTCTCACTCGCCGCTGACTTGCTATAACCCTCCCTCGCGGCTATTTAAGCGGTCCCCGGCTGTTATCTGAGACGATTCCACGGCCAGGCGATTGCTGCTCTCAGAATCAAGAATCATGGAGGCGAACCAACATGGCCCCTTTCATATGGCCGGGCGAGAACGCATCATGCGGTCGCATTGACTTTTCAACCAGTGAACCCTCTCGGCATCAATCGGGAAGACCTCGATCTCCTGTCGCGGACCGTGCTCCGCCTCGGTGGGTACGCGGAGGGCCTCTTCGACTTCCACGACTTCGGGTTCGACAAGGCCGCTTTGAGGGACCACATCACGAACGTCCACATGAGCCTGAAGCAACTCCGGGACCTCGCGACTCCGGAGGGCGTACCCTTGCGGCCGCCGAACATCCCGGCCGGCGCCTTCTGGGAGGACCAGGGTGAAGTGTGGAATTACCTGCAAACGTTGCGTTTCGCGGCGGGGGCGACGATGATGTCGGAGCAGTACAGCCCTCACATGACGACGGAGAATCTGCACCGTTCGATGACTGCGAAGATCTTCCGAGAATGCGTGATCGGCATCCTGGACGACCTCATCGACAAGGGGAACTACTCGTACCTGGAGGCGAAGGACCTCCACCACATGGTCCTCAGCTCCATGCTGGACCCGGACCTCGACTCGACGGCGTTCATGAAACGGCTCGTGACCATGTTGCGTCAGGAACAGATTCCGCTGTTCGACCTGATCAACAACATCGTCCGCGGCTTCAACATCCTCTGGAACGGCTCGCCCCATGGACACGACTACTTCTACCAGATGGAGGTGATGGACGAACGGGTCGCGCTCGGCCAGGCGCTCTCCATGTTCCAGAAGGAACCGAACTTCTCGATCCCCAAGATGGAGAAGATCATGGAGAACTTCTACGCCCCCGACGACACGATGTACTGGTGGGAGAAGCTCGGAGGCCATGTGAGCGCCGCGAGCCGACACAACCTGATCGACATGGCCTTTACCAACCAGCCGTACGACATCAAACACATGAAGAGTTTCCTCGCGGGCTGGTATTACTACGACGCCGCCGTGATCTTGATGGACCACGTCGTGAGCATCCACCAGGACCTGCGGAACGGGATCGCGAACCTGTCCTTGATTGCGATGCGCGAAAAGGAGCTCCGCGACCTCACGTCGTTGAAGAACTACAATCCGCACCTGACGATCGATGACTACGACGGTCATCTCCGACGGATCGCGGACCTCACGTCGAAGGCGATTCGCCTCGCCACCACGGACGTGCACGACGACACCCTGGTGTACCCGTTCATGACGATCATGATGCCCGTCGTGATGATGGCGGATTGGATCGGCAACCGCGACGACATGATCCACACGTTCCTCGAAGCCATCGCACCGACGATCCGTCGCGTCGCGGGGAACGGAGCCGTGCCCGCGAAGGGCATCGCCGAGGCGATCGACGAAGTCGCCCGCAGCTCCTGAGTCGCCGAGGCGTCGCCGTCCACGCCGGTTTCGTCCTGCACCAATTTACTCCCGCATGGGTGCAATGCCCTGGAAATGGTTATATAAGGCCGGGCGATAGCTCGCGATGGGACGGCCCGGATCATGGGTTCGCTCGACTTTGGGGTCGCTACTGAACTGGCCTTGGTCGAAGCCCGGATCCGGGAAAGCATCGTCACCGAGGAACCCCTACTCCACGACATTGCGCGCTATGTGATCGAGTCCGGGGGCAAGCGGATCCGGCCCATGGTCACCTTGCTCGCCTTCCGCGCCCTCGGCGGGACGGAAGTCCGACAAGCCGTAGACCTGGCCGCGGCGTTTGAGCTGATCCATTCCGCGACGTTGATCCACGACGACATCAACGACGGCGGGGATATGCGCCGCGGGCGCCTCGCCGCGTACAAGAAATTCGGCCTCCAGAATGCGCTCGTGACCGGGGACTTCCTCTTCGTCAAGGCCTTCGGGATCGGCGGCCGGTTCGACGACGACATCGTCGAGATCACCGCGAACGTCTGCGCCGCCCTGGCCGAGGGCGAGATCCGCCAGAAACGCCACGCCCACGATACTGGGGTGACGCGGAGCGAGTACCTCGATATCATCCAGCGGAAAACGGCCCTCCCCATGTCCGCGGGGGCGAGGGTGGCGGGCCTCCTGGCGAACGCGCGGCTGGAGCACATCGAGGCCGTCGGGGACTACGGGATCAACCTGGGGATGGCCTTCCAGATCGTCGACGACGTCCTGGACGTCGTGGGAGACGCGTCTCGCCTCGGCAAGCCGCCGGGCACGGACGTGCGGGAAGGGAATGTCACCCTGGTGACGATCCACGCCCTCAACGACGGAAGCGCCATCGACGTCCGAGCACTCGAGCGGCTCGTCCGCAAGCATCGGAAACAGGATGTCGACGTCCGGCGCGTCCTGTCCCTCCTACGAGACTCCGGCGCCGTCGAAAAGGCCCGGCTCGACGCGCAGGCGTATGGGCAGCTCGCCAAGAAGGCCTTGGACCCGATCGCCGACAGCGATGCGAAGGCGAGCATGATCCGCCTCGTCGATTATGTCCTGTCGCGCGACACGTGAGGAGGTGGCGGAATGCCATCGCCGTACGACGTGATTGTGGTCGGCTCCGGGCCTGCGGGTGGAACGGCCGCCCGGTACGCCGCGCGACGCGGGCTCAAGGTCCTCCTCGTCGACAAGCGCAAGGAGATCGGCGTGCCCGTGCAATGCGGCGAATATGTCGCGCACAACGAGGAAATTCGGTCGATTTTCCCTGACGTGGAGGGACTGGAGGATCTCATGGCGGTCCCCTATCACGTGCGCGAGGTCGACACCCCCGTGATTCGGATCTGGTCGCCGAAGGGCCGTCGATACGAGGTCCCGTTCAAGGGGTTCACGGTCCGGAGGGACCGGATGGATCAAGGGATCGCGGCGCAGGCCGTCGACGAAGGCGCGGAGATCATGACGGAGACGACCGTCGTTCGAGTCCACGGCGAAGAGGTCGCCACGAACCACGGGACGTTCCAGGGGAAGGTCGTGATCGGCTCGGACGGTCCTCGCTCCACCGTGGCGAAGTCCGTCGGCCTCGAGTGGCCGGTATCCGCGCCCGCGATGAGCGCGACCGCGGACGGCGATTTCAGCAACTCGACGGACATGTTCTTCGGCAACCTCGCCCCGGGAGGATACGCATGGATCATTCCGAAGGCCCATTGCGCGAACGTCGGTCTGGGAACGTGGCAGTACTTCCACGGGAACCTGCAGAGTCTGTTCGACCGGTTCGTCCGGTCGCGGGGCCTGGAGCCCGGTAAGGCGACCGGTGGGTTCGTGCCGGTGATGGGGCCTCCGCCTCGAACGGTGAAGGACAATGCGATGCTCGTCTGACGGCCGCAGACCATCTCCTCGATGGCACGCCGCTCGACGCGTACGAGACGCGCTGGCGCGCCGCCGTCGGCGGGCCCTTGGAGCAAGGTGTGCGCATCAAGAAGCTCGCGGACCGATTCTTCGGGAGCGACCGGCTCCTGGAGGCGGCGATGGTCCTCATCGGACGACGTCGGATGGCGCGCGCGATCCGATGTCAGCGCCTCCTGCTCCCGTCCGCGGCGAAGGTCTTATAGACGCCGGAGGTATCGACGGCGGAACGGATGGATTTCCAGTTTCTCGGCGGCGCCTCGGAGGTCGGCCGCCTGGGGATGATCCTGAAGAAGGGGCCCACCTCCCTCCTCTTCGATTACGGCCTATTGCCGCGCGATCCGCCCCAATACCCGTTGCCCGCCCCTCCCGTGGACGGGATGTTCATCAGCCACGCGCATCTGGACCACACGGGCATGATCCCCTGGGTCACCCGCCGCCAGGATGTCGACGTCGTGCTCACGCCGCCGACGGCGGACGTGGCGGACCTCCTGCTCCAAGATTCCCTCAAGATCGCGGACGCGGAAGGATTCGACGCTCCCTTCGATGACGGCGACCTCCGGACCGCGAGGCGCCGATTCCGCACGATCGATTTCGGGGACAACGTGGACATGGGCGAGCTTGAGGTGACGGCCCATCCCGCGGGCCACATCCCCGGCGCGACGATGTACGAGGTGAACGGCGCGGAGACCTCCCTGTTCACGGGCGACCTGCATACGCTGACGACGGACCTGGTGTGGGGCGCCAAGCCCGTACCCTGCGACACCCTGTTCATCGAGTCCACATATGCGGGTCGGCAGCACCCGGAGCGGTTGAAATCGGAACACGCGTTCCTGCGGAAGATCGAGCAGGTGGTGAACCGCGGGGGACTCGCCCTCGTCCCGTCGTTCGCCGTGGGACGGACGCAGGACGTCATCCTGACGCTCGCGAAGGCCCGACACGAGGTCTGGCTCGATGGGATGGGGAAGAAGGTGAACTCGATCTACGTCGAGAACCCGGAATACATCAAATCGGTGAAGGCCCTTCGGAAGGCGATGCACCATGTGTCCGTCGTCCGCGGTCCCCGGGACTCTGAGATGGCGGTCCAGGGCGAGGTGATCGTCACGACGAGCGGCATGCTCGATGGCGGTCCCGTCCTCCGATATCTGGAGAAGATCCGAGAGGACCCGCGCAGCGCCGTCCTGCTCACCGGCTATCAGGTCGAAGGGACGAACGGGCGGCGGCTCGTCGAGGAGGGCGTGATCGACATGTACGGCGTCACGGTCGACATCAAGTGCGAGTGGCAGAAGTTCGATTTCAGCGCCCATGCGGGCCATGACGAACTCGTCCGGTTCATCGAGGCCTGCGACCCGCGGCGCGTCGTCCTCATGCATGGGGAGAACCGGCAGATCCTCGCGGACGCCCTCGAAGGGCGCGAGGTCGTGATGCCGCAAGAGGGCAAATGGTACGCCTTCTAGAATCCAATTCGAGGATGGACGGATGGCGGGTGAGGGTCGGAAGCGCTAGAGCCCGACGTTCTTCGCGATCATGGACCGCAGGGCCTTCCCGACGTACTTCAGGAGACGCGGATCCTCCCGGAGGAGCGCCCAGCCGACCTTTGAGGGAAAGTCGATGTCGCCTTTCTTTTCGATGAGCCGGAGCATCTCCGGATTGTCGAAGATATCGAACAGCTCCTCGAAGTGTTCGTCGTTGAGTTTGACAAAGCTCTCGTGGATGGCGAGGTCCTTTCGCAGTTCTTTACCAATGGACTTCGTCCAAGCCCGATGGTATCCGTGGAGCATTCGGGCCGAATAATCACGCGCCTGGAGAGCGTCGATGGCCGTATCGGCCGCGAGGTCGGAACAGGTGAGCGCTGTGAAGATGCCGCCGCCCGAGACCGCCTTCGTCTGGCAGGCGGCGTCGCCGACGACCAGGACGTTGTCCGCGTACGTGCGCTTCGGAAACCCGAGCGGGATTCCTCCGGCGATGTACAGGATGGGTTGGGCGCCTTTCGTGTATTGCCGGACCTCGGGCCGGAGCAACATCCGCTCCAGGTACGCGTACGCGTTACCTTCGCCCACGCAGAGGCCAACCCGCGCCGTGTCTCCGCTCGGGATGATCCAACCGAAGAATCCCGGCGCGATCTCGTTTCCGATGAACAGCTTCACGAACCCCGGGTCTCCTCGCACGCCCGTCATCTCCACCTCGAAGCCGGGGATGATCTTCCTGGGCCGGAGGATGTTGAACCATTTCGCGACGTTCGAGCGGACTCCGTCACAGCCGACGAGGATCTTGCACCGGAGCGTCTTGGGCTCCCCGTCCTGATCCAGGACGACCTCGACGCCGCCATCCTCTCGCCGGGCGTCTTGGGCCTGCGCCCCCAGGAACGTGTGGGCTCCCTTCCGCACCGCGTCCGTCGCGATCGCGCGGTCGAACATGGCCCGTTGCACGACGACCGCTTCCGTCTGGTGCCCGTCGATCACGAGCTTGCGACCCGATGGAGAATAGAGTTCGGCCCCGTGGACCCCGCCGATGATCGTCTCCTTGCAGTGCACGTATTCGAAGACGCGCGGCGTGACGAGGCCGCCGCACTGGATCGGCTCCCCGATCTCCCGGTGCTCCTCGACGAGCGCGACCTCGTATCCGGCCGCAGCAACTTTGCCCGCGAGATATCCGCCGGCGG
>VBLU01000124.1 GCA_005879065.1 Methanobacteriota archaeon
AGGAATCGGACCGAAGACCGCGGTGAAACGAATTCGGGAATGGAAATCTCTCGAAGGTGCTCCAGCCGAGGTGTCCGCCGCGTTGCCTGAGACGCTCGAGGCGATCCGGAGTTTCTTCGCTAACCCTCCGGTGTCGACCGAATCGGTCCCCGCCTTAAGGTCCCCGGACGAGCGAGCCGTCTTTCGCTTTCTCTGCGAGGAGCGCGAATTCTCCCGCGACCGGGTGCAGAAGGCCATCGAGCGCCTGCACCATACCGGCGGCAGGCAGAGTACGTTGGACATCTGACGAACTCCGCCGTCACCGCTGGAAAACGCTTAAGACCGCACACCGAATACCGTGGCCGAACGGCGGTCCGAGTTGGGTAACGGACAAGGGGCGGATGAACTTGGTAACACCTGAGCCAGCAACACCAGTGCGCGGGGGAAGCCGGAGATTACTTGCCATCGTCGTGGTCATTGTGGTCATCCTCCTCGTAGGAGGGGCCGCGGCATACGTGGTCCTGACCGCACCGCAACCCGCGAGGGTCCTCGTGGTCGGCACAACCGACGACGAGATTACCTTTGACCCCGCGGATGCCTACGATTACTTCTCCGGGAACATCATCCAAAACACAATGGCGATGCTCCTAACGTATGTGCCAGGAACGACGAACCTCACGCCGGACTTGCTGTCGGAGGTCCCAAGTTTGACGAACGGCGGGATCAGCGCGGACGAGCTCACATATACGCTCCACCTGCGCGCGAACCTCAAGTTCGAGGATGGAACGCCGATCAATGCGACCGTGCTGAAATATTCTCTCGACCGAGTCGTCAAACTCAACGGCGAACCGGCGTTCCTCCTAGGCTACGTCGTTGGGACTCAGGAATATTGGACCGTTCCTGGAGACACCGCGAACGCCACCCGGAAGGACTCCGCGTGGGCAAACTATACAGCTCAGGGCGTGCAGATCGTCGACGCTCTGAGCGTGAAAGTGACATTGCGACAAAAGTGGTCGCCATTCGTCTCTCTTCTCGCATTCACAATCACGGCTCCGGTCGAACCGAAATCCTTCGACACAAAGAAGTTCTATCCGAATGTAATCGTGTCGAGTGGTCCGTACCGACTCAGCACCTACCTGCCGCACCAGCGGTACGAGCTCACCGCGAATCCGAACTACTATGGAACGCCGCCGAAGATGTCGCGTGTGACAATCGTCCGTTTCACGACGGCGGTCGACCTCAAGCTCGCGATGAAGACGGGTGCCATCGATGTCGCGTACCGGAGCCTTCTGCCTCCGGACTTTGCGGACTTCGCAACGAACTCCGCCGTGAAGACGCAACAGGGCGACAGTCCGGTCATCCGATACCTCGTGTTCAATATGTGCGGTGCTGCGGACGTTTCGGCGATACGTCCCCTTCCTGCGGGTAAGTGCCCCCACACCACCGTGTTCTCGGATGCAAGCGGGGCGCTACTCCGAAAGGCCCTCGCATACGCCTCGAACCGCACGGACATCTCCACGAGCGCCTATTCGGGAACGGTCGCACCGCTGTACAGCCTGGTCCCACAAGGGATGTTCGGTCATCAGGACGCCTTCAAGACGGCGTATGGTGCCTCTCCGAACCTGGCCGCCGCTCAGAGTTTGCTGACGCAAGCCGGCTTCAGCGCCACGAACAAGTTCGTCGTCAAGCTCTGGTATACCCCGAGCCACTACGGCGACCCGGAGATCTTCGTCGCCCAGGCCTTGAAGCGGGCGTGGGAAGCGACCGGCATGGTCACGGTGAATTTGGACCTCAGGGAGTGGACGGACTACAAGGCCGCCTGGAGAGCGGGCGATTTCGACGTCTTCCTCCTGGGATGGTTCCCGGACTATTTCGACTCGGACGACTACGTCTTCCCGTTCCTGCACTGGGCTTCGGGTGGCAGCGCGTCCTTCGGGAACTGGTACCACAACGCGTCGATGGACACAAAGATCGAGGCGCAAGCCGCGACGGCGGATCCGACCCAACGGGCGAGCCTGTTCGGGGACATCCAGTCGGGGCTCGCTGCCGACGTGCCGTACATCCCGCTTTGGCAGACAAAGCAGACCGTCGTGTTCAAGCCAACCGTTTCCGGGATCGTGCTGGACCCGATCCAGTTCTTCCGATACTTCACGATCAGCGTTTCGTGAGTCGGACGACTGGAAACCCCAACCTTTTTTCCTTTTCTCCCTTTCTCCATCAGTAGGGAGGAGAACCATTTGGCGGGATCGTCCGCTTCGCTTCGGGCCTACGTGATCACCCGCGTCCTGCTGATGGTTCCCATGCTCCTGATCCTCCTGACGTTCACGTTTCTCTTGCTTCGGGTTGCGCCGGGTGACCCCGTGAGCGCGATCTACGGCGAGAAAGGGAATCCCCAGGTCATCGACCAGATCAAGCGGGAGCTGGGCCTGTACGATCCTCTCTATGTCCAGTATTTCACGTACCTGCGTGGCGTCTTCACCGGGAACATGGGGACGTCCATCGTGTCGAGCAAACCGGTGATCCAGGAAATCCAGGATCGAATGCCCGCCACGCTCGAGCTCACGATTTCCTCGATGATCGTGGCGAGCGTGTTTGGGATCGGCTTGGGCACGTTCGCCGGGACCCGCCGCGATCGGCCCACCGATTTCGGGACCCGCATCTTCGCCTCCATGGCGTACAATATCCCGATCTTCTGGTTCGGCCTCATCCTGAAGCTCATTTTCGGATTGTGGCTCGGATGGTTGCCGGTGTCCGGTCGCTTCTCGCCACGACTCAACCTGCCACCACGGTTCACAGGCATGTACACGGTCGACACCCTTTTGTCCGGTGATCTCCGAGGCTTTGCGGACGCGGTCGCCCACTTGATCCTCCCTTCGCTCACGCTCGGGATTGTCCTATCGGGATTCTTCATTCGCATTACGCGCGTCAACGTGATCCAGTCGATGGGCTCGGATTTCGTGGAGGCGGCACGCGCGAGGGGGATTCCGGAACGCTCTGTATTCTTCCGGCACGCGTTGAAGAACGCCCTCGTCCCGGTTATCACGACGATGGGCCTCACGTTCGCGTTGTTGTTCAGCGGGGCCATCTTGACGGAGACCGTCTTCTCGTTCGAAGGCATGGGCCGTTTTGTGTTCTATGCGATCAGCTACCGCGATTATCCCGCGATCCAAGGAGCGGTCGTCTACTACGGCATTCTGATGGTCGTCATCAGCCTCCTCATCGACATCGTGAACGCGTTCGTGGATCCTCGCATCCGATATTAGGTGGGCCATGGCCGGCGGGGATGCGAGAGGCCGCGCGACAATCCTGGGTCGTTTCGTCGGCCGGCCGGCAGGCCGTCTGTTCGCGCACTTCCTTCGCGAGTCCAGGACAGCCGCGGGAATCATCGTCTGGATCGGAATCGGGATTGTCCTCGCGATCATCGTCATGGCCATCTTCGCACCGTTCCTCGCGCCGTTCGATCCGAATACGAAGGTGGCGGACCCGGAAACGCCCCCCGGCGGTCGTTTCGTGATGGGCGTCGATCGGTCCGGGCAAGACGTATTGAGCCGGATCATCTGGGGCGCCCGAGTGCCCCTCGCGATTATCGCGGTCGCGACGACCATTTCGCTCGCGATCGGTCTGCCAATCGGACTTCTTTCGGGTTTCGTCGGCGGACGGTTGGACCGGATCCTGGTCCTCGTCATGGATTCGATCTACGCTTTTCCGGGGCTCCTGCTCGCGATCGTGATCGCCGCCATCATCGGTCGCGGAATCCTGAATATCTCCGTCGCGATCGCCATCATCTACATTCCCACGTATTTCCGCGTGATTCGGAACCATGTCGCCGCGGTAAAACAAGAGCCGTACGTGGAGGCCGCCATCGCCCTCGGGATGCCACGCCGGAGGGTCATCATCCGATATGTTCTTCCGAACGTGGCACAAAGCATACCGGTCATTTTCAGTGTGAACGCGGCGGACTCCGTCCTGACGGAGGCCGGACTCACCTTCCTCGGCCTCGGACTTCCCCCGGGCATCCCGGACTGGGGCTTCGACATCAGCTTGAATTGGCAGCGGTTCGAAGCGTCCTGGTGGGCCACGTTCTATCCAGGCCTGTTCATCCTGATCCTGACGACCGCGCTCACGTTCGTGGGCGAAGGGTTGAACGACATCCTGAATCCGCTCCTGCGGAAGAAGGATTTCAAGGCGAAGGTGGAAGCCTGACGGTCCTTCTCGAGGCCAAAGGCCTCTCCGTGACCTTTGACACGCCGGACGGGCCCGTTCACGCGGTCACGGACGTGGACCTGACGATCGAGAAGGGAACGACCGTTGGGCTCGTGGGAGAGAGCGGATGCGGGAAGAGCACACTCGGGCGTGCCATCCTGCGTCTGCTTCCTGAGAACGCTCGGATCTCGG
>VBLU01000125.1 GCA_005879065.1 Methanobacteriota archaeon
CCTCGAGGATCTCATCCTCATCGTCGACGAGGCGCACAACCTCCCGGACCGGATCCGCGCCCATTTGGTCGGCGACCTCGCGGTCGGGGACCTGTTGAAGGCCGCAAAGGAGGCACGGTCGATCGACGGGGAGGTGGCCCACGAACTCGTCGGGGTCGCCAAATCCATGGAGCGATTCCTCACCGCGTTGCGCTCGGAGCGGATCGCCCGCAAGGATGAATTCCTGGACGTCGTCGAGGCGGGCCTCCGCCGGAAGGGGGGCGAGACCCGCGGCTACACGGCGTTCGTGGAGGACTTGGCGTTCGCGGGGGAGGACGCGGTCCGGCGCGGTGTCCCGTCGCACCTTCCTGAGATTGCGGAGTTCTTCGTGCGATGGCGGGATCAGGACGAGGGCATCCTGCGGCTCGTCGTTCCAGGGCCGGACGGGAAGTTCGCCTTCCGGCTGCTGGACCCGAGCGTCCTCAGCCGGTCCGTGTTCGACGGGGTCCACGCGAGCATCCTGATGTCCGGGACCCTCTTCCCCGCGGAGATGTACGCGGACCTCCTCGGGATCGCGGCCCGCCGCCGAGTGCTCCGGACGTACGCATCGCCGTTCCCGCGGGAAAACCGGTTGCTCCTCGTCTCTCCCAACGTCACGACCCTTTTCGTGAAACGGGGCAAGGAGATGCACGACGCGATCGCGCGGGAGATTGGCGGCATCGCGGCGGCGGTACCCGGGAACGTCGCGGCGTTCTTCCCCTCGTACGAGCTGCTCGGCGAGGCGCACGGTCGCCTCCGGGCCGCCCGCATCCCGAAGATGATCCTCGTAGAGCGCCCGGACTGGAGCAAGACCCAGAGAGACGGGGCCCTCGAGGCCTTGCGGCTCGCCCGGACGGAGGGCGGCGCCCTCCTCCTGGGGGTCCAGGGCGGGTCCCTCAGCGAAGGCGTCGATTACCATGACAACCTCCTCGCGGCCGTCATCGTGGTCGGTCTTCCGCTGAGCCCGCCGAGCGTGGAAGGGGAGGCCCTCCGAGATTACTACGCCCGGAAGTTCGGGTTCGCGAAGGGCCACGATTATGCGGTCGTCTATCCCGCCGTCAACCGGCTCCTTCAGGCCGCCGGCCGGGCCATCCGGAGCGAGCGGGACCGGGCCGCCATCGTGCTGCTCGAAGGGCGCATCCTGGAACCGCGATACGCGCGGTGCCTCCCACCGGATTTCGCACCCGCTCGGAGCGAAGGGGCGGCCTCCGAGGCCTCACGATTCCTCCAGCCGTCCGGTTGACCCCTCGCCTCCTCTGATCGGAGGGGGTCGATGAAAGGTTTTTGTCGCCGGCCCACATCGCGCGGGTGTGCTGATCAAACGGGGGGCCGAGGCCGAACTCCGGCGGACCGAGTTCCTCGGTCGCCCCGCCGTGGACAAGGTTCGCGTGCCGAAATCCTATCGACTGACGGAACTCGACGACGGGCTCCGTCGATCTCGGATCCGGATCGAAGCGCGTCTCATGGCCGAGGCCCGCGCCGCCGGAGTCCCGGTCCCGATCATCTACGACATCGACCTAGTGGAGGCCAAGATCGTGATGGAATACGTCTCGGGCCCGACCCTCAAAGAGGTCCTGGACCGCCGTGGTTCCGCCGGGCTCGAGGTGGCGCGCGAGATGGGCCGCGTGATTGGTCGATTGCATCGGGCCGGGATCGTCCACGGGGACCTCACGACGTCGAACATGCTCTGGCGGGACGGGCGGATCGTAATGATCGACTTCAGCCTCGGTGGGAAAGACCGAGGTCGCGAGGCTCGGGGCGTGGACCTCCATCTGTTGCGGGAGGGTTTGGTGAGCGCCCACGCCCGAGCGACGGCGTACTACCGCGAAGTCGTCCGCGGATACCGCGAGGTCATGGGGCCGGAGGCGGACGGCGTGATCGCGACCGTCAAGGAGATCGAGTCCCGAGGGCGCTACACGTGATCGCGTTCGTCACGACGAACGAAGGCAAATACCGCGAGGTCTCCGCGATCCTCGCCGACGCGGGGGTGAATATCGTCCGCGAAGATCGGAGCTACCCGGAGATCCAGGCGGACCGCCTCGAGAAGGTCGTGCGTTTCGCCGCGACGGTCCTCGACGACCAGATCCGAGGAGACTATCTGATCGACGACTCGGGACTGTTCCTGGACGCGTTCGGCGGATTTCCCGGCGTGTACTCCTCGTACGTCCACAAGCGCCTCGGGAATCCCGGCCTTCTGAAGCTCCTGCAGGACGCGAAGACCCGTGCCGCGACGTTCGAGACCGTGTTCCTCCTTCGGCAGGGTGGATCCCACGAGGTCTTCCACGGAGAGTGCCGCGGGACGATCGCGGCCGGCGAGCGAGGAACCGGCGGCTTCGGATTCGATCCGATCTTCGTCCCGGAGGGAGCGGCGAAGACCTTCGCGGAGATGACGGTGACGGAGAAGAACCGCGTTTCCCATCGGGCGCGGGCGGTGGCCGCCCTCCTCGCCCACCTCCGAGGTCCGAAGCAACCTTGATTACGCTCCGCGAGTTCTGTCGACCCGCATGGCCCGACCGAAGGTCGTGATCACGGGCGGGGCCGGTTTCATCGGGAGCCACGTGGCGGACGCCCTTGTCCGCGAGGCGGATGTCGTCGCGGTGGACCATCTGAAGGCGGGGAAACGGGCGAACCTGGAGGGCGCCCTGAAGTCGGGCGCGACGCTCCGGAAGCAGGACCTGCTCCGGGGGGACCTCGGTCCCATCTTCCGCGGCGCGGACCTCGTGTACCATTTCGCCGCGAATCCCGACGTGCGCTTGGGGCGTAATGGGACCAAGCCTCTGATCGACGAGAACATCCTCGCCACCTATCGCGTCCTCGAGGCCTGCCGTGCGGCGAAGGTGCCGAAGGTGGTGTTCACGTCGACGTCCACCATCTACGGCGAGGCATCCGTCGTCCCGACGCCGGAGGACTATTCGCCGTTGGAGCCGATTTCCATCTACGGCGCGACGAAGCTCGCAGACGAGGCCCTCCTATCCGCGTATGCGCACACGTTCGGAGTGCAAGCGGTCATCTTCCGCATGGCGAACGTGGTCGGCGGCCGGAGCGGCCATGGGGTCGTCGTGGACCTCGTTCGGAAATTGGCCCGCGATCCGAGGCACCTCGAGATCCTTGGATCAGACCCGGGGACGGCGAAGTCGTACGTCTACATTGACGACGTGGTCGCCGGAATTTCCACCGGAATCCGAGCGGCAGACCAGCCCGTGTCCGTATACAATCTCGGGAGTGACGACACGATCACGGTGCGCTCCTTGGCCGATGCCATCTGCGACGAACTCGGCCTCGCCGACGTCGAATACCGGTGGACCGGAGGAGCGGGCGAGGGCCGCGGTTGGGCCGGAGATGTCCGCGTGATGCAGCTCGCGCTCGATCGCATCAAGTCGAAAGGATGGAGGCCGCGGAAGACGAGCGAAGCCGCGATTCGCGCCGCCGCGAAGGATGTATGGGCCTCCGTCGGTAAGCCGAAGCCGCGCGCTTGAGACAACGTATTTATCGCGCGATCCGGTACCTCGCGGCGCCGGGGCTGTGGGGTAGCTTGGTCTATCCTTCGGGGTTTGGGACCCTGCGACGGCAGTTCAAATCTGCCCAGCCCCACTCAGTCACCGCGAGTCGGTGGAAGGCAAACACAGGCCTACAGTCCATCGCCATGAGAAAGGAAAATTGCATGACATCGAAGTCGGAGGCGGAATGGCATCGCAGGATGGCGGCACGTCTGTTCAACTCTACGTGGGACTTAGTCCTCAAGAAACGGCGCACGAAAGAGGAAAGCAACACGATGATCCACATGGCCCATGCGTCCCGATACCATTGGGGAGTCGTCGGAGGGCCCGAGCAACTCGCGATTGGAGAGTGGCAGATATCCCGCGTCTACGCGGCGCTCGGGCGGCCGGAGCCATCCCTGTATCACGCGGAGCGATGCCTCGAGATCTGCGAGGCGCACAAGGTCGGCTACTTTCCCTTCGCGTATGCGTATGAGGCCCTCGCGCGCGCGTTCGCCATCGCAGGCAAGTCGCGCGAGCGCGCCGCATGCCTGAAGCTCGCCCGACTGGCCGGAGCCAAGATCCACGAGAAGGACGACCGCGAGTTGTTTGTCAAAGATCTTCGCACGGTTCCGCCCGCCCGGCGGCGACGTTGAAACCTAGCCCTTCGATACAAGGCGCGCTTCCTCGACGCGCCAGAGGCCGGCCGACCCGTGCCAGTCGGGCACCGCTCGGAGGATTTCGATTCGGCGCTCAAAGAGCGGTGCGTCCAGCACCAGCGTCTCGAATTCTCCGCCTTCCCCGCACGGATTGACCCCGCGAGTCTCCTGCAAGCGGAGCAAGTCCCCCACAACTCGATCGTCCCAATGCCGACCGAGCCAGGTCGTATCGAGTCCTTCCGCGGAAACGCTCGAGAAGACGATCTCG
>VBLU01000076.1 GCA_005879065.1 Methanobacteriota archaeon
CCACTTGCTCAGGATCCCCGCCATCGCGATCATCCGCACACCGTGGCCGAACGGCGGCATGTCGAACACGTACAGGTCGTGGCCGCTCGTCGCCACGAGGTCCGCCATGGCATCATACGTCGCGGATTCGTACATGGCCGGCTCTGCGGACGTCGAGTCGATGTATTCTTCGATCTCCGGTGGGATCTCCGTAAGACCGTACATGGACCGAATCTTCTGCTTCACTTCCTCCTGGTAGTCCGCGACGCGGCGGTCCGCGTCAATCTCCACGACGTCCAGTTGCGGGATCACGGAGATAAGGCCCTTTCCGAAGATGTCCCGATCGAAGATGTCGCTCAGACTCGCCTGCGGATCCGTGGAGAAGCAGAGGACCTTCCGATTCCGCTTCGAGGCCATGTAATGGCTTAATCCCGCGGAGCACGTCGTCTTGCCGAGGCCGCCCTTTCCCGCGAAGATCACGATCCCCGCGTCGCCCTTCTTCTCGAAGTAGCTGGAGAGGCCCATGGACGACCTCAGAACACTTGGTCCGTGAAATCCCGCTCTCGGAACACCCGCTGTTTCCAGCTCTTGATGTTCGGGACAGCGTACGGGAGGATCTTAAGGGAGTAATAGGGTGGAATCACAGGCACCCCCAGCATGTCCCCGAGGGTGATGAACATGAACAGGTGTTCGAGGTACATCCGAGTGCGCAAGGCAGCCGTCACGTGACCGTGGGCCGCCATCCCGTAGAAGACGCCTTTCACGCCCTCCTTGACGTTTCGGCCGCGCGACCTCGGTTTCGCCGGATCCTTCGAATCGGCCATCTCCCTTTGCCCCTCACCGTCGCGATGCGCGCCTGACTCAATAGCCTTGACGCTTCACGGCGACCCTTTCTCGGCCGTCCCGCCGTCCGCGGCGGCGGGAGCTTTCGCGCGGGCTTCAGCGACGCTGCGGTTGTAGCTGCGGAACAGACGGATCGCCATGGACACGCCCACGACGAACAGGGCTGCGCCGATGATCACAAAGACGGCATTGATTGCGACCGCGAGGATGAGCAAGTTGGGGTCCGTTTGGATCGGTCCCCTCACGTTCCGCAGGACCCAGGTCTTATCGTTCTGTAGATAGGCCCACACGGAGTAGAGGAACGTCCCTGTCTGCCAGACGAGCGCGGCCAAGGTCGTGACGACCATGAAGACGCCCGGAATCAGGGAATACCGGGATGGAGCCCGCACCTTCGCCAAATGAATCGTAATCAACATGATCGCGAGCCCGGCGAGCAACTGGTTTGCCCCACCGAAATACAGCCACAGGGCCCACCAGCTTCCTGAGACGGCGAAGCCCCATGGGATGGCCAGACCGACGACGCTGGACACGTGCTTGTTGCCGAGAACCCGGAAGCGGCCCTCCCCCCAAGTCTCCCCGGCGACGAGCCGGAAGAACCGCGTGACCAGCGCCTGAACGGTGAGCGCGTAGATGATGAGGACGAGGCCGAAGAACGTCGTGAGGACGGGCCCCGTCAGGCTGCCCAGGAAGGGCGTCGTGAGCCTCACCGACCCGAGAACCCAAGCTCCCACGTTCGTCCGACCCGCGAAGTCCGACGGGAGGAGCACCATGTACGCGATAAGCGAAGCAAGTGCGAGGAGCCCCTCCGAGAGCATGGCGCCCCCTCCCACCGGCAGCGCGTCCGTCTCGACGTCGAGTTGCTTGGAGGAGGAAGAGCTGCTCACAAGGCTATGCCACCCAGAGATTGCCCCGCACGCGATGGCGACGAACAGGATAGGCCAAATCGGCCCGAGAATCCCCTGAGGATCGAACAAGAACGGGCCGGACGGCATGGATACGGGGATGTTCGTGAAGGGCGTCGCGAGGGCACCGACGAGAAGGAGGATTATTGCGGCGTACGCCGGATAGAAGGCCAGATAGTTCGTCGGTTGAACGAACATGGGTGTCGGGAGCACGGCGGCCGCGTACAAGATCACCGCGCAGATGAGGCCCCATATGGGGACATTCCACACGCCCCAAGGCAGGGTAATCGGAAACCGGACCCCCAGGTAGATGCTGAGGACCACGAGTGCAAGTCCGATTCCTGTGACCGCGAACACGTTCATCTTCATCCGATAAAGGAGCTGTCCGCACAGGAGTCCCGCCAAGAGAATGCCCACGGTCGCGACGAAGGTTCCAGAGAACTGGTTCCAGAAAGACGCGATCAGGGCGATGAAGGCCGCCGAGATGATGATCAGATAGAACAGGACGAAGGCCAGAAGATTCGTGCGCCCGCGAGCGCCTGTGAACTCATACGTGATCGGACCGAACGACCGGCCCTCTTTCCGTACGGACAGCATCATCGAGCCATAGTCCTGGAGCCATCCGATGAAGAAGTTCCCGCCGATGATCCACAACAAGGCGGGGAGCCAACCAAACGTAATCCCAATGAACGGACCGAGAATCGGTCCAAGGGCCGCGACGCTTTTGAACTGGTACCCCCAAAGCACGTACCGACTGACGGGGAAGTACTCCACCCCGTCCATGTACATGTGGGCAGGCGTCGCTTTCTTCGCGTCCGAACGCCAGACGTTCCGGTCAATCCACTTGCCATATCCCCAATAGGCGACCGCATACAGCGCAATCGTCGCGACGACCCACAGGAACGGAGTCGCGAGTATGTCCACCATCCGACTTCCTCCCACTACCCTGGCCCGTGTGACGGGCTATCATAGGTATGCGGTGCTGGCCGCTTAAACGTCACGTTTACGGTTCGACAAATGCCGAAAGCCGCCCAGGGCCTCCGCCATTCCATGTCTCTCCAACGGCAGACCACCCCCGTGCGGAAGGCCTTTACCTTCGACCGGCGGTACTCCGGGCCGTGTCCTCCCGGCCTCCCCGAATCCAACTGCTCGGCCTGCTCCCGGCGATCCTGAAACCCTGCGGCCCGGCGTGCGCCCAGCCGTTCACGAATGAGAGCGTCGAGGCGTTGAAGGCAGAAGAACGACGCGAAACGCCTGCCTTCGTCCGAGAGAACGCGGAGCGCGCGCATGGTTTGGCGGAGCAGCTCCTGAAGGATTTCGGTCCGCGGATTCGAATTGAGGTCGTGGGCCTCGACTCCCCACGGGGCGTGTGGCTTGGCATCCGACATAGAGTCGGGAAGGGGTTCGCCGTCATCGTCGACGGGAACGAAGTCTTTCGAAATTCCGACGAATACGAATCTGTGAAACAGGCCGTGGATCGGGCCATCACGGCCCACAACGTGCCCGCATGAACGTCCTAGCTGGGCTGTCCTGTTGCCGAGACCTCTTTCTCCCCTCCTCGGAACACGAAAGGCAGGGACGCGAGCCAGAGAATCTCGCAGACCAAGGACACAATCGAGGGAAGCGTGGCGATGGGGCCAAAGACCGAGAAGGCGAGGACGACGGTCAGGCCGAGATTCTTGAACGACGCGAAGACCGCGAGAGCCACCTGATCGTCCCGCGGCAGGCGGAGCGTTCGGCCGAGTGCAACGACGAGGATCCCGATGCCGAATGTCCGGAGCACGGAGAAAAGCCCGAGCGGGAGGAGGAGTTCCGGCCGCGCGAGAAGGGGGCCGCGAGTGGAACCGGCGATCGCGATGACGAGAAAAAAGAATGAGATGCTCACGCCGCTGGTCCTGATGTCCGCGATCTTCCGCCAGCGCCTCAGCGGACGTGACGCGAGCATCGGAAGACCGATCAAGAGGATCGTCTGCAACACGAGGTCGTTCAATGGGACCGTTTGGTGGGTGAACGCCAAGGTGACAACGGGGACGAGGAGGGTGAACATTGTGGCGACGGTGGAGGCGACGCCTTCGGAGTCCTTGCGTAGGGGAAGTGGCATGAAGGATTATGCAGGACTCCTCCCAGCGCTGATTAAAACGTTTCCGTCCGAAAATCATTCGTGATTGGGAACGAATTGGGACCGACCGACGGAAGTCCCCGCGGACGGTCGCCCCCAGGACAACGAGCGTGTAAGTCGGCAAGCTTTTCAACGCGGCCCCGTCTCGCGGCCAGCGTGTTCCGCCCCTGGCGAAGTTTCCCGACGATGGTCTCGAGCGGCCTCGTTGTCGGCTTCGCGACCGGCGGATTTCCGTCGTACTCGAGGGAAATTTCCCAGCTCGCGCTCGCCCTCGGGATGACGTTCGCGATGACAGAGATCTCGTTCGCGAACATCTCTGCTCGCACCGAGTCCCGACGGTTCGTGGTTTCGCTTACCGCGAGTTATGGGGCCCTCAGCGGCTTGCTTCTGATCTTCGCCTTCTTGAGCACGGACCCCGGGATTCACGACGGCTGGGTCCTCATGGCGTC
>VBLU01000058.1 GCA_005879065.1 Methanobacteriota archaeon
CAGATCCTGAGCGAGATGGACGGGCTCGTCGAACTCCACGACGTGTTCGTGATCGGCGCGACGAACCGCGCGGACCTCGTCGATCCGGCGTTGCTCCGGCCGGGCCGGTTCGACGAGATCATCGAGATTCCTCGTCCCGACCGGCAGGCGGCCGAGGAGATCCTGCGGATCTACCTGAACGAGGAACTCCCGGTCCAAGCGAGCTTCGAGGAGCAATCCGGCGGTCACAAGGAGGCCGTCGAGGCCCTCCGCCGCTTCGTCCTCGACGAATTGTATGGGGAGAACAAGTGGGTCAAGGTCAAACTGGACGCGGAAGCGAAAGAGGCGATCAAGACCGTCAAGCGGAAGGACATCATCTCCGGCGCCATCATTGAAGCCATCGTAACGACCGCGAAGAAGAACTTCGTGAAGCGGGTCATCCTGTTGAAGAAGACGGAGCGGAAGAAGGAAGGCCTCACGATGAGGGACCTCGAGATGGCGATCGACGAAGAGAGCAAGGAGCACGCGATCACGGAGATGTACGTCTACGAGAAACGCCAGCGGGAGGTCTTCCGGACCGGTGCGGACCCGATGGTCGGGTGACGCATGAGGAAGATGGTCCAGGGGACCGAACACGAGTACACGCTGTACTGCCGCAAGATGGGCACGATGGGCTTCGATCCGCACATGATGGCGCTCGACCTGCTGCGGGAATCGGACCTGCATCTCGCGGGCGAATTCATCACGAACGGGTCTCGCGTCTACTACGACGTCGGGCACTTCGAGGTGAGCACCGCGGAGACGACGAACTTCCACGATGTCGTCGTGTGGGAGAAGGCCGGCGAAAAGATCCTCGATTGGCTTCGCCGCGTGATGGAAGAGAAGTACACGGGCGACATGAAGATCCACGCGTTCAAGAACAACACGTCCCCGGACGGGACGTCGTACGGGTCGCACGAGAACTACTGCGTCTCCCGCGACGTCGCCTTCCCCGGACAATTCATCCGGGACCTCGTACCGCATCTGGCGACGCGCATCATTTACACGGGGGCGGGGGACATCGTCCGCGGGAAATACGTGCTCTCGCCGATGGCCTTCCTCACGTCTCAGGTCATCAGCGGGGAGACGATGCACGATACCGGCATCTTGAACACGCGCGACGAACCGCACGCAGACGGCCGTCTGTGGCGGCGCCTCCATGTGATCGTCGGGGATGCGCTCATGAACGAGACCGCGATCATGCTCCGGCATTTCGTGACCTCGGGCGTCCTGCAGCTCATGGAGGACGGACGCTTGGACGACGTGCCTCGACTCAAGGATCCGATTCGAGATCTGTGGCACAACGTGGAGATCCGGAATCCCGAGCAATGGAAGGTTGAACTCGAGGACGGCCGGACCGTTTCGCCGATTGACATTCAACGGTATTATCTGGAGAAGGTGGAAACGATCGTGCAAGACGACTGGGAGCGGCGCGCACTGCGGACGTTCGAGGAGGTCTTGGACGGCCTCGAGAACCGACGCTCGAAGGAGCTCGCGCACCGCATCGAGTGGCTCGATCGGTGGTTCGCGATTCAGGAGGCCGGCGAGAAAAAGGCAGGACCCGATGTCGACATGATGGCGTGCAAGCAGTACTCGGAAATTGGTGCAGAACGATCATTGTTCTATAAGCGACAGCGGGCGGGTTTGGTCGATCGGATTACGGACGACGAAGCTATCAAAAAGGCAATTCAGGAACCGCCGAAGGATACGCGTGCCGCGCTACGAAGGGAGCTATGCGACACCTTCAATATCGAGATGATTGATTGGTCTGTGTTGATCGTGAACGACGGAACGCGCAGGCGAATCGATCTCCTCGATCCTTACGCTACAAAGATGGAGGCACCCTATGCCACAGCAAGTTGAGGAAAAGCCGAAGAAACGCAAGAAGAACGAGAAGAAACTGGAGTTCGAGGCCGGCAAGGTGTTCACTCCTGGCGAAGTGAAAGAAGAGGACTTCGAACTCGATCTAGAGTCGGCCAAGTTCCGAGCGCAAAAAGGCCAAGGAGGAGATCGGCGAGCGTAGTACTTTCGCCGACCTCCCTCGGCAGCTTTGATTAGCTCCGCCGTCCCAACGAATGAAAATTGGTTTCAGTTGAGTATCTAGCCGGTTTTGCTGACGGCGAAGGCTCCCTGTCCCTCGCGCGAAGACGTCATCCTGGTGAATCGGTCGAATATTCGCTCAGGGTGTGCGTTTACAACTCGCACTACGAGCTGCTGAAACGGATTCAGGATCGGTGGGGCGGAGTTATGTCTGCCGTCGGCCAGAGGCACGCGCGATGGAAACCTGATTACGCTCTCGTTTGGACAAACGCAAAAGCCGCGAACCTACTCGAAGCGATTGGACCCTACCTCAGAATCAAGTCGAACCATGCCGCCGCATTGCTTGAGTTCCAGGAACACGTCCGGAGGTGTAGAAGGACGCGGGATTCCGGAGGTCGCCTCCAACGGCTAACCAAAGGAGAACTGATCTTTCGGGAGAACTTCCATGATCGTCTGAAACGCTTGAATGAGAGAGGAGTGACCCGCGGCTCGGAGGGACGCAGGCGAGAACGACGGCTTAGACCGAAAACGCCCCTCTCCCCGAGGTACCTCGCTGGTTTCATCGATGGGGAAGGATCCTTGATGATTGCGAGGTGGACAAGCCCGAGGTACACAAGGGTGTACTACAAGCCGAGGATTTCCATCGCAAACACGCATAAGGAGGTGCTTCAGCAAATACAACAGGTGTACGGCGGAATTCTAGCAAACCAGCCGCCGAGGAAAGCGGCCTGGCGTTTCGCTTACCAACTCATTTGGACCGACGGGATGGTTGGACCACTTCTTTCGGTCGTCAAGCCCTATTTGATTATCAAGAGGGATCAGGCAAGTGTCTTGGAGCAGCTGATCCGGAGTCGGCAGAGGATGCTCCAGGATCGGAAGCCGAGTGCCAAACGTAGCTTGGGCATCCCCGCGTCGGTCTTGGCCGAACAAGCGGAGTTGTATCGGAAAGTCAAGCATCTGAACCGCAGGGGTCCCCCTATCGGGGGACTATCAAACCGCCAGAAAAGCTCCTCCCGGCCGCAACTCTATATCGCGCGCTGACCTTCGTCCTTCAAATGCCCACCCATGTGGAGACGCTCGAGAACGGCCTGAAGGTCGTCCTCCGGCCAATCCCGGACACGAAGGCCCTGTCCACGTGGGTCGTGTACCGCATCGGCTCCCGCAACGAGGTCCCCGGCATGACCGGCTCCACCCATTGGGTCGAGCACATGCTGTTCAAGGGGGGCGGCAAGCTCGGCAAGGGGGACATCGACAAGCTCATCTCGCGCCTCGGCGGGAAGATGAACGCCTTCACGGACACGGACTACACGATGTACTTCGAGACGATCCCCGCGTCCGCGATGGACACGGCCCTCATGATCGAGTCCGAGCGGATGCGCAATGCCGCCTTCGATCCGAAGGAGGTCGAGGCCGAGCGGACGGTCGTCATCAGCGAGCGAGAGGGCGCGGAGAACCAGCCCGAGTTCCTCGTCGACGAGGAGCTGTGGGGGCTCGCGTTCCACGTGCATCCGTACCATTGGACCCCGATCGGATACAAGCAGGACCTCGCCGCGCTCGACCGCGAACCCCTGTACCGTCACTACCTACGATACTACGCTCCGAACAACGCCTCGCTCATCCTCGTCGGCGGCTTCGATCCCGCCGTGGCGATGCAACACGTCCGCGAGGCCTTCTCCCCGTTGAAGCCGGAGGCCCCGCCCGACCCGCTGCGGCTCTCGGAGCCGGAGCAGCGCGGAGAGCGGCGAAGCGATCTCGTCCGCCCAGGCCCCGCCGACTTGCTGTCCATCGGATGGCACATCCCGTCCGCCGCCCACGACGATACCCCCGCACTGATCTTGCTCTCCACGGTCCTCGGGGGATGGCGAGGCCTGATCTCCTTCGCGTCCGGGGACTGGCGCCCGCGATCGAACCGGCTGTATCGGGCCCTCGTCGAGTCGAAGCTCGCGACGGACGTCGGGGTGCGGCAGGAGATGAAGCTCGATCCGTCCCTCCTGATCGCATCCGCGACCGCGGCGAAAGGCGTCTCCCTCGACCGAATCGAGCACGCGATCGATCGGGAGGTCGACAAGGTGCGTCGCACCCCGCCGAGTCGGACGGAGGTCGAGAGGGCGAAGCAACAGGTCCGCTCGTGGGCGCGGTACGAGCAGGACGGCGTCACGTTCCAAGGGATGCTGCTCAGCGCGGGAGAAGGCATCGCGTCCTGGGACTTCGGAGACCGCCTTCTTGCGAAGGTCGAGAAGGTCCGCGCGGAGCGCATCCGGGACGTCGCCCGAACGTACCTCGTGGACGAACATCGGTCCCTCGTCCGATTCCACGCCCAGGAGGGAACGGGCTGAAGCTCCCCGACCGCACCGCCCTCGGGAACGGGGCCGTCCTGATCTCCAATGCCCTCCCGTCGAACCCGTTCGTCGCGTTCCGCGGGAGCGTCCCAGCCGGCGTGGTCGCGGAGGGCGATGCGCACGGGGTCGCCGAGTTCGCGTCGCGGCTCCTCCTGAGCGGCACCCGCCGTCTCGGGGCCGCGAAGCTCGCCGACCGACTGGAAGGGATCGGGGCGACCCTCGAGTTCCACAACGGCGAGGAGGTCCTCGGCTTCAGCGGACGGTGCACGCGCGACTCCCTGCGGGAGACGATCCGGATCCTCGTCGACTGTCTCTCCCATCCGACGTTCCCGCAGCGCGAGATCGACCGGGTGCGGGGCGAGCTCCTGAACGACCTACGCATCGAGGCGGACGACACGGCCTCGAGGGCCGCCCGTGAGCTCGCGCGTTTCGTGTTCCCGAACGACCATCCGTACGGCCGCGACCCGAAGGGCGGGGCCGACCGCGTGCGCCGCATCCGGCGGCGCGACCTGGTCGACTTCCACGAATCCCGCGTCGGAGCGGAGGGCCTGATCCTCGCCGTCACCGGGGATGTGGACCGGGAGCTCGTCGAAGAGGCGATCGCGGGACCGCTGTCCCGCCTCGAATCCGACGCCGAAGGGATCCCGGCGATCCCGCCGCCTCCGCCGCACAAACCGCGCCGCGCGACGATCCCGATGCCGCACAAATCCCAGGCCGACATCGCGATCGGCGGTCCCGCGGTCCCCCGAGGTCATCCGGACTACTATGCCCTGAACCTGGCAAGCCTCCTGTTCGGACGGATCGGTTTGTACGGTCGTCTCGGGCGGAACTTGCGAGACGAGCAAGGCCTCGCCTACTACGCCTTCACGGGCCTCGATGCCCGCACCGCGGGAGGGATTTGGTCCATCTCCGCGGGCGTGAACCCCGCGAACCTCGAGAAGGCCGTCCAATCGATCCGCGCCGAGCTGGACCGCTTGCAGACGGATCCCTTCCACACGGACGAGCTCCGGGACGGGAAGGACAACCAAATCGGCTCCCTCATCGTCTCCCTCGAGCGGAACGCAGAGGTCGCGTATGAGCTCCATCGGATGGAGTACTACGGCCTCGGGATGAACTTCCTCGAGCGGTATGCGGACATCGTGCGGGAGCTCCCCGAGGATCGGGTCCGCGAGGTGGCGATGAAATACTTCACGGCGAACGGGAGCTCGATGGTCGTCGCAGGCCCGGTCGGACGGACGCGACTCTCCCTGTGACGGACGACGCGCCACTCAGAAGAGAGGCTCGTCGACCAGGCGCGCCGGTCCTCCGACCGTGCACGACATCGTTTCGAGTCCGAGTTCCTCGATCGCCCGGCGGACGGGATCCACGTGGTCCGGAAACGTGTTCACGTAGACCGTGGCCCCGGTGTCGATCGAGAAGAACGCAGGGATGCCCTGCTCCCGGAGGCGGCGGACCGCGAGGATTACCCGGAGGGTGTCGGGTTGCCACAGGACCATCTCCCCGGTCCCGGTCATCGTGATTCCATGCAGCATGAGCGTGTCCCGCTCGGCGAGGCCGCAGATCGAACCAATGTCCCGTTTTCGGATCGCCAACTCCATCTCGGCGATGAGCCGCGGCATCTCCGCGAGGCGCGCATGGAAGAACGGCGAGGTGAGGGCCTCGCGGTGGGCGTCCTCCGTCTGCTTGAATGCGCGGACGACGGCGACGACCATTCCGATCTGCAGATCCTCTCCCGCGAGCTGCGTCGCGTAGGAGTCCTCGTCCGTGAGGCCCATCTTCCATTTGCTGAAGCCCCCCGTCACCGACCGGGCTGCGGAACCGGCGCCGCGTCGGGCGAACCGGGAGATCTCTTCCGGGTTCAGGTGGAGTCCGGCCGCGTTCGCGGCGGCCATGGCGAGGGCCGCGAATCCGGATGCGCTCGCCCCCAACCCGATGTTCGATGGGAAGTCGTTCACGGACGCCATCCGAAACGGCGTGCGAAGGGACGCCTTGGCGCGGATTGCGTCGACGACGGAGCGGATACGTTCCATGTCCCGCGCCGTCACATCGCGCCCGTCGATCGTCGCCTGATCGTGGGGACCGTCGCCGAACTCGATTGTCGTCCGCGTCGTCAGCGGCGCGGTGCACACGCTGATTGAATCGTGGAACGGGAGGCGGAGGATCGGGTCGGCGAGACCGTGGTACTTGATCAGTCCCTGGATCGGATGGGCCACGGCCGTTGCCTTCATCGCCATTTCTCCAAGAGTCGCGGCAGTTCCCCGTGGCCGCAGATTTCTGCATCCGCTCGGTCCGTCGTCGCACCCTTCCAGAATCCCGTGTTGAACCAGACCGCCCGCATGCCGACCGCTGTCGCGCCCGCGACGTCAGCGTCGGAGAAAATCCGAACGTCAAAGGATTCGCCAATCCCCAGGCGGTCCTGGACCGGGCGAAGGAAACGGCCTCCGGTGCGCCCCGTGTTCGAGATGAGGCCCATGCGGTAGCCTCGGTCTTGGAGGGCGCGCAACGTCTCCCCGATTTCTGGATATGGAGCCGGCAACCGGAACTCGATCGCGGAACCGAAGGCCTCCTGGATCGTTCGGAGGAGATCCTCTCGGCCCTCGCCCACTCCGAGAAACCGGAGATAGGCCCGAGCCTGTTCCTCAACCGAGAGATCCCGGAGATCGTTCCAAGTCCGAAGGAGGAGGTCCGTCTGGGCGTCGTATGCGCGGGACAGAAGCGTTCGATTCACCGGAAGGCCCGCAGCCTCGAGCGCCTCCGCGGCTCGATCGACCCGGATCTCCCGCATCTGCTCGTCGTGGATGTCACGGACTGCCGGGATCTCTACCACGGTCCCCCACCAATCAAATGTCACGCCCTTGATCGTCATGGATCGCCTAGATGTCGAAGATGACCTCGGCGATCCCTTTCTCCGGATCCACGGTGAGGCCGTGGCGCGTCACGGCCTTGATCACGAGCTTCAACTCGTGTCGATCCTTGTCGATCGCTTCCCCGCGCGCGTGACCTTCGAGTGACCGTCCGACGACGTGCACGTCGAAGGACGAGAAGAGGAATCGCTGGGTCTCGTGGATGTACAGCAGTTCCCCAAGCCATCGGAGGAAGAGCGTCGGAAGGTCGTCCCCCTGGAGGCGCACCTCGATCTCACCGACGGGCTTCACCTCGGACAGGTCCGCGATGAGGCTGAACATCCCCTCCGCGGCATTCACGAACAGTTCGTCCAGATCGCGCCCGTACGCGCGGATGCCGACGTCGGCCGTGTGTTCGATTTCTTCGTATCGCACGCGTAGGAGAAGGCGGAGAAAGGATGAATCTTCTGTGCGGCCGTCCTAGATGCGGCGTTCCTAGATGCGGCGTTCCCGTCCGGGCCAGATTAGTTTGTGCAGCTGGAGCTGGAGGCGCACCGGCAGGCGGTCTTCGAGGATCCACTCCGCCAAGCGAGCGGAATCGAGCCCGGTCGACACCGTGTGCGCCGCGACGACGGGGGAGAACAGCACGGTCTGCGCCTTCGTGCCGTACGAGGCGAGCACCCGCTTCGCGAATTCGTAGTCGTCCCGGTTCTGCAAGACGAACTTGACCTCGTCCTGTTCTCGGAGGATCCCGAGATTCGCGTACGCCTTCTCCGCCTTCATCCCGGATCCCGGGCACTTCACGTCCATCACGTACCGCAGGCGGCCGCTGTCCCGTTCGTCGGATGCGAGGGCATCGAACGCACGCAGATCGACCTCGCCGTCCGTCTCGAAGGAATGGACGAAGGTGTCCGGGAGCCGACGAATCGCGGCCGCGATGGACTCTCCCTGGAGGAGCGGCTCGCCGCCGGTCCAGCAGATGTTCCGAATCCCTCCGCCGTCAGAGGACGAGCCCGAGAGCTCGCGGATCTGGCGGACGACGTCGTCCACGTGGACCTTCGTGAATTCGCCTCCTTCCACGGCGTACATGGAGTCGCACCATCGGCAGCGGAGGTTGCAGGCGTACAGGCGGACGAACACGGTCGGCAGTCCGACGAGCGAGCTCTCCCCCTGGACGGAGACATACATTTCGTTGAGCAGCAACTCCTCGCCCTTCCGGAGGGCGACAGCCCCTTGGGCCTGCATGTGCCGATACGATGCGCGCGTCGGCACTTAAGCGTTCGTCGGCGGAGGCCTAGCGTACGGGAGCGGGTCCTCGATTCCGGCCTCGCGGAACCCCTTCCGTCGGAGTTGGCACGAGTCGCAGACCCCGCACGCCTTGGCCCGACCGTGATAGCAGGACCAGGTGAGGGCCCACGGCACCCCGAGTTCCTCCCCCGTGCGGACGATGTCCGCCTTCGACAGGCGGATGAGCGGAGTGCGGATCTCGATGACGTCGCCCTCGACGCCCCGCTTCGTGCCGAGACGGGCGACTTCTTGGAAGGCCGCGTAGTATTCCGGCCGGCAATCCGGATATCCCGAATAGTCGACTTGGTTGGCCGCGATCACGATGGACTTCGCCGCCGTGGCCTCCGCCAATCCGAGGGCGTAGGATAACAAGATCGTATTTCGAGCGGGCACATAGGTGATCGGGATGCCGCGGCCGATCTCCTCGATTCGCCGCTGCTCGGGGACCCGGATGTGCGCGTCCGTGAGGGCCGACCCGCCGATCGCGGAGAGGTCCATCGTCGCGACCCGGTGGTCCTTCACGCGGAAGTGCGCCGCGATTCGCTTGGCGGCCTCGATCTCTTTGCGATGGCGTTGACCGTAGTCGAACGTCAAGCCGGTCACGTCATGGCCCTCCTTGATCGTCATCGCGAGGGCGGTCGCAGAATCCATGCCCCCGGACAGGAGGACGACCGCGGTCTCTGCCATCCATGGAGGCATGCAGGCGGCCGCTAAAGGCCTTGCGAGCCGGCGCCCCCGCGGTTGAGTCCTCCGATCACCCGTTCGTATCGCTCGACGAGCGGGGCCACCCGTCGATGACCTTCCGTTCCTTTCCGGGGCTCTTCCAGCAGCCCAATCTCATGGCCCTCGGGGTCATGCAGGTAGGCGACGCGACCGTACGGTCGATTCGCGGGAGGGCCGAGGAATTCGGCCCCGCGAAGGCGCAACGCCTCGTGGACGACGGCGAGGTCCTCGACCCCGAATACGAGGAAGCCCTCCGGAGCCTCCCGACGTTGCCCCGGCGGACACCGATGGATCGCGAGCCGGATCGTTCCCGCGTCAAAATGGATCACGTGGCCTTCGTCGAGGAGGAGCGGCAGGCCGAGGACGTCTCGGTAGAACGCCCTCGCCCGATCCAGATCCTCCGAATACAGGACAATGCCTTCGACGGTCAACACCATTTCTTGCCAAGCCCCTCGTCGCGAGGGGAGGCGGCCGTTATCACCTTTCCGCCGGTCGCCGCAGGTTTGCAAGGCACATTCGCGGTTGCCCTTGTTATAGTTAAATAACTATAACACATTGGGGACGCCCATGCAAATCGGTTGTGGTGTGTATGTGCACACGATCCGGGCGCGGGCCTATCTCTATTTCTGGCACTACGAGTCGAAGGGCCGGTCGCGGGTGCAAGTCAAGGAGTACATCGGGCCGGCGAGAGTCGCTCGATCGATCACGGAGGCGATCCGGCGTTGCGATGCCTATTACGTGCAGGCAGCGGAGGAACTGCAACGTCTGCGAGCCTCGTCCGAGGCCACGATTCGCGGATTTGTGTAGCCTGTCGGCCCCGCTGCACGGCCGACTTGGTTTTCATCAAGGAGGAACCGATGCAGGCCCGGCCTAGGCAAGTTCCTAGGCCCGAATCTCGTCGAACGCATAGTCGTCCCACGTTCGCTCGCCGAGCACGATCTCGAATTCTTGCGGCGTGAGCATCGGCTGTTTGTACTGCAGGATATCTTCGATCGCGATCCGAGGGCACGCCGTGTTCACCCAGGCATCCACGCGGTATCCCTGGAGCAGCTCGGGAGCGACGAGGTCCATGAGGAACAGGTTTGCCTGCTTCCCGTGTTTCTCGGCGAGGGCTTTCAGGTCCGTGGCCAACTCCATCCGTACCTGTCCCAGTTTCTTCGAGACGATGATTCCAAAGACGGTTGCGTCATGGGCACGCGCAATCGCGGCATGTCGCTGTCGAAGCACATGGTCCCGCACCTCCTTGAGGTCCCGCGCCGTCCCGCGCTCGGGGTCCGCGATGATCACCGGCTTGTCGACGAGGATCGCGACGCCGAGCGGATGGAAGTCTCCCGTGCCGATGTAGAGGTAGCCGTCGACCTCCTTCTCGACGACTGTGGCCGTGTAGTAATCGCAACCGAGGAGCTGACCGGCATATGCGACCCGTCGGTCCGGTTCCCCGATTCGGATGACATGTCCTTTCTTCTCCAGGTACTCCTTGATTGCGGGGAGCCACTGGCGGAACTGCGTCGTCGTCAGGAGGCCGACCCGTTTCGGCAAGAGCGGCTCCGCGGAGTCGACGAAGTCCATCGACGCGAGCGGCGGCCCCGGCAGGTCATAGAAGAAGACGCGGTGGTATCGGAGGTGCGGCATCGGAGCGTGGCCCAAGTGGACGATCAGGTCCACCGGCATCTCGGCGACATCGCATGCTCCGAACGAGGGATCCGCGGAGACGAGGCACATAACGCCTGCCTTTGCTTCGATCTCCTGGGCGAGCTCCACCGCTTTGGTACGTAGTCCGACCGGGAACTGCAGGCCGACCGTCTTCGAGTTCCGGCCGCGAATCACGTCGAGGAGCCGGTCCGTTTCGCCCATGGATTTGGAAGGCAGACGCACGCGTCGAGAAAAAGGTGTCCCTACTTCGAGGGCTTCTTCTGCTTTTCCCGCTCGATCTCGATCCGCCACGGCGTCGGCAGCTTCACGCCGCCCTTGCGGAGCGCTTCCTTCGCGTCGTCGACATGCTCCTCGGTCGTCGAGATCGTGAAGATCTTCACGCCGGGGTGCACGCGTGCGGCGGTTCCCACGGCGCCGCCGAAGGCGGCGCGCATTCCTTCCGAGATGCGGTCCGCGCCCGCCCCCGTCGCGATCTTGTTCTCGCGGAGCACGTTGTGCGGGTACACCCGGAGCTTGAGGTGGTACGCGTTCCCCGCCGTCTTCACGATGTAGCGGTTCGCGGAGATGCGGGCGGCCTCGAGGGCGATGTGTCGGATCTGACACTGCTCCTCGGCGATCAGGTGGACGTGGACTGGGAATTTCGTCCGCAGATCCCCGATGTCGAACTGGCTGATCCGGATCCCGGGGACTCCGCCCATGTACCGCTTCTGGGCGTAGGCCTGTCCGCGGATCTCTCGATACATGCTTCCGGGTTTGCGCGTCATCGTCGGAGGGGCGCTCGAAAGGGCGGGCGCTATTTAATCCTTCTCGGATGGGCGGGCGCACCGGGAAAGCATTAAGTGTGACGCGATGCGTCGCCCGAATCTCCATGCTCCTTGTGAAGCTCGGCGGGAGCGTCCTCACGGAGAAGGCGCGTCTGCGGACGCCCCGACGCGCCGCGATCCGACGTCTCGCGGCGGAGCTTGCTTCCGTACGCCAACCTTTAGTGATCGTTCACGGCGCGGGTTCCTACGGACACATCCTCGCAAGTCGACACCGTCTGAAGGACGGAGGCTCGACCTCGGCGAAACGAGCCGCCGCGGCCCGCGTGCAGGCTGATGTGCGAGAGCTCGACCGTCTTGTCGTGGACGCTCTGAATCGCGCGGGATTCGCCGCGGTCCCCATCGCCCCCTCGGTCGTATTGACCTTGGACGACGGAGGCGTCTCGACGATGGACCTCACGCCGTTCCTAGAGTTCTCCTCGCTCGGCTTCACGCCGGTGACCTTTGGCGACGTCGTGCGGGACCTGCGGCGCGGATTCTCCGTCTGTTCCGGCGACCTGCTCATGCTCGAACTCGCCCGTGCCTTCCGACCGGACCGAGCCGTCTTCGCGGCGGACGTCGACGGCCTCTTCACCGCGGACCCGAAGCGTCGACCGAAGGCGGATCTCCTGGAGACCGTGTCACCGAATGATTTGGCAAAGATTGAATTCTCGTCTCCACGAAGGACGGACGTCACCGGAAGCATCGAAGGGAAGGTGCGTCGGATGTTCGAGATCGCGGAACACGTCGACGCATGCATGATCGTCAACGGTAACGTAAAGAACCGAGTCCGGGATGCACTGCGCGGCAAGCGGGTCGTCGGCACCCGGATCGTCCGAGGTCCCTGAGATGGCGGAGCCGTCGAAGACGGAGCAGCGCAAAGCGGAACATGTGAACATCATCTTGAATGAGAACGTTTCCGCGGAGTACAACTATTGGAACGACATCCGCCTCGTGCACAACGCCCTCCCGGAAATTGACCTGGACGATATCGATCTGGGCGTGAAGTTCTTCGGGAAGCGTCTTCAGGCGCCTCTGATCATTTCCTCCATGACTGGCGGCTTCGGCATGGGGAAAGAGATCAACTCGAACCTCGCGAAGGCCGCGGCCGAGGTTGGCGTCGCGATGGGCGTGGGATCCCAACGCGCGGCGCTCGAGAAGCCCGACCTGATCCCCACGTACGCGGTCGTCAAGGATCATGGTGTGCCGCTCATCTTCGCGAACCTCGGAGCACCGCAGCTCGTCCCCCAGGAAGGCAAGCGGGCCTACGGCTTGGCCGACGCAAAGAAGGCGGTCGACATGATTCACGCGGACGCGCTCATCGTCCATCTCAACTTCTTACAAGAGGTCGTCCAGCCGGAAGGGGACCGGAGGGCGAAAGGATGTCTCGCCGCGATTCGCAGCCTCGCCGCGACATTTCCGGTCATGGCGAAGGAGACCGGCGCAGGGATCTCGCGGGAGACGGCGACGCTCCTCAAGCAGGCGGGCGTCCAAGCGATCGACGTGGGTGGACTCGGCGGGACCTCGTTCTCCGCGGTCGAACACTACCGGGCGCGGAAGGAGGCCTCGACGCTGAAGGAGCGCCTCGGGGCCACGTTCTGGAACTGGGGGATCCCGACGCCCGCCTCGATCCGCTTAGCTGACGTGGGCCTGCCGCTCGTCGCAACCGGTGGCATTCGGAGCGGGCTCGATGCGGCGAAAGGGATCGCGCTTGGCGCCACGATGGCGGGCATGGCGAAGCCGATGCTCGAGGCCGCGAAGGTCTCCGCGGACGCGGTCGTGACGGAGCTCCGTGCGGTGATCGAGGAACTGAAGGCCGCGATGTTCCTCACGGGGTCGACCTCGATCGAGCAGCTCCAGGACCGGCGTGTCATCGTGAGCCCGCCAACCGCGAGCTGGCTCGAGGCGCGAGAAGCGTGACCGGATGACGGCCTCGGAACCGGAGTCGGCGGAGGCGCGCCTCGATGCGCTCCTCCGGCCGTATCGAGAGGCCTCGAACGCCCAGATGGAGTCGATCTGGAACGAGTTCGCGGCCGAGCATCCGGAGAGTTCCTTTCCATCCTCTCAGACGATGCGACGGAACGCCCGCCTCTTCCTGACGGGGAAGCGATACCGCTTCGCCCTCGCCGTCGCCGGGTATCGCCTCCTGACCGGCGAGAGACCGTCGCGCGACCTGGAGCGGGCCGCGACCTGGCTCGAGTGGTACCACCTCTACACCCTCTTCCTCGATGACATCATGGACGAAGACGTCCGCCGCCGGACCTTGCCGAGCGCGTGGTCCACGAACGCGAAACTGTACCGCGGCCCCGATGCGAACAAACCCGCGGCCGTCTTCCGGACCCGTCGGCACCGGTACGGGGTCTCGCAGGCGATCCTCGATGCCCTCCGCATTCGCTCGCTGGCCGAGCGGTCCATCGAAGGAGCGGTGGGCTTGCATCCTTCGGTCCGTCTCGAGCTTCTCTCCGAGTTGACCAACGTGGACCTGATCGTCAGCGACGGCCAAGGCCTCGACATCGATTTCGAAGGCATGGCCCGGATTCCCGAGGAGGCCTACGTCCGGATGAGCGAGGCGAAGACCGGCCGCCTGTATTTGGGCGCGGCGGCAACCGCCTCGATCGCGGCGCGCGCTTCGTCCGAAGATCGGGCCGCCATCGAGGCGTTCGCGCGTACCTTCGCGGTCGCGTTCCAGGACCGAGACGACCTGCTAGGCTCGGGCGTCGTCTCGTCGAAGGTTGGGGGCTCCGCGGAAGGAGATATCCGTCAGGGGAAGCGGACGCGGCTGTACGTCCTCGCGCTCGAACGAATCCCGCGGAAGGACCGCGCGGGATTCCTGCGTTCTTACGGCCGCGGCCTCCGGACCACGAAGAAGGACGTGTCGACGGTGCGGGACCTGCTGCGGCGGTTCGCGCTCCCGGAGACGGAACGGCGGATCGAGTCCAATCTGGAGGCGGCCCGGAAAGCATTGGACCGTCTCTCGGCGAAGGATACGGAAGCCCGGAACGTCCTCGAGGCCCTCTTGGACGCGCAGCGGGTTCGGATCCGCTAAACCTCGAGTCCCTGGCCCGTGATCCGGAACGTCGCGCGCGTCCCTTCTTCCCGGTGCCGATGCTTGTCCAGGACCGCCGTGCGGGTGCTGGGCCCCGTCCGCTCGAACCGGACGATCGTCTTCGCGTTGTGGCTCAGCATGTGGCCTCCGAGCGGCATGTAGGCGCCCGTGTCGATGTCCGTGTACACTTGAGACGTGACGACGACCGGAATCCCCCGCTCTCGGGAGACCCGGAGGAGCTTCGCGATTTGGCGGGTGAGTCCGTACCGCTCTCCGCGCCGCGTCTCATCCCGCATCGTGAGGCGATAGTGCATTGTGATGCTGTCAATCACGATGAGGCCGACCTCCGACTTGCTGTTCGCGAGCTTCACGGCCTTCTCGATCAAGTTCTCCTGTTCCTCGAAGCTGTATGGCTCGGAGAACAGGATGTTCTTCGCGACGACCTCGAAGTCGTCCCCGCAGATCTGTCGCAACCGTTCGAGCGACACGCCCTCCGTGTCGATGTAGATCACCTTGCGTCCCGCCCGGACGACGTTCCGTGCGAGTTGGAGACAGAAGTTCGTCTTGCCGCTGCCCGCCTCTCCGTGCAGGAGGGTGATGCACCCCTCCTCGACTCCCCCGCCCAGGAGGTCGTCCAGGGCCCGGCAGCCCAGGGCCACCTTCATCATCTGTGTGGTCAAAGCCCCGGCGCCCTTTAATCCTTCGAGGCGTTCGCTGGTAGGGCCGATAGGTACGCGCCCTCCGGAGTCCAGACGACGACGGCTCGCGCGGTGGTCGTCTTCGATGCGGGCCGGAGGGGCCGCTCCTCCGCACTGTCGGGGTGGACGGCGACCGTTTCGCCCGACTCGAGTCGTTGCACGCGCGCCTCGAACCGTTCCGCGTCGATGCGCCTTGCGCCGCGGACGTCCTTCGGCTTGAAGCGTCTCCGTTCACCGGTCACGAGGTCCCGCAGCACGATGAACGGGCGGATCGAGGTCACCTCGGCAAGGGAACCCTTGTGTCGCACGACGTCGCCTTTCTGGAACGCCGCGAGTCGGACGAGGGCGGTGACCCGGTACACCTCTTTCCCCTGTTTCTGTCCGAACAACTTCGGGGAGGCCGACACGGTCCCGCCGAACGACCCCGCGATGTCGCGCGCGAGCCCCTTCGCGAGCGCATTCGTGCTCACATAGAAGTCGAGGCCTCCGTGGACCTCCTCGATCCGAGAGACGAACGTGGCCGTACCCTCCGACCGATTGACGCGCGCGGTGACGAAGGTTCGGACAGAACCCATTTCTCGGGGCGTGAGTTCGCGGTCCTCTCCGCGGACCTGCAGGATTCCTTCGTAGTACCGGCCCCATTGCTTCTGACACGAATCGCACAGGGACGGCTTGATCCGGACGCGGACGTGGAAGTCCTGGACGACGGCGAGGTCCTGGAACCGACCGACCGCCTTCACGGTGAGGGCTAGGTTGTTGGCGTCCTCGTCCCTCGTGACCTGGGTGAAGCCGACGCGCTCGTAGGGAGCGAGGGGCGCCATCGCCTCGCGAAGGAGCTGCGGCAACGCCAGCTCGCGGTCCACCTTGGACCATCCGGAGCGAAGGCGATGGGATCCGCAGGATTCGCATCGCGCGACGTCGAGGAGTTCGATTGGCTGGACGACAGCGTAGCGCTTCCGGAAGCACTTCGCGCAGAGGCCTTCGTACACGGGACCCTCCGTCCCGCATTCGACACAGAACATGTCCGCGCCGTTTCTATTGGCCCGGCGCTACTTAAGTGCTGGCGTGCGTGCCACGGCCTCGGATATCCACACGGAAGGCCATAAGTATCCGGCGGCGCGTCGGTCGCCATCCATGAAGAAGGAGCCGTCCTGGTGGCGCCTACGTCAGATTCGCCACCGGGACGCCGTGATCCTGTCCGTACTTTCCTCCGCGTGCCTCCTCGCGGGGGAGCTCGTGGACAGCACGGAAATCAATATCACCACGGTGTACCGGGATTTCATTGCCCCTTACCTCGACAATCCGCCCGTTCTGATCGTCGTGATTGGGCTCACGATCCTCGGCTTCACGACGGTCTTCGGCGGCATCTTCGTCCTCCTCGGCGGACTGCACTTCTCCTGGGGGCGTATCGGTCGGGGTCGGTTCCTGACCGGACTCGGCCTGGGGGTCAGCTTGCTCGGTTTGGTCGGCAAACTCTCGCGGACGATCCTCGCGATTGGGCGCGCGACGGGGAAGCCGTTCGGAGATCCGGTCGTCGCCCTGCTGGCGGTCAGCGTGGGTCTCACGGGACCCGGGATCCTCCTCGGAATCGGAAGCCACACGCTGATGGGTCACTACGCCCTCATGCTGAAGAAGCATGCGAAACGGATCTGGCGCCGTTGGCGGAAGTCCCGGCGGCCAACGAACCGTTCATCCAAGTCGTGAGGGTCAGAGCATCATCACGAACTGGGCATGCGGGACCCCGTCGATCCACAGGATTCCGCCATCGGAGACGAATCCCGCCCGCATGGCCGCGTCGACGGTCTCCGCGCCGACGAAATTCCCGATCGTCGCGAGCGTCAGCTGGTCCAAGAACGTTTCCTCCGAGACGACGTCCCCTTCGTAGAACTTCCCCACCTCGATTTTGAACTTGCCCTCGCGGAAGGTCTTGCCGATCAAGTCCGCATCCGCCGCCGCGACCAAGGTCTCCTTCCCCTGGTGGTACACCTTCATGCGGATCGGCATCGGTGGGCCGGGGCTACAACCGCTCGACGAGCTTATACTTGTTTTTCGCGGGGCTGTAGATCTCTCCTTCCTGGGCCCAGCGCTTCAACCAGGAGTCGACCTTCGCGGGCGGGATGCCGCGTTCCTGCGCGATGCGCACGATGTCCTCGTAGTCCGCGACGCCTTCGGGTCCCGCGAGCTCGTTGATGATGTCCCGGATCGAGATGATCTGTTCGCGCTGGGACTGGCTGATGCCGGTCTGGATGATGTCGATGTCGAAGCGACCTTCCTCGCCCGCGACCTTGCCCATCCAGTACTCGACGATGCGCACCGCGCGCTCCGCGTCGTCCGCGGTCACGGCCTCGCTGAGCCGCATCCGAGCTCCCGCCTCCGCGAGACGGATAATCGCTTCGAGCTGACGTGGGGTGATCGGGACGCTCGAACCCGCCGCTTCCCCGGTCCTCCGGATGTCGAGGTATTTTTTCTCGATGATCGACATGGCCTCGACCGTCATGATCGGGTAGATGCGCTTCGCGTAGGCCACATACTTGCGCAGGAAGTCCGGATTCAGGTGCGGCGTGTACGGTTCTTCGAGGGTCTGCGATTCTTCGGTGACGAAGCCCGCCTCGCGACGCCTCCGGATCTCGCCGACGCGATGGCCCTTCAGGATGTGCTCCGCGAGTTCCCGATCGCGGTCTGCCTGCGGCCGATCGATCATGGAGAAGATGATGTCGAAACGGCTGAGGAGCGCCGGTGGCAGGTCAATCTGTTCCGAGATGTACTTGTGCTCGTCGAACCGGCCAAACTTCGGATTCGCTGCGGCGAGGACGGCACACCGCGACTGGAGGACGGCCGTGATGCCCGCCTTCGCCACGCTGATCCTCTGCTGTTCCATCGCCTCATGGATCGCGGATCGATCCTGCGGGTTCATCTTCTCGATCTCGTCGATGCAGTTGTGAACCACGACCCCGTCGCAAACGAAATTGCTCAGTCCGGGTACTCGGAGGTCGTAGACATACCCGTCGTGTTCTTCGACTCTGACTTCAACAA
>VBLU01000059.1 GCA_005879065.1 Methanobacteriota archaeon
CGGAAGATGGGGACAGACTACAAGGTCCGCATCGAAGGAAAGGACTACACGCCCCAGGAGATCTCCGCGATGATCCTGCGCAAGATCAAGACGGACGCCGAGGCGTTCCTGGGCGAGAAGATTTCCCAGGCCGTCATCACCGTGCCGGCCTATTTCAACGACAACCAACGCCAGGCAACGAAGGATGCGGGCCAGATCGCGGGCCTTGAGGTCCTGCGGCTGGTGAACGAACCCACGGCCGCCGCACTCGCCTATGGGCTCGACAAGAAGGGCGAAGGGAAGATCGCGGTCCTCGATCTCGGTGGGGGCACGTTCGACGTGACCCTGATGGAGATGGGCGAGGGCGTCTTCGAGGTCATCTCCACGTCGGGCGACACGCAGCTCGGCGGGATGGACATGGACAACAGCTTGATCCAGTGGCTCGTGACCGAGTTCAAGCGGGAGCACGGCGTCGATCTCTCCGGCGACCGCCAAGCGATGCAACGGCTCCGCGATGCCGCGGAGAAGGCGAAGATCGAGCTCTCGAGCACCGTCGAGACGACGCTGAACCTGCCGTTCATCACGCAAAAGGGGGGCCAGCCGCTCCACCTGGAGAAGAAGCTGACCCGCTCGAAGCTCGAGCAGCTGATCGAGCCGGTCCTCGAACGGCTCGAGGGACCGATCCGTCAGGCGTTCAAAGACGGCAAGTGGCAATTCTCCGACGTAGGGCACGTGATCCTGGTCGGCGGACCGACCCGCATGCCCGTCGTCCGGGAGCGGTTCGAGAAGATCCTCGGACGGCCCGCGGAACGAGGCGTCGATCCGATGCAGTGCGTCGCCCTAGGAGCCGCGATTCAGGGTGCCGTCCTCAGCGGTGAGGTGAAGGACATCCTCTTGCTGGACGTGACGCCCCTGAGCCTCGGCGTTGAGACCCTCGGTGGCGTCTTCACGAAGCTCATCGAGCGGAACGCGACGATCCCGACGCGGAAGAGCGAGATCTTCACGACGGCGGCGGACAACCAGCCGAGCGTCGAGGTCCACGTCTTGCAAGGAGAGCGGGCGATGGCGGCGGACAATGTCAGCCTGGGCCGCTTCTACCTGACTGGCATGCCCCCCGCCCCGCGCGGGGTGCCGAAGATCGAGGTCACCTTCGACATCGACGCGAACGGGATCCTCAGCGTCACGGCGAAAGACCAGGCCACCGGGAAGACTGAGAAGCTGACGATCATGGCGCCGCAGCGGATGGAGCACGGGAAGATCGACCAGGCGATCCGCGATGCGGAAACCCACGCCGAGGAAGACCGCCGTCGGCGCGAGCTCGTCGAGCTGCGGAACGGGGCCGACCAGCTCGTGTACGCGACGGAAAAGCTGCTCAAGGAGCACGGGTCCGGGATCTCCGAATCCACCCGCAAGTCCGTGGAGGAGAAATTGGATGCCCTCCGGAAAGTCCTGACGACGGACGACATCTCGGTCCTTCGGAATGCGATCGAGGCGCTGAACAAGGAGGCGCAGAAGATCGGCGTCGAGATGTACGGAAAGGGCGGACCGGCGGAGACGCCGCCTCCGGGTTCCGGCGATGCGGGCGGTTCCCCGGATCCGGGCGTCGTGGACGCCGATTTCGAGGACGTCGACAAGAAGTGACCGGGGTCACCGGTCGGGCGAGCGCGGTATGGGCGACGCGGACTACTATGGCGTCCTGGGCGTCCCTCGGGGGGCGTCGAAGGACGAAATCAAGCATGCCTACCGCCGTCTCGCCAAGAAATACCATCCGGATCTCAACAAGGACAATCCGAAGGTCGCGGAGGAGAAGTTCAAGCAGCTCTCCGAGGCCTACGAGGTCCTCTGCGACGATGATAAGCGGAAGATCTACGATCAATTCGGTGCGGACGGCCTCAAGCAGCAGGTGTGGGGCGGCCAGGGATTCGACTGGTCCCGGTTCACCCACGCCGAGGACGTCGAGGACATTTTTGGGGCGGATTTCTTCCAGTCGGTCTTCGGCCGGTCTGGCGGCCTCGGCGGGACTCTGTTCGAGGATTTCTTCGGAGGCGGTACGGTCGGACGAAGGCGGGGGCCGGCCCCAGGTCGGGACGCCCGGGTGGACCTCGAGGTCGCGCTCGAGGACGTGGCCCGGGGCGGCCGCAAAGAGGTCACCGTCCAGTACCCGATGACCTGTCCCGCATGCCGGGGGACCGGGGCCGAGGGGGAGCGCCTCGTAACATGCCCGACGTGCGGCGGTCGCGGCCAGATGAGTTCGTCCCAGCGGCAAGGTTACAGCCAGTTCATCACGATCACGACATGCCCGAAATGCAACGGCCGGGGTCAGTGGCCAGAACGCCCTTGCCGGCGGTGCTCCGGTCAAGGTCGGATCGAGGAGAGGCGGACGATTGCGGTCGAGATCCCGGAAGGCGTGCCGGACGGCGTCCAGCTTCGGATCCCCGGCCGTGGCCTCGCGGGGGACGCAGGCGCTCCGCCCGGTGACCTCTACGTCGCCATCCATGTCCGACCCCACCATCGGTTCGTACGGGACGGGGACGACCTCGTCCTCGAGCTGCCCATCTCCTTCGCGGATGCCGCGCTCGGCACCGAGGTCGAGGTGCCCACGATGGAGGGCACGACCCGCCTTCGGGTTCCTGCGGGGGTCCAGACCCACACCACGCTCCGCCTTCGAGGGAAAGGGCTCCCGCGGTTCCAAGGACACGGCCGCGGAGACCAGCTGGTACGGGTGAGCGTCATTACCCCGACCCGGTTATCCGCCGAAGAACGGCGGCTGTTGGAGCAGCTCCGGCGACTGCGTGGGGACGACGGCGGCAGTCGCGGCCCCTTCGATCGGTTCCGATCGCCCTAGGGCGACGGGATTCCCGCCAGGTAGGACACCAACTTGATCATGCCGTAGAAGGCCACGAGGGCCCCCACGACGGTGACAATGGCCAGTGCATCCCGCAGGAGCAGACCCTTGGCATCCAGTTCCGACCCGACCTGACTCCCAGCGACCTGATCTTGCAGGATATGAATCTCCTCCCTGTCACGATGCCAGAGGTCGGTATGAATCGGTTCCGGCTCCGTAATCATTGATGTGAATCATTTCTGGTAACGTCGGGGTCGGCCAAGGATTATCAACATGCCTTCGGTTCTCCCGCCGGATGCGCAAGGTCCTCGGTCTCCTCACGGAGGATTTCCGTCTCTACCACGATCTCGTCGCGGCGCTCAAGGCACGCGACCTCCCGTTCGTGAGCCTCTCGTTCTCCCGGCGGATTCCCGACACGGTCGGTGCGGTCCTAACCTCGCCCGCGGAAGCCGGACGGGTACGGCACCGACACGCCGTCGCCGTCGACGACATCGATTCCTCCATCGCGAAGGCGATCCAGATCCTCAAAGGAAAATCGTACTGGACCGAGTTGCTGATCGGTGTGGACCCGGGTCGCGAACCCGGCGTCGCGATCCTCGGAGACGGCGATGTGATCGACACCCGAATCGCCGCGAGTCCCGAGGCCGTGGCGTTCCATGTGCGCCAAGCGATTCGGACCTTCCCCGCGAACGATGCGCGAGTCCGGATCGGCCACGGCGATCCAACGAATCGCAACCGTATTCTCAATGCCGTCTCGCGGGACCGGATTCGCGTCGAGATCGTCGACGAGGCAGGGACGACACGACGCACGCCACAACCCGATGTCGATGCCGCGATCGAGATCGCTCGGACTCCGGGCCGCCGGGTCGAACCACCGTTCGAAGTCCGCCCGACGCCTGGTGAAGTGCGGGAGATTCAACGGCGTTCTCGCATCGACAGCGGAGGTCTCGTGACAATTTCATCGGAGCTTGCAGGCGCCGTGGCTCGCGGCGATCTCTCGCTCGACGAAGCGATTGCGCGCTCTCGCCGTGCCGAGCGGCGCTCAAAGCGCTAGCTCGTACCGCGTCTCGAGTTCCTTGCGGCGTTTGAAGTACATCTCCTCCGCAATCTCGCCGGCCGCGAGCTTCGCCTCGAGCGATTCGAGTTCCCGGGCGAAGTCGGACTTGAAGGCGACCGTGTATTCTTTCACGACGCGTTCCAAGAGGTCGAGGAGATCTTTGCCGCGCTGCGTGACCTGATAGACAATTCGCGGGCGCCCGTTCGGCGGAAAGATGGCCGCCCGGTCGACGAGCCCCCACTCGAACAGCTCCGCGAGCTGCTTGTCGACGGAGGTTCGCCGGATCTTGAGTTTTTTCGCCAAGTCTTCCGGATGATCGAACCCTTGCGGGAGCAAACGCAGGATTTGGCGTCGCGTCTCCGAGGCCGCGACGCGAATCAGCTCCAGAACCTCTGGCATCCCGGTCGGCGAGTCGTTTCGGCGTACTTCAACGTTCTTCCCGCGGGTGTCGTACGTCATCTCCCGGCGGGGAGAGGATGTCGGGCCCGCGGCAGAGGATGTCATTAATATCCGCGAGGCTTGTATAAATTCAAAGGTCCGCATCGACTCGGTATGTTCGGGAACAAGAACGCCGGGCTTCGAGCGACGTGGGTGCGCCTCGGCCTGTTCCGGCGCGATGCGAAACCAAAGAACGTGCGAACGCAAACGGTGATCCGCATTCCGAGAAAAGATTTCGATAGGTTCGACCAAAGGGAAACGTATTTCGCGGTCTGGGCCCCTTTCCGGTGGACGATATGAAACGCAAAGACATCCTGCGAAAACTCGAGGAGCGGCTAGCGCGCGGCGAGATCAACGAGAAGACGTATCTAGAGATCAAAGCCCGTTACGAGTCGGAACCGGAGGAGCCCGAGGAATTGGGCGAAGCCGAACTCCCAAACGTGGATTTCGCCGCGACGATTGGAAACGCGGTCGCTCAAGCTACCGCGGACGCGTCCCGCGCCGCGGGCGACGCGGCTCGTGCGGTCGGCGAGGCGATGCGCGCGATGGACTTTTCCGGCATCGGCGCAGGGACGAAGTTGAGCGACGAGGCGATCAAGATCGTCGGGAGCGGCGTCGTGAGCGGGAACCCCGTGAAGACGGTCGAGTTCCGGTCTGCCGGGAGCGCCCGGGTTCAAGGATCCCTCATCGCAGAAGTGGCGCGCGTCGCAGGCGCTTGTAGTTTCGAAGGTGACGTGCAGGTCGAGGAGTTCCGGTCTGCGGGTTCCGTCCGCATCGCGGGGAACCTGAACGCGGAAACCATCGAGTCGAGCGGATCCCTCCAAGTCGAGGGGTCGATCAAAGCCGAAGAGGTCTCGTCGAGCGGTTCTCTTCAAGTCAAGGGGCGCGTGCAAGCGGAGGAATTCCGATCGAGCGGTTCGGTCCGTATCGACCAGGGCCTCACGGCGGAAGAAGTCGAGATCGATCTCGGCGGCACGTCGAAGATTCCGACGATCGAAGGGGAATCTGTCCGGGTGAAGGCGACCGGCGGATTTTTCCGGATCCGCGGGGAATTGACCGCCGAGAGCATCAAAGGGGAGGACATCGAACTCGAGGCGACGACGGCGAACCTCGTGAAGGGGGAGACGGTGTACATCGGTCCTCACTGCAAGATCGCTGCTGTCGAGGCGAGCAAACTCGTCGTACACGAATCGAGCGAAGTGGGCGAGAGACGGACCGCTTCTTGAGAACACCCTGTTCGCATTGCGATTATCGCCCCGGAACCTTGATATAAGCCGGCAGAGTTCGAAGACCTGTGCCTGATCGAATCGTTCTCAAAGTGGCCGAGGCACCCCAGTCCGACGTCGGTTTAGGCCGCGCTCGGGTCGACACGAAGACCCGCGTGGCGCTCGGCGTGGACGTCGGCGAGATCATCCAGATCATCGGGAAGAAGTCCACCGCGGCGAAGCTCTTCCGGGTCATGCAGGAAGACGAGGGCAAGGGCATCATCCGGATCGACGGGCTCGTCCGGCGGAATGTCGGCGTGAGCCTGGGCGACAAGATCGAGGTCCGCAAGGCCGAGGTGTTGCCGGCGGAGCGAATCACGATCGCGCCGATCATCAGCGAAGGCCACAAGATCTCGTTCGGTCAGGGCATTGAGAACTTCGTGAAGCGCGGTCTGCTCAAGCGGCCCCTGAACAAGGGCGATGTGGTAATCGTCCCCGGAATCGCGCTGATGGGCGGAGCCCTTCCTTTCATGGTGATCAGCACGGCCCCGAAGGGGATCGTCCAGATCCAAGATGACACGATCATCGAGATGAAAGAGGAACCCGTCCGCGAGGGCGAGGTCCTGACGCCTACCGTCACCTACGAAGACATCGGCGGGCTCAAGGAGGAGCTGATGAAGGTCCGCGAGATGATCGAGCTCCCCCTCAAGCATGCGGAGCTGTTCGAACGCCTCGGCATCGACCCGCCGAAGGGCGTGCTCTTGTACGGCCCCCCCGGAACCGGCAAGACGTTGATCGCAAAGGCCGTCGCGAACGAAGCGGGCGCGAACTTCTATTCGATCCAGGGCCCGGAAATCATGTCCAAGTACTACGGACAGAGTGAAGAACGCCTTCGCGAGAAGTTCGAGGAGGCGCAAAAGAACGCGCCCAGTGTCCTGTTCATCGACGAACTCGACTCGATTGCGCCGAAACGGGAGGAGGTGACGGGCGAGGTCGAGCGACGCGTGGTCGCGCAGCTCCTCACGCTTATGGACGGCCTCTCGGGTCGCGGCCAGGTCATCGTGATCGGCGCAACGAACCGCGACGAGGCGATCGATCCGGCTCTGCGACGGCCGGGACGTTTTGACCGTGAAATCGAGATTGGGGTCCCCGACCGCATGGGCCGCAAGGAAGTCCTCCAGATTCACACGCGCGGCATGCCGATCGAAGGCGCCGAAGAGGAACGGGACACCCTGCTGTCCGAACTTGCGGACGTGAGCCACGGTTTCGTCGGGGCGGACCTGGCAGCTCTGGCTCGCGAAGCCGCGATGAAGGCTCTCCGACGCTATCTTCCCGACATCGACTTGGACAAGCCGATTCCCGCGGAGACGCTCGAGAAGATGCGGGTCACCTCCGACGACTTCAAGCAAGCATTGAAAGAGGTCGAACCGAGCGCTATGCGCGAGGTCCTCGTAGAGGTGCCGCGGGTCAATTGGGCGGACGTGGGCGGCCTCGACGACGTGAAGATGAAACTCCGGGAAGCCGTTGAGATGCCCCTGAAGGACCCGGACGCCTTCAAGCGGATGGGCATCCGCCCGCCGCGTGGGATCCTTCTGTACGGCCCGCCGGGCTCCGGCAAGACGCTCCTGGCGAAGGCCGTTGCCACGGAGTCGGAGGCGAATTTCATCTCCATCAAGGGCCCCGAGGTCATGTCGAAATGGGTCGGTGAGTCCGAGAAGGCCGTCCGCATGATCTTCAAGAAGGCGAAGCAGGTCGCGCCCTGCATCGTCTTCCTCGACGAGTTGGACGCCGTGGCCCACGTTCGCGGGTTCGACACGGACAGCGGGGTCAGCGAGCGGGTCGTGAACCAGCTCTTGACGTCGATGGACGGGCTTGAAACCCTCGAAGGGGTCACTGTAATCGGCGCGACGAACCGGCCGGACCGGCTCGATCCCGCCATGCTGCGGACGGGACGGTTCGATCGGATCCTGCTCGTCCCGACACCACACAAGGACGCCCGCCTTGCGATCCTGAAGGTGCACACGAAGGGGATGCCCCTCGAAGGCGTGGACCTCGAGGAGCTCGCGGTGGACCTCGACGGCTATTCCGGCGCCGATATCGAAGGCTTGTGCCGCGAGGCCGCGATGATCGCGCTCCGCGAGACGAAACACGCGAAGAAGGTTTCCATGGTCCATTTCCAAGAAGCGATCAAGGTCGTGCGGCCGAGCATCGACGCGGACACGATCAAATTCTACGAGGAATTCGACAAGAAGTTCAAGAAGGGAATCGAGCGCGGTCGGCGCGAGGAGAACATCCTCTACCGCTAATCTCCGACGCCCGCGTCCGACCCTTTTTATCCACGTGCCTCGTTGCCGAGGATTGATGGCGAACGCCACACGCCTCCGTACGAAGTTCCAGATGCTCCTCCAGATCGAGTCGTCGGGCTTTGCCCTCGGCCTCGCGATCCTCTTCGTCCTCCTTTCGCTCGCCCTCCCCTTCTGGTCCATCAGCCGGACGTCGGGCGGTGTCCAGGACATCGGCTCCTTCGCATGGGTCTCCTTCACCACGGAACGGTATACGCGCGGGGCCTGGAGCGAGACGACGATCATGCCGTACAACTCCCCGGGTTTCCCCTACCCCGACACCGCTGGCGTGGCGGGGAACCTCTATGTTCTCAGTCTTGTCTTCATCGTGGTCCTCGCCGTCGTCCTCGCCCTCTTCCGTTTCGAGTTTTCTCGCAAAATGCCGACGATGAACCTGCTCATCTTGAGCCTGGTCGTGCTCGGCGTCGCGCTCTTCGCTCTCTTCTATCCGATCGTGGCTATTCCGGGGTCCGCGACGACCGATGTCGGAACCTTCACGATCGGTGGTTTCTGGGGGACGGCCCAACCGTCGCCGGGTGTGACCTGGTCCTGGGGCCCGGGTCTCGGATGGTGGCTCCTCCTCGCCGGCGTGGTCATCGGTGTCAGCGGCGCGGTCCTGCCGTATCTGAAGAGCCTTCGGTCCATGGTACCGAGTGCGAGCGCGACGCGGCCGTCCACGTAGTCTGTTGATCGCGGCGGAATCTTCATATAGAGTGCGTCGGATGTCTGTCAGACAAGGGATGGGACGCCATCGTGGCGGTGCCGCGGTGGGCCTACGCCGATGCCGGTGATGGGATGAAGAAGTTTGCCACAGAGCTCCGAGGCAAGACCGTCATGACGAACGACGGTCAGATCTTGGGAACGATCGAGAACTTCATTGTGAACACGAAGAGCGGAAAGCTGTCCGATGTCCTCGTCGCCCCGGCTGAGAACACGCCGACGAAGGGCCTCAAGACGGACCCCGAAGGCCGGATTGTGCTCCCGTTCCAGGGAATGCGGGCCGTCAAGGACGTCGTCGTGATGAACCTCTAGTCGACGACGTTCCGTCGCGGTCAACGCTAGACGAGGACCCGTCGCTCCTCCTTCACCACGTTCAGGACGACCTGCGTGTACGTGTTCTCAACGTACTCCATGGACCCGAGCCGTTTGATGAACGCGTCGAGCTCCCGAGTGTTTTTCAGGCGGACGACGACGATCGAATCCCACTCCCCTGTGACGTCATAGACGTGGGTGACTCGATCGTCCTTGGCAATTCGACGCTGAACGTCGAGCAACTTGCCTTTGTGGATTTTCACGCCAACGACGGCGAGGACATCATACCCGAGACGGGACTCAGCCAGGATGGGCGCGTAGCCCGTGATGATGCCTTCCTCCTCCAATTTCCGGACCCGGTTCGATACCGTGCTCAAGCTGGCGTCGACCGCCTTTGCGATTTCCCGGAATGACTTCCGGGCATCCGCGTTCAGGAGCCGAAGGATCCTCACGTCGAGATCGTCAAGGAGGGCCGAAGCCATCGTTGCATCACCCTCCGGCGCCGGACGCTCGAACGGTTGCGGCGCCCGCGCGGGACAACGCGAACAATGTTTCGTCCACTATCAATATTTCGGTCATCTGTACGATTTGATTGACTCAGAGTTTATATATGTCCAGAAATCTGTCTGAGACACCAGACGGGCTTCCGCAGTCCGTCCAGGCGGGAAGGATATGGCAATCGCTCAGAGTACACCGGCGAAAGCGAAGAAGATGACCGTGGCTTCCGTGCTGAAACAGATCGAGACAGAAAAGATTCGTTGGATTGACCTCCAGTTCGTCGACGTGCTCGGAGCGCTTCAGCACATCACGATTCCCGCGACTTCGCTAGGCACCGAGGAATTCAAACTCGGGGTGGGGAAACTGGACGGCTCCTCTATCAAAGGGTTCAAAGAGATTCATGAGTCGGACATGGTGATGAACCCGGACCCGTCGACCTTCGCGGTTCTCCCTTGGTACGAGGGGGAGCACAGGACCGCGCGTTTCCTCGTCGACGTCTACGAAGGCGGGAGCCATGAGCGGTTCACTCGCGATTCCCGATACATGGCCCAGCGGGCGGTCCAGTTCGCCGCGGACCAGGGTTACGACACCACCTACTGGGGACCCGAAATCGAATTCTTCGTGTTCGACGGAATCCGCCTCCTCCCGTCCGCGGACGCCGCGCGCAACCCGTGGTCCGGCGCCGGGTATGAGATTATTTCGCGAGAGGCTCCGTGGAGCGACAGCGGTGGGAAGGAGTTCCCGATTCGTTTCAAGGAGGGCTACTATCCCGCCCCGCCCGTGGACAGCCTGCAGGATTACCGCAACGAGGCCTGCCGCATCCTGGTCGATTCCTTCGGCATGACGCTGGACGCCCATCACCATGAAGTCGCGACCGCGGGTCAGTGCGAGATCGATATGCGGTACGACGAACTCGTGCCGATGGCCGACAATGTCGTCACCTATCGATACGTGATGAAGATGGTCGCCCACAAGATGGGCATGATGGCGACGTTCATGCCGAAGCCGATTTTCGGAGACAATGCGAGCGGGATGCACGTCCACCAGAGCCTCTGGACGAAAGGAAAGAACATGATGTATGACCCGAAGGACGAGTATGCGGAGATCAGTCAGACCTGCCGCTACTATATCGGCGGGCTCATGGACCACGCCCGCAGCCTGTGCGCATTCACGAACCCGACGACGAACTCGTACCGCCGACTCGTGCCGGGCTACGAGGCCCCCGTCTTCATCGCCTGGTCGAAGCGCAACCGGAGCGCGAACATCCGGATCCCGATGTACTACCAGGGGATCGAGGCCGCGAAGCGAATCGAGTACCGGACGCCGGACCCGGCATGCAACCCGTACTTGTCCTTCGCCGCGATGCTGTGTGCCGGCTTGGACGGCGTCAAGAGGAAGATCGATCCCGGGAACCCCGTCGACGAGGACCTCTACCATCTCAGTGCGAGCAAACGAAAGGAATACGGGGTCCGCGAGTTGCCCGGCTCCCTCAAGGAGTCGATCGAGCACCTGCAGACGGACTACATGTTCCTCAAGACGGTCTTCCCACAGGATCTGCTCGAGAAGTATGAGGAACTAAAGCTCGACGAGCACCTGCAGACCTCGTTGCGGCCCTCGCCGTACGAGTTCTACCGGTACATGGACGCCTAGGCGGCTGACCGATCCTTCAGAGGTCGGAGGGTTCCACCTCCTTCAAGCGAGCCTCGAGGTCCCCAGCCGGAGGTACCCCCGGGACGAAGGCGAGTCAACAAAGCTGACTCCCCCATCCAGCTTCGGCGAGTAAGTTCTGTATGTGCCAGGCTCTCAAATACCGCCGTACAGGCTGACGGCGTGGGCTCACATCTATGGCGTCAATCCAAGTTTCCCTCGACAACTGGTTCGTGCAGCATGCTGGCTCCCTGAAGACCGCTGTGCGGGTTATCTTCGGCTTCGTTTGGATTATCGATGGTGGCCTCAAATTCCAGCCCGGTCTCCCGGACTCGTTGTCCCAGATGGTTGCCGACGCAGGCCAAGGTCAGCCTGCCTGGCTGCAGCCTTGGTTCGGTTTCTGGAGCCAGACCGTCAGCGCAAATCCCGCTTTCTTCGTGACGACGATCGGCCTGCTCGAATTGGCCTTGGGGTTCGCGCTCGTTTTCGGATTCGTACGCAAACTCGCCTACACCGGCGGCATTTTGCTGAGCCTCATCATCTGGTCGGTGCCCGAGGGGTTTGGGGGCCCGTACGGTCCCAGCTCCACAGACATCGGGACCGGAATCATCTACGCCTTCGTATTTCTCCTCCTCATGATCGTCAACGCCACATTCGGCCCGAGCCGGTGGTCTTTGGACTACGCAATCGAGCAGCGGTGGCGTTGGTGGAAAAAGATTGCGGAGACTCGCAGTTCCGTCTAGTGACATGGCCGTTTCATTTCGCGAGCTCGCGCTCAAGGCTCTTGTTTAAGACGGACGGCGTCTCTCTCGTCCGGCACCATGGCGGAGCAGAAGGACGACATCAACGAGGAGCGCCGCATCCTGAAGAAGGCGGGCATCCTCGACGACAAGCTCCTCGACCGGATGGACATCTATCCCGGAGATCGCGTCCGCTTCCGGTTCTACTATCCACAGGACGGCCGCACGACGGTCATCTACAAGGACCGGAACTATCTCGAGGAGTTCGAGAACCTCGAACCCAACCTTGAGGTCCGCGAGCAAATCCGGGACCTCGACGCCCGCCACGGGCGCCACATCGGCCACGAGTTCGGCTGATCAGTAGCGATTGACACCTTGGGCGAGGTCGCGAAGGCGCGCAATCCGCTCCTGGATCGGCGGGTGGGTGCTGAAGATTCGCACGAAGGCGCCGCCCGAGAACGGGTTCACGATGAACAGGCTCTGGGACGCTGGGCTCCCGAACGTGATCGGGCGCCGGCGGTTCGCGACCTCGAGCTTCTCGAGTGCGGAAGCGAGGACAAGCGGCTGGCCGATCGTCTTGGCACCGCTGTAGTCCGCCTTGTATTCGCGGC
>VBLU01000060.1 GCA_005879065.1 Methanobacteriota archaeon
GAACCCCGGACTGGATCATGCGCGGGATGTTCGGCGTCATGCCGAAGAAGGCGTTCGATCGAGGGCACAGGACGATCGGGACGGCTGCATCGGCGCAGCGTGTCAGGTCGGCATCCGTCGCGTGGAGCATGTGGACGAGGAACGTCGGGGAGAGGTCGAGGACCTTGTCGATGTCCTCTCGGATGCGCTCGGAGCAGTGGATGGCGAACGTCTTCTTCTCCCGACGGACCTGCGCAGCGAGCTTCTGGATCGCGTCTTCGGGCCAATCGACGTAGGCGCTGACCGCGATGCCATCCGACGCGCGCAAGATCGCGGAGACCTCGCGGGCATCGTACTCCAGGGCCATCGGCCTCCCGAGGGCAACTCCCTGAAGGGGCATCGCCGCGACCGCGGCGTACATGAGTTTGAGTCCTTTCAGGCCGCCCTCTCGGAAATCGGAGAAGCCCGTCGTCCCCGTTCGAAGCATCGTCGCCATCGCGCGCCGCATGGCCCCGATGACGGCGTCGTCCTTCGCTTTCGCCAAGATCCGATGTTTGAGCCCATGTGGCGGAGCGACGAGCTCCTCCAAGGTCCCTGTGAGTTCTTGCGTGACGACGGCGTCGCCCAGGTGCGTGTGCGCATTCCAGAGGCCCGGGATGATCAGTCCGGTCGCGAGGGGATTCCGCGCCCGGCCGGGTCGGACTTCGAGGATGACGTCCTCTTCCCAACCCACCGTGCCTTCCCGGAAACGCCGTCCATCGTAGAACCAGCCCGCGACGCGTTTCACATCCGCGCGAAGGGGCCGAATTGCCTTTAACATTGGCGGCCCCGCCCGAGTCGTCTCGGAATCTTTATGGCGTGGGAGCTTTCCTCGCGGTTGCGCCACCGTAGCTCAGCCGGTTAGAGCGGCAGTTTCGTAATTTGTCCGAACGGTTCCTTCAAGTCTTTTCCGTCCTGACGGACTCATTCTCGGAAGTCGAAATGTCACAGGTCAATGTGAGGATCCCTCCGCGAGTCCCGAAGCCGAAGGCCGCGGGCCTGATCTTGCCGCGGAGGTTCGTGCGGCGGCTCCTGGTGCCCTGACCTAAGGACGGATGGGTCATTGAGTCGAATAGACCTTTGCCTCGGATGGCGTCCCATTCTAGTTCCAGGAGGGGCGCCTCGGACCCAGGTGGTGGTGGACCGTCGCGTACCAGTAGCTCCCGTAGAGGGAGAGCTGGACCGCGAGGAGATTGAAGCCGTATGCCGCGATCGTCAACTGCTGGATTTCGTGGTGGCCGAGGAGGGCCGTCGTCAGCGGGAGGAGGCCGACGAAGAGGAGGAGAAGGTTGTTCAGCCAGATCAGAGTCCGATCCGTACGCCGGACGTAGTAGAACGCGATATGGTGGCCGACCCAGAACACGGCAACCGTGACGAAGCTGAGTGCGTAGACGAGGACGCCCACGAGGATGGAATCGCGGTCCGGGAGCGGCTGAATCGGCTGACCCGTGATGTACGGAATGGTGAGGCTCAACCCAAGGATCGTCATGACCGCTCCGAAGATGCCGTCCGTGAGAGATTCGACCCTCGCCTTCCCCAGTCCCGCGACGGACCCGCTTTGCGTGCTCATGGATTTGACAAGCCATCGCCACAGTGAGCTATAAGTTCGGCCCATCCCACGAGGGTTCGCGAACGGCTGAGCGGAGCCGCGCGGCGGTCGATTGCGAAATCTTCAACTCGGTTGGGCCCATTCGGTCGCCGGGAGAGATGCTGCCAAACGGCACGTCCCAGCCGTCTCGGAAGTCCCGCGGGTGGTTCCTCGTCGCGGTCCTCGCCATAGTCATCGCCGCGGTCGTGATGTCGGCCGTTCTCCTCTGGCTTTGGCACCAGACGACGTTGCAACCGCGAGTCACGCTGACGGCCGCGAACTACGTCACCGAAGCCTGCGTCCCCATGGGGAACGGCTACTACGCGAACCGTTTTCGCTGGACCTTCACGCTCGTGAACACGGGCACCGCGGATGGGGACGCGTCGATTGGATTCCTCTTGGATGGAAACTCCCTCGGCTATAGCCATTTCTTTGTGCCTCAGCATTCACAGGTGACAGGGAACGCGAACCTGTTCGGTTCCGGATCGTTGACTCCTGGCCAGTGCCCCTCGGAAACTCCCGGCATCTCTCTGGCGTCCGTCGCTGGAGGATTCGTCCTGGACATTCCTATGGTCATCGAGAGTTTCGTCCGCCCGGTCGCCACCATCGGTTTCACCGGTGCGTGGCTCGGCTTCTTGCAATATCAGGCGCAGCGACGGAAGTCTTCCGTCTTCGAAGATCTTGGTGCGTCCGGGTGGGGGGTCGCCGTATCCACCGTCCTCGCGGCAGGTTTCTTTGCGAATGTCCTCACCGTTTTCCTCGTGACGCCATACAACGTTCCGGTCGACTGGACGGTCGCCACCCTGTATGGTGTCGTGTTCTCCATGCTCGGAGTCATCTTCTTCGCCTTGGGGTACCGCGAAATGCTCCGGGTGGGACGACGGAAAAAGCTCAACACCAGGTGAAGCGGGCGGTCATGGGTCACCGCCAGAAACGAGCGGCGTCGACCGCGCGAATCCTTGTTCGACCTTCGAGAAGACCACGTGGAGACCGGCGGCGAGGGCGAACGATGGCAACGTCGCACCGATCGGGAGGCCGAACCAGACGATCACGAAGTACAGAGCCGTCCCGGGGAACCAGCTCGCGAAGGCCGGCCACCGCCAGCGCGGCGCCGCTTGGAAGAAGTCGCTTGGCGAATAGCGTGAGCGACGCACTACAAAGGTCTCGGCGATCACGACTCCCAGCAGAGGGACGAAGAGTCCTCCGATCAGGAGGAGGAACGTCTCATACGGTCCACCGATCCCTTGGCCCGAGCCGACCAAGTACCAAGCCGCGGCGATGCCAATCAACGTGGAGCCGACAATCGTCGTCGCCTGTCTACGGCGCACGGAAAGATTCTGGACGGACACGGCCGCGGAGTACACGTCCGCAAAAGCGTTGTCGGTCTCGTCGACGAGGATCGCGAGCAACGGCAGGGCGCTCAGACCCAGGAGACCGAGGGTCGCCAAGAAAGCATACGGGTCTTGCGGGTCCAATCCGAACGAGGTGATCCCGAGGAGGACGAGCGCGGCCCCGATCAGGTAGAAGGACGTGTTCGCGACGACGTAGCCAAGGCTCGTGCCCGCGGCTGCCTCTCCGGGTGAACGGGCGAACCGATTGTAGTCCGAGATCAACGGCCACCACGAGATCGGCATCGCGACGACAAGGTCCAGTCCCAGGAGGAGCGAAGCGGTCCCGGCGAATCGGCCGGCCACCGGGGCGGGCCGAACGTTGAGGTCCAAGTGATGGAGTCCGAGGGCGATCGCGACGGCGATCGTCGAGCCGTAGACGATCCAGATCGCGAAGCGCTCGAGCCAGTTTCGGACGACCGCCAGGGGGCCCCCGAGGGCGAGACCCATCGTGACCCCGCCCCAGATCGGCACGAAGAACGCCGCCGTCCAGGGTCCCAGAAAATTCCTCGTCACGATGGCGGTCGCCTGCGCCATCACGAGGAGTTCGAACGCGGTCCAACCGAGGAGTTGGAGGATGTTCAAGGCGGTCGGCGCATAGGATCCGACCCGGCCCAAGACCGGTCGGAGGCTGACCATCGTCGGCACGCCCGCTCGACTGCCGTGATGACCCGCCCCCGCAAGGAGGAGGCTCCCGAGGAGGGAACCTCCGAGCGACACGAGCGCGGCCTCCCAGAGCGAGAGACCGAACGCGGTGACGAGGAGCGCCCCCGCGGCGAGGACGAGGAGTCCGGCGCCCAGGCTCGACCACAGGATGAACAGGTCGAACGTCCGCAGGACTCGGAGCGACGCCGGGACGGGTTCCACGCCCCAGTCGGGAGGCCTCCGCAGTCGGACCATCCGTCGCCGGAACGCGGTCGGGCTATAACGCGTTGATGGGGTGCCGACTGACGAGCCGCTCAGGCCTTGGGCTCGCCTTTCGCGAACTTCTTGTAAGCATGTCGCAACGACGTGACGAGGGGCAGCTCCCTCCCCGCGAGGAAATTGATGAGGGCGCCCCCGCCCGTGCTCACGTGGTCGATCCGGTCTTGGAGGCCAAACTGCTCCACCGCCGCCACGGTGTGCCCGCCGCCGACGACGGAGAGTCCGTCGGACTCCGCGACCGCGGTCAGGAGTTCCCGCGTCCCGACGGAGAATGGGTCCAGCTCGAAGACGCCGGCGGGACCGTTGAAGAAGATCGTCTTCGCGCGATGGATCACGTCGACGTAGTGGGCGATTGTGTCTAGGCCGATATCGTACACAAGGAGGTTCGCCGGGAGCGATTCGACCGTGACAGGCCTCCGCTCCCCGTCGTCGTTCAAGACGACGTCGGTGGGGAGGAGGATCCGGGTCGGGAATTTTTTTAGCAGATCTTTGCTGTCGGCGCGGGCTTGTTCATAGTCCTCGATCTCCCGTCGCATGAACTCCGTCGTCGGATCGCCAGGGTCCACGCCGGACGCGTCGAGGAAGATGTTCGCCACGCCGCCGGACGTGAGGACCGTGTCCACGACGTCCTTCTCGAGCAGGTGTCGGGCCACCGCGATCGAATCGTCGGCTTTCACGCCCCCCAGGTGGGCCACCTTCGGATGTTCTGGATTCTGGACCGCCTGGGTGAGCATCGTCAGTTCACGCTCCATGACCCGACCGGCGAGGGACGGGAGGACGTCGCAGAATCCGACGAGGCTGGGCTGTGCCCGGTGGGCCGCGGCGAAGGCGTCGAGGATGAAGTATTCCGCGTGGGGTGCGAGGCGCTGCACGATATGCGTCTTGGCCATCTTCTCGAGCTTGGCGTCGGCGAGGGCTTCCTCCTCCGCATAGAACCGGGTATTCTCCAGGACGATGACGTCGCCGACCTGCATTGCATCGATCGCCTCGATCGCGGGACGGCCGAAGAGGCTCGAAACATATCGGACGGGGCGGCCGAGGAGGGCACCGATCCGTTCCGCGTGCGCCTCGAGGGTCGTGAAATCGTCCTTCCCCGGGCGAGATTGATGGGCCAGGAGGGCGACCTTCGAATGCCGGAGCTCGCGAATCGTCGTGAGGTGCTCCCGAATCCGCGCGTCGTTCAGGAGCTGTCCCGTCGCCGGGTCGACCGGAGAGTTGATGTCCACCCGGAGGAGCACGGTATGGCCTGCGAGGTCAAAATCGTCCATCGTGAAGAAATCCCGGGCCATCAGAATGCGACAGAAAGACGCGGCATAATAGCCTTTTTGCATCGCGCCGGTGGCGGTTTTCCCCCTGGGGCCAGGCGTGTGTTCTCAAACGGGGGAACTAGGTTGCAACCTTTTTAGAGGGGCCCGGGGGATGGACGCAAGGACCGAGGGAAACCTACGCCCCAAGACCTCCTCCTCCCAGAGGGCAAACTCATCCGCACAACCCGGGGCGGGGCGAACGCGCTGAAACAACTCCTCCTTGACCTGAAGAAGTATTCGTTCTCGGGCTACGTTCGGACGGTCCGAACGTCCGGCGGCAAGAGGTCGGAGGGAATCGTGCTCCTCCGCGGAGGGAACCCGGAGGCGAGTCTGCACCAGCGCGAGGACGCGCAAGACCGCGGGCGGACCGCCCTCAAGAAGGTGTGGCAGGACTCCTACGACGAATCGTGCATCCTCGAGCTCCACGCGCGCGTGGACATGGACGGCCTCGTCCGCGAATACGCGGATGCAGTCCTGGAACGGGCCTCGAAGGTCGTGAAGAAGACGAGGGTCCCGCAGGCGCTGGACCGCGGGGATATCGAGAAGCAGCTGCGGATCTGGAAGGAGCGATCCTACGACGTCTCTGCGATCGAGGCGAACCTGGATGCCGAGCCGAGCGTCCTGACGGCCTCGGTCCTGGCGATGCGGGAAGCCGTGAAGAAGGCGGACACGGCCTCCGAGGTCCTGGCGGGCTTGGAGGTCTCCGGCTTCGAATCCCGGGCGGCGATCCTCCGGGAGAAGCTGCGCGACCCGATCCGGCATCCGGACATCGATGCCGAGGTCGAGCTGCTCCGAGAGGCGACGGAGAGCATGCGGCGGGTCGAGTCCCGACGCAAACTCGAGCGCTCCCGAGAACGGGACTTCAAGGAACGGACGAAGAAAGTCTTGGAGCTCATCATGAAACAGCGACGGGACGCGAAATCCGCGGCCCCGGTGCCATCTTCGGAGGAGGTCGAGAAAGCCCTCGAAGAACCGGCTCCGCCCCGGGACGCAGCCACGAACCTAGCCCTCGCGTTCACGTTCGAAGGATTCACGGTCGGCGAGAGCAACCGGTTCGCCCACACGGCCGCGATTGCGGTCGCGAAGCAGCCCGCGAAGGCCTATAACCCCCTCCTAATCACGTCGGGTCCTGGCCTCGGGAAGACGCATCTCCTCCATGCAATCGGGAATTACATCGCATCGCACGTCGACCGTGCGAAGGTCCTCTACCTGACCTGCGAGGCGTTCGGGACGGGCTTGTCCGAGGCCCGCGAGAAGGGCACGTTGGGGGCGTTTCGAGAGCGGGTGCGCGGGGTGGACTGCCTCCTCATTGACGATATCCAGTTCCTCAGCGGGATGCCGGAGGTCCACGAAGAGCTGTTTCACGCCTTCAACGAACTCCACGGCGCGGAGAAGCAGATCGTGCTCGCGAGCGACCGCCCCCCGAAGGCGATCGCGAACCTCGACGACCGCCTCGTCTCGCGGTTCGAATCGGGCCTCGTGGCAGGGATCGAACCTCCGGAGTTGTCCACGCGGGTCGCGATCCTGGAGCGCCGATCGCGCGAGGCCAAGGTCACGATCGAGCCGGATGTGGTGAAGCTCATTGCGGGCCTCGTCGAGAACAACGTCCGCGAACTCGGAGGAGCCCTAAATCGGGTCGTGGCGTTCTCGTCGATGATGGGTCGTCCGATCACGGAGGACCTTGCGAGAGAAGTCCTGACCGAGCCGGCATTCGAAGCGCCGCCCATTCCTGCACCCGCGGTCGCGGAGCGCGTGGAACCTGCGGTTCTCCAGGGCCTGACGCCGGGACGCAGCTACCTGGTCGAGGAGGAACGGCCCCTGGAGGCCTTCCGTCGATTCGCGGCCTTCCTCGGTGGGGGCGGTGGGGGACTCGTCATCACGCGGACGAATCCGAAGCGCGTCCGCGAAACCTACGGCCTGCCCACCGAACGGGTGCTCTGGCTCACGGACCGGGAAGGATCCGCAGAAGACAGGATCGCGCCCGCGCTCGAGCGGATCGTGTACGAGATCGAGGACTTCATGTCCAAGCAGCCGCGGGGTGCTGTGTTGATCGACGGAATCGAGTACTTGGTTTCGAACAACTCCTTCGACGCCGTCCTCAAATTCGTTCGTCGTCTGCTGGATGCCATCTCCGAAAGCCAGTACACGCTCATCATCTCGTTGGGATCTGGGACCATCAAGGAACAGGAGTTGAAAGTGCTCGAACGGGAGATGGAAGTGATCCGCATTCCGTGACGGGATGCGCGGTTCATTCGAGGCGTTGAATCTCTTTGTAGAAATCCCGGATCTGGCGGAGCGCCTCGGCCCACGCTTCCCGTTTGACGAGCGCGCTCGATTCCTTGAGGATCCCGATCGGCTTCGCGAGGTCGTTCCCCTTCAGCTTCAGATCGAGCAATTGGCTCCGGGCTTTGCGCATCTCCTCCTGTACGAAATCGGGGACGTCTCGCTTGAGGCGTTCGGACGCCTGTTGCCCGATGCGGGTCGCGGCTTCGACGTCCCTCCGTTCCAGAGACTCGCGCGCCTGGCGCAGGAGGCGCTCCGAGGTCGAGACATCCATCCCCATTGCGCGTACTTCATGTGCGAGGCGGTCCCCCTCCTCGATCGTCTTCCGCGCATCGTGGAAATCCTTCGCCTCGGACTCAAATCGGTCGAGGACGATTTGGTAGGTGTCCCAGGCGCCGTCGTAGTCGCCGGCTTCCATCCGGCCGACGGCCTCCAGGAGTCCCGGCGTGACGAGGCCGACGCCGGCCTCTCCCTTCGCCGCTCGAATCTCCTGGATGAAACGCTCGATTCCTTTGCCGATGAAGTCCACGAAGGCGATATCGAGGGCACGCCGGGCGTCCGCGATCAGTGTGACCGCGCGCTCGATGTCGCGCCCCTTCCCCGCCTGGATGGCGTCGTTGATGATCCGCTTCCCTTCGTCGATTTCGAGTCCGATCCGTTTCGCGGAGACCAGGAGGGGTTTCACCTCGTTCACGAGCTTCGGGAGCTCTCGGTAGAGCAGCTTCCGGTCCCCGGTCGGAATCCGGCGCTCCGCCTCTTTTCGGGTCTCACGGAGGGCGTCCAGCCGACCCTGCAGGGGGGAACGGGCCGGTTTCGCGGAAGGCGGTGCGAGGGCGACGGTCGTCAAAGCAGGAGACCTTCCCGCCGCAGGCACCTCCATGGACCGCGGAACTGCCGGAGCCGGCTGTGGGGCCGCGGCCGTACTACTGTCGTCGGCAAAGCGCACTCCGCAGTTGGGGCACTGGTCTGCGTCCGCAGGCACGGACGCCTTGCACACGGGGCATTCGTACTCGGTCGCGGCTCCTTCGGAGAATTCGGCTCCGCATCCCGGGCAGACAGTGGCGTCTGCGGCGACGAGGGTCTCGCACACGGGGCAGAGGAACTTCTCGCCGAGTTCTCGCGCGGTCGACACGATCGAAGCGGAATCGGAAGCCGCGGCGGTCTCTCCGGCTTCGGGGGAGTTGCGCGCGACGCTCTTCAACGATTCGATGATTTCCCGATGGTCTTCCTTGCCGTCCATGATCGAGGCGAGGATCTCGTCGATGCTCCGGCCGTCCCGGACGGGAACCTCAACGGGCTCTTGCGGACCGCCCGCGAGATCGAACAGGGTCAGGTCGGTCTGGCACGAAGGGCACACCCGAGCGTCCGCCTCGATGGAAGAATCGCAGACGGGACAGACCTTCGTTTCTTTCGCTGGCGTAAGCCGACACCTCGACTTGTCGACGTGTTTTCTATCCTTGAGCAGCGTACAAAGACTTTTGGGACTCAGTCCAGAGAATGATAAGTCATCCGGGAGATAATCAGCGCAAAACGATTAAGTCAGCCTTGGACCCGTGCAACGAGTCATACGGCGTGGCCATGGCCTTCCGCAATGCAATCGATGGACTTGAAAAAGTGATCCGCACCGACATTCTGCCCCCGAAAGTCATCCTCGTCACCGGGCCTCCCGGTTCCATGAAAACGTCTTTTTGCTACACGCTGATGTCCCGATATCTCAAGGACACCGGGGAGTTCGGATTGTACACGACCCTTGAGGAGACGGTCCAGTCCCACCTGCGGAACATGGAATCGCTTGGCGTCGAGCTCTCCATGAACATGCAGATCAGCGACTTCACCGACCTGCGGGAGATCGACGCGGTCGTCGGCCCGGAGGACCAGACGGACTACCTCGCCTTCATCGAGCGGATGATCGTCCACTACCGCAAGGTCCACGGACACAAGTTCAAAATCTTCACCTTGGACTCGCTCGGGGCGCTGTACTCGTTGATGGAGAACACGACGAACATGCGCAAGCGGATGTTCTACTTCTTCAAGATGCTCCGAGACAATGAGCTCACCTCCCTGGTCGTCATGGAACGAAGCCCGGATGGGGAGAGCCAGCTCCTCGGGAACGAGGGCTTCCTCGTCGATGGGATCGTGTTGCTCGGCCTGGACCAGGCTCGGGGGAAGCTCGTCCGCTATCTGCAGGTGGAGAAGATGCGTTCGACAGATCATTCGATGGAGAAGCACGCGATCGAGATCCGCAAAGGAGGACTCACCATCCTCGGTCCGATCTTCGAAGCGGGAGGGATGTGATTCCATGACCGTTCACAAGCCGAAGCCGAAAGGCTCGGCTCGCCGATCGAACATGGGAGGGCGCCATAAATGGCCGAAGCATCAATCCTAGACGCGCTGGACGCACTGAAAAAGCTTGAGGAGAGCCTGAGGTCGCGAGACGCCGAGTTCAAGGAGCGCGAATCGTCACTCCAGGAGCAAGCCTCGAAGCTGGACGAAGACCGCCGAATGACGGAACAAGAACGGACCGCCCTCGCGGAAGAGCGGGATTCCATCGTAGGCCGCGAGAAGGGCCTTCGGGCTCGTGAAAAGGAACTGGAACAGAAGGAACGCGGCATCGATCAGAGGGAACAGGAATTCACCGCGACGAAACAGGAAATCCTGACGAAGGAGAACCAACTCGTGAGTCGGGAACAGGAACTCGTGAAGCGGCTCGACACGCTCGTGAAACGCGAAGAAGACATTGCCCATCGAGATTCGGAGACGGTCGCGCAGGTGCGGGAGATCGCCGCCCGCAAGAACGAAATCGCGGGACGGCAGGAGCAAATCGTCAAGCTCCTCGAGGAACAGAAGGCGGCCCTTCAGGCGCAGATTGACCGAAACCGCGAGCTCATGGAGCGCGAGAAGAAGCTTGCCGCCGAAGAAGAAACGATTGCGGCTGGCCGGGCAAAAATCGCCGAAGAGGGGAAGCGGCTCCTGGAGAGGGAGAAGCAGATCCTCGCACAAGAGCAATCGATGCGCTCCGCCGCCTCGACCGCGGCTTTTGCAGGGCCGACGGCCGCCGGTCGCGTCGTGGTCTCGCCCACGGTCTCGCCATCGGGGATTCGGCCGCAGCCGGTTCCGGTGACCCCGCAGTCGGTGGCACCGAAGAACGCTCCGGCAGCTCAAACGGCCACGGTTCAGACCGCGAAAGTCGCGGCCAAGCCCACGGTGACTGCGGAGGCTGTCTCAGGAGGCGAATCGGAAATCCCCTGTCCCGCGTGCGGCACGAGCATCTCCGCGGATGCGATCATGTGCTACGCTTGCGGCCATCGCCTCCACGAGGAATCGGATGCGGAAGAGGTCTCGGAATCCGAAAACGAATCCGAAACGCCGTGTCCCGCCTGCGGCACGATGATCTCCGCGGATGCGATCATGTGCTACGCTTGCGGCCACCGTTTGGGCGGAGAGGATGACAAGGGGGCGAAGAAGGCCCCCGTGAGCGTGAAGAAGGTCCTGAAGAAGAAGGTGATTTGAGCCGAACGAGGGGACCGTCCTACGCACATCGCACGCACGGGCCGAACGATGCGCGTTTCACGAATTTTCCGCGATTTCCGCGAGTTTTCCACGATTTTCATGTACGAATATAGATAAAAATATTTCCTCCATAGGAACTCGTTGTTCTTTTTCGCGAGAACAGGTCCGTATCGCGATAGATAATCGCTCGGTAACCTATTTATAAACCGGGCCGGGATGGCCCGCGTAACATGCCCACCGGTCGCAGTATTGCGGAGGTTCTTCGAGACTCGACCTGGGGAGGTCTTCGGATGTCGAACCGAGCCGGACGGAATGGGAAGGCACTCAGTCTCTTGATCGTTTGGTCCCTCGCCCTGGTCGGGATCTTCGCGGCGATTGTCGCGCTGAGCCCCGCCACGCGCGCGGGCGCTTGCGACCAGATCGGGGTCAGCATCACCGGAGACTGGACGATCACAACGCCCCAGGTTTGCAGTGGGGTACTCTATACCGTCGACGGGTCGATCACCATCAACTCTGGCGGAAGCCTCACCTTGATTAACGGAGGCCTGAAGTTCTCGAAGGACGCCACCCACGCGGGCTATTCCCTGAATGTGAACGCCGGTGGCGCACTCATCCTTGACAATTCGATCGTCACGACCAACCCGACCTTGATCAATCCGTATCTGAAACTCGCCTTGACGGTTTCGGGAGCGGGAAGCCAGCTCGCTATGTCCAACGGAGCGAAGCTGAAATTCCCCGGCTGGTTCAATGCGACGGGTGCCTCGCTCAACATGACGGATTCTACGATTACCGGCTTCGACGACTCGGAGATTCAGAATTCAGGACTGGATCTGGAATTGAACGACGATGGACCAATCATCGCATGGACAGGAGCGACGACCGCGACCCTCTACCGCACCCGGATTGACCATATCTACCAGGACAGCCGGTTCTCTGAAGGGGGCCGGGCCGGCACGGCGAACTTCAACCTCACCCTGAGCGGAGCGAGCACGCTGTACGCGTACGACTCGTACATCAGCGTGGACTATTCGAACGTGATCGGGGCGCACAACGAATTGCAGGTTGACGGAACCTCGGCGGCGTACCTGTACAACGTCACGATTGATCGGACGCAAGATCCGATCTACAGCTCGAACTGGACGGCCGCCTTCCGGCCGACCGCGGTGGGCGGTTCCGTGAACTTGTTCCGCTGGCTCGATGCCACGGTCCTCGATCGGACCTCGTTCGCCGTATCGGGGACCGCGATCTGGTCCTCCTCGAGTCCGACCGGCGCGACGGCGCAGTATCCCGACAACGGCCCCTCGACAATCCCGAGCGCGCGAACGCTCTGGTTCCTGGGGCGCGCCGCAAGCGGTCCGAACGCATGGAACCGGACCGACAGCACTGGGCACGCGAGGGTCCCGCTGTATACGGATCAGATCACGTCCGCGACGTTGCCGAACGGACAATCGTTCGGGAACTTCCAAGTAGTCCTGACCTACTCGACCTCGACGGTCACGGACGGCGTGTCCTTCAACGCATATCCCGCGGTGAGTGCCGCGGACAACACCCATTGGGCGACGTATGTCCTCTCCAACGTACAAGTCCGGACGGGACCCGATCTCGAAGTGCGACAAGCCGATTACACCGCGACGCAGAACGTGATTCAGAGCCAGCCGTTCGTCGTCTACGCCAAGATCTACAACCGAGGCCAGACCGACGCGAGTGGCGTGTCGATTGCCGCCTACCTGAACGGGAACCGCGCATCGCAGCTCGGGCGTGTGGACGGCCTATCCATCGTCACGGGCGGATCGGTGAACCAAACCCTGAATGTCGCTGCGATCAACCAGCTCGGGGCACAAACGCTCATGCTCGAACCCGGGAAGGAAGTCGTTGTGACGGGATACGTGCGGGCGACCGGGACGGACGCGGCCATCGTGGGCATCTCGATGACGATCGAGCTGAGTTCCGGCACGGCCGTCATCGCGACGAACCAGTCGATCTCCGGAGACCAAGGCCTGTTCGTCGGGACAATCGTTGTTCCGGCTGACACCCAGGACGGATCCTACAACGTCGTCGTCACCCCGACCGCCGGGTCGATCACGCCCAGCACGCAGGCCATCGCGATCAAGAAGAACGTGCCGTTCCTGAATCAGACCGTGCCGATCCTCGGCCTGCCCTACTGGCTGTTCTTCATCATCCTCGCGGCAGCCGCCGCGGCGGTGATCGGCGTCACGCTCTACTGGAAGGTCTACGGCCTGGGCAAGATGGTCGAGTGCGGCGAGTGCGGCGCCTTCATCCCCGAGGACGCGACGTCGTGCCCGAAGTGCGGCGTCGAGTTCGAGAAGGACATGGCGAAGTGCTCGAACTGCCAGGCCTGGATCCCGGTCGACGTGAAACAATGCCCCGAGTGCGGCGTCGAGTTCGCGACGGGCCAGGTCGAGATGGCCGACTACCAGGAGAAGATGCGCCTCCAGTACGACGAGGTCGTCACGAAGTTCAAGGAGGAAGCATCCCGGCAACTCGGCCGTGCGCTGTCCGACCGCGAGTTCCAAGAGTGGTGGCGCAAGCAGCCCACCTTCGTGACCTTCGAGGATTGGCTCCGCGAGGAAGAGGAGATGCGCAAAATGGGCTCGAAGCCGTGCCCGACCTGTGGCACCCTCAACTCCGTGACGGCCACCGTCTGCCACAAGTGCGGCTCGCTCATGCGTGAGTCGCCCCGGCCGCCGGGCGGCGGCGGGAGCGGCGGCGTGGCCCCCGCGATCCAAGCGCGACGCCCCGGCGGAAGCCCACCCCCGGAGACGCCTTCCGGTCAGGCGTCCCCGTACGGTCCGAGCGGACAGTCCGGGTCCCCGAGCGGGACAGAAGGGATTCCGCGCCGCGTAATTCGCAAGCCAGCCGCTCCGCAGGCCGTCGTGCAAAAGAAAGTGATCAAGAAGCCCTCGGGCGAAGGTCAGGACGACGAAGGCCAGTCGGGCTCGGGCAGCGAGAACACCACGGACGACGACCTCTGAGTCCGGCCTCCTCACCTCTTTCCTTTTCACTTTTCGCGGCCCAGCGACCGCTCGGTTCGGCCTGGACCGAACGATTTCCCAAAGGCCATGGGCCCCGTCGGGCCTCGAGTATCGTGAACCTTCGACGCGCGACATCCTGGCTGCGGCCGTTCCTCGTCAGCTTGGTCTTCGCGATTCCGGGAGTGGTGCGCGCGATCGTCCGGGCGTGATCTCCGAAGAAGTCCTTATCACGGGGTCACCTTGTCGTCGTTGAATGCGACGGGAGGATCGGAAGGTCGTCGCCCTCCTCGGGTTCTTGCACGGCGTGGTGCATGCGAACATCCTCGCGATCCCGGTGTTCCTGAATTTCGCATGGCGCGACGATTTCCATGCGGATCCGCTCACCCTCGGGCTCCTCTTCGCACTCGGCTTCGGGCTCTATGGGGTTGGCGCCGTGCCGTTCGGGTTCCTCGCGGACCGTCGCTCGCCGGGTCCGCTTCTCCTCCTCTCCGCCCTCGGCATCGGCGGATCGATGGCGGCCATCGCCTTGAGCTCCTCCGTACCCGTCCTGGCGGTGTCCCTCGGTGCCTTGGGCTTCTCCTCGGCGATTTATCATCCCACGGGCCTGGCGGTCATCTCCCGGCGGGTGGCCGAACAGGGTCGCGCGATGGGCTGGCACGGGATGGGCGGAAGCCTGGGGATCGCCGCAGGGCCCGCCTTCGTCGGTGTGGCGCTGTCGATTGGCTGGTCCTGGCGCCTCGTCGCCGGCGCGCTCATCCTCCCCGCCATCGCGGTGGCATCGCTCCTCCTGGCCCGGCCCCTGCCCCACGACGCTGCGGGTGATCGGGGTGACCCGGTCGTCTCCCGTCGGGCCCTGTTCACGGTCCCATTCCTCTTGGTCCTGCTTGTCTACATGTTCGCCGGTTTCGCCTACCAAGGCGGTCTCGCGTTCCTCCCGCACTTCATCGGGCCGGGCCTGTTCGTCCTCGCGCTCGCGTGTGGAGCCATGGGACAGGTCGCCTCGGGACGGCTCGCGGACCGTCCCAGGCCCGAGAGGACCTTGTTTGCGCTGAGCTTGGTGGGCGCCCTGCTGCTCCTGCTCCTCGCCCTCTTCGTCTCCTCGAGCCTGTCTGGAGCGCCGTTCGGAGGCGCGGCGATCGTCTTCGGCCTAGTCCTGTTCTCCCTCGAGCCGCTGCAGAACACGTTGGTCACGCGGGAGGCTCCCCGCCCCCTCCGGGGTTCGGCGTTCGGCTTCGCCTTTTTGAGCGTGTTCGGGATCGGGTCGATCGGTGCGGTCTTGGCGGGGTGGTTGCTGCAGCAGAATCAGGACGCGGTCCTCTTCCTCGTCCTCGGGCTCTGCATGGCGGCGTCCGGAACGGCGGCCCTGGGAGTCCAACGCAAGACGGGCTGAAACCGACGTCCCGCTCAGCTCGCGGGAACCTGGACGCCTTGGGACGCCAAGGTGTCGCGAACGATCTTGATCATCCCGTCCGGGTCCCTGTAGTAGGCCGAGACGATCTTCGCGACGTCCCGGTAGTTCTTGATGTCGGTCCGTTTCATGTAGTCGAAGATGTCCAGGCGTCGCTTGACCTCTTGCTCCATCCGCCGCTGGTTCCAGTTCCGCGTGAGGGAAATCTTCTCGTAGACGTACGAATGGCCGGAATAGTTGAACGTGTCATCGGCCGGGTTCCACGTGTACGCGGAGTTCGTGATCAGCTCGTTCGACTCCGGGTCCGTCCCGACAACCTCGACCATCGCCTTCACGCGTCGCGTCATGTCCGTCCCGACCTTCACCTGCGCCTGCAACAGGACGATGTCCAGGGCGGCGACCAAGGCCCGCGGCAGGTTGATCGGGTCGTTCTCGAGGCGGTGGACCATCGCCTGGACGTCGTCCGCGTGGAACGTCGTGTACGCAGACTTGCCGGTGGCCATCGCCTGGAACACGACGAACGCCTCGGGTCCACGGACTTCTCCGATCATCATGTACTGCGGGCGCTGCCGGAGGGCCGCGGTGAGCAGATCGAACATGTCGATCTCGCCGGCGGCCTTGCCGGTGTTCATCTGGGGCGGGATGAACAGGAGGATCGCATTCAGCGTCGTCGTCTTCCCGGAGGCGGTCCCGCCGCAGATGAGCATGCTCTGCCCGTTCTCGATGGCGAGCCACAGGTAGGCCATCATCTCCGGGGACATCGTCTTGAATCGGACCAGGTCGAGCGGGGTGAAGGGGTTCTCCCGGAACCGCCGGATTGTGAACGAGGAGCCGCGCTTCGTCACGTGCATGCCGAGGGTGGCCTGGAGACGCGAGCCGTCTGGGATCGTCGCGTCCAGCATCGGTTGCGCGACCGAGATGTGCTTCCCCGACCGCTGGGCGAGCCACACGACGAACGAGTCGAGCTCCTCCGCGTTGTCGAACTTGAGGTTCGACGGGATCGAGCCGTATTTGCGGTGGTAGATGTAGAGCGGCACGCGGACGCCGTCGCACGAGACATCTTCGACCTGTACGTCCGTCATGACGACGTCGATCGGGCCGTACCGGATGAAGTCCCGGTACACGTAATACAGGACGCGTTCCTTCGACACGGGATGGAGTTCGACGCCGAGTTCCCGGAGGAGGCCGTCGACGATGCGCCGCAAGTAGTTCTCCTTCCGCGATTCCTCTTCGATGAGCTTCGGCTCGATCGCCTCGTAGAAGTACTCGTTCGCCATCGTGTCGTACAGGATCCGGACGTACGCGTAGTTCTTCAGGATCGGTTGGATTTCAATCTCGTTCATGTTCTTCTGGACGATCTTCGGGATCGTGGTGATCTTCCCGAGGGTCGTCTCCACGACGCCGCTGACCTTCGGGGCCTTCACCTTGATGCCCCGGTCGCCGAGCAGGCGGCCGAAGTACCGCTTCTTGATCGAGTCGAGGGCGCCGAAGACGGCGGCCTTGCGGTTCTTCTCGAGGTCGTCGAGCATCTGCTTCGCCTCGCCGCGCTCCCGGTCGAGGTCCGCAACGCGGCTTGCGGTGGCGGCCTTCCTTCGGCTCAACTTCTCGATCGCCTGGGTATCAACCTTCTCCGCGGATTGGCTCATTCGCACACCTCAGATGATCAGGAACGCGAGCACGCAGATGACGAGCAGGATGAAGCTGTGTCGGAGCCCGTTCGCGATCTTCCCCGTGTCGAGGACGCCGGCAAGGATACCATCCCCGAGGCCGTGCACGATAACGGCGACGAAGAACGCGATCTTGACGTTGTAGACGACCGTCGGCAAGTCGTTGGCGAGGGGGCTCGCACCGGCGAGCGCGCCACCCGCTCCAGTTTCCAAGGCGCCGCTCGCCTCCAGCATCTTCGGAAGGAAAGTCACATTGAGGATCCAGATCGTCGTCCTCCGTGAGCTGGTTCTCCTTGGTGTCGTGGCTGACCATCGTCAGCACATCGGCCACATCGCCGCCCGCGTCGGACGACTTCACGATGATCGCGACGACCCGCTCGACCATCGGGGTCTTCACGCGGGTCGCAAGGAGGCGAAGCGCCTCCGTCGCGGGAACGCCCCACGTGATCTGAGCCGCCATCTTCTTGATCTCGGGCGTGAGCTTGCCGTACCGGCCGCTGCTCGAGACCACGATCGCGTCCGCGAGGGTCATGCCGAAACGCCCCGCCTCCGCGACGTCGCGAAGGAAGTCTGGGAGTCGTCGCTCGACCTGCTTGATCTCGCGTTGCTTCTTGGCCAAGAAGAAGCCGTAGGGACCGATGAATCCCATGATCGCAAACACGAGCCAGAAGAGGAACCGTTCGATCGGTTGTTGGCCTGGCCGGAGGGCGAGGTTCACCGAACCGATCAGGTTCAGGAAGGCGATGAAGCCGAAGAGGGCCATCAGGGCCCCTCCGGTCGCCATGATCGCCGGCTTGCGGTCCGACTTCTCGTAGAGCCGGACGCGGGCCTTTTCCAGTTCCGCGTTCGTCATCTCAGCCCTCCTGCTCCATGTTCCAGATGACGAAGATGAAACCGAACTGACTCAGGGGAATCATGAGGCCCACGACGACGTACAGGAGCACGAGGATCGTGCCGGATGAGCCCTTGCTGATCAGGGCCATGATCGCCATGATGACGACGAGGAACAAGGGGAACGCCACGACGACGGTCACGAAGGACTCGGCGAGCATCCCGAGCGTCTCCATCTTCTTCCGCATCTCGAGGCGGTCTTCCTTTTCGAACTGCTCTGCCTTCACGAGGAAGTAGGGTTTCAGCTGACCGCCGCTCGTCGACGTCGTCACGACGCCTTGCAGGAAGTCCTGGAACTTGGCCGACGGCGAGCGCTGAGAGGCCTTCCGGATCGCGGTCAAGATGTCGAGGCCGAGCAGTTCGGTGTCCCGGGTGATCCATTCCGCCTCGCGGGCGACCTCTCCGTAGATCGTCTGCTTGGACAGTTCCTTGAAGATCACGTCGACGGGGACGTCGGCCGAGGCCATCGCCGAGATGAACGACATCGCGCCCGAGATCTTCTTGTCGATCTTGTGGCCGCGCTTCTTGGCCATGGAGGCCGGTTTCCCATGGTACCCGACCGGGAGGCCGAAGAAATACATGTACGAGAAGAAGATCGGAATGGCCGCGACCAGGCCGAGCATGATGAGCAGGGTGAAAATCGGAATCTGGAGGAAGAACAGGAAGAAGGCGGCGACGGAGGCGGCGATCACCGCGCCCACCGCGGCGAACGTCGTGTTCATCCAAGCGACCGCGAGATATTCTTCCGGCCGGAGCTTGATGTGCGCCCGCAGGAGGCTCTCCTCGAGGTCCGGGTCCTCTTTCCTCCGGGCCTGCACGAACTTCCCGAACATGCGCCACGCGACTTGCTGCTTCGGCGTCAGGCTCACGCTGACGGGCTTCGCGCCCTTCGGCAGCTTCACCATGTGGTGCGCCTTTTCCGTCTGTTCTCCGGGTCTGAACCGCTTCGTCTTCGTGAGCGTCCCGCGCGTCTCGAGCTTCTCGAATGCGCTGCTACCCAACCGTCTCACCTCCGGCTTCGACGGCCTTCGGGATTCCGGCTTCCGGCAGTCCCATCTCCTCGCGGACCCGCTTTGCGGTTTCGTCGGGGTACTGGTAATACTGGACGACGATCTTCGCAATCTCTCGGAAGTCGGTCATCCCCTTTTGGACCATGTAGTTGACAATGTCGATCCGACGTGCGAACTCCGCCTCCATCTCTTCGTGGGTCATGTTCTTCATTTCCATGATCTCGTCGAACAAGAACGAGTGTCCCTTGTAGACGAAGGTGTCCGTCGCGGCGTCCCATTCGTACACCGTGTTCGTGATCAACTCGTTCGTCTCCGGTTCGAATCCGACGAGCTCGACGACCTGCTTGATCCGCCGGACGATCGAGTCTCCGATTCGGGCGTGCGTCTGGATGACCACGAAGTTCAGGGCGGTGAGCAGGATGCGCGGCGTGTTGATCGGCGGGTTCTCCAGCCGGTTGACCATGGATTTCACGGAGTCCGCGTGCATGGTCGACATGGTCGGGTGGCCCGTCGCCATGGCCTGGAACATCGTGTAGGTCTCCTTGCCGCGGACCTCTCCGACGACGATGTAGTTCGGCCGTTGCCGCAGCGCCGCGCGTACGAGGTCATACATGTCGATCTCGCCGCCCGCTTTCCCGTCCGCCCCGCGCTCGCCGACGCCGGATCGGGTGACCCCGGGGATCCAGTTCTCGTGGGGCAAGTTGATTTCGCGGGTGTCCTCGATGGAGACGATCTTCGCGCCGGGCCGAATGAACAAGGCGGCGCTGTTCAGGGTGGCCGTCTTCCCGGAGGCGGTGCCGCCGCAGACCATCATGGACTTGCCGCTCTCGATGGCGACCCAGAGGTAGGCGACCATCTCCGCGCTCGCGGTCCCGAACTTCACCAGTTCGACGGGGGTGAAGGGCTTCTCCTTGTAACGCCGGATCGTGAAGGACGACCCGCGGGTCGTCACCTCCCGGCTGTACGTCGCTTGGACACGGTGGCCTTCGAAGGAGGTCCCGTCCAGGATCGGGTTCGCGACGGAGATCTGCTTCGCGCATCGCTGCCCGAGCAAGACCACGAACGAGTTCAGCGCATCGTCGTCGTCGAAGATGACGTTCGTCTTGATCGACTCGTACTTCTGGTGGAAGACGAAGAGCGGGATGCTCGTTCCGTCGCAGGAGACGTCTTCGATGCGGAGGTCCGCCATGAGGACGTCCACGGGTCCGTACCCGACGAAATCGCGGATGATGTAGTAGACGATCTTGTCCTTCGAAGCGGGCTCGAGACGGAGGCCACGGGACTTGATGAACGAGTCCACCGCTTCAGAGATGTATTCCTTCTTGTCCTTCTCCGCCATCTTGTCCCATTCGTACTCGAGCGTGCGGTTCAGCGAGTCCTTGATCATGTCGAGGAATTCCTTCTCCCGGGCGTCGAGGTGGGGCTCCCACACCTCGTAGATGTACTCGGATCGATCGTGGTCGTAGAGGATGCGCGCGTACGTGAACGGCTCGCGGATCGAGAAGACCTCCATTTCCTCCAACGTGTCCTTGGTCAGGTTCGGGATCGCGGTCAGGTAGGACCCGCGACTCCCCGACCATTCGGCTTTCTGCTGGATCGCGCCCCTCGGCATCATCACCTTTCGTTTCCGTGGCATGATTCGTCCACCTCAGAACTGGACTTGTTGCGTCGCGTCTCCGATGCCGACTTGGACTTGGGCGTGCTGGAGCCGGAAGTAGCTGATCCCCATGACGCCGGGGTTGTTGTTCACCGTGAGTCGCACCGTGTAGATCTGTGTCCTCGGGTCCAACGTCCAACCGACTTGGTAGACCGTCTTCCCACCGGTTATCGCGGTGAAGGTCTCGGAGAGGGCACCAATCTTCGTGTACGTGCCGCCGAGTTTGAGTGTGTCCGAGAGGGTCTGGTTGAAGAACCGGTACCACGAGAGTCCGTAGGCGGACGTGTGGGTCAGTAAGACGGTCGCGTTGCTCGGAAAGCTGGTATAGTCCTGACGATCGAAGGCGAACAATTCGGTGCTCACCATCTCGGTCGTGGTGCCCGTCACGATCCCTTTTCCGTAAAGGCTCACGAGGGCGAAGGAGATGTCTAGGGAGTTGTTGGTGACATGCACGGAGAAGGTCGGGTGGACCCGGACGAACTGACCGTCCGTCTGGTACCGGATCACGCCCCCGTTCTCATACACGATCCGTTGCGGCGTGTAGTAACGGTTCGACGCCGTCAGGACGATCGCCCCGCTCGCCTGGTCCGTCGCCTGCTTGCGGACCCCTTGCAGCATGTAGTCGAAGGCCACGGTGAACGCGCCCGCATCGGGACTCAACTCGAGCGTCCCGGGGGTCGGAGAGGAGAAGATTGGGACGCCGTCCACGCCGCGGTTGATCGCGGTCGCCGTCGTCACCGGGATGTGGAAGGTCCCCGCGTCCGCCGACGCCTGGGCAGCGAGCATCTGGAGGTCGATGTCGCCCTTGACCCCACCGAACTGGCCGAGGGCCGTGTTCATGTGGGACGCTTCTGAATCCTTCATCCAGATCGGGACATACTGGTTCACGATGACGCTCAGGAACGTGAGGAAGACGAGAAGGGCCATGACCGTGCCGATGGTCGAGGCGACGGCGCGCTCATCCGACCGGAAATCGCGGATCAGGACTCGCATGTCGTCACCTGCAGAAAATCCTCCGTCTGCATTATTACATCCGCCCATCCTGGATGACGCTATTTATATGTGTCGCGCTGAAAATCTACCCTTGAGAATGAGTCTTTTTCTCCATGTGAGAGCCCCTCGTTTCGACGTCGATTTTCGGCCCCATTTTTTGACGCGAAAAGGCCCGGATTCAGGTCGCTCGCGGTCGTAGCCGACGTGCCGCGGCGTAGACCAATGAGGCTTCGCCGGCGATGAATCGCCGCATGCCGTCGATCGACGCGTATTCGTTCGGCGCGTGGGCGTGGGCGCCGTGGCCGAGCCCGGTCGCGACCCACGGCAGGTGCAGATACTCGTCGAAGGCGAAGGCGGGCATCGTCCCGCCGCTCGAAGGCCAGACCTCGGGCTCCTTGCCGTGGGCTTGGACCGCCTCGATCGCCGACCGTGCGATTCCAGAGTCGGGGTCCGTCTTCGCGGGGCCGTACGGGCCGTGCACATCAATGCGAAGA
>VBLU01000077.1 GCA_005879065.1 Methanobacteriota archaeon
CCTCCGTCTGCATTATTACATCCGCCCATCCTGGATGACGCTATTTATATGTGTCGCGCTGAAAATCTACCCTTGAGAATGAGTCTTTTTCTCCATGTGAGAGCCCCTCGTTTCGACGTCGATTTTCGGCCCCATTTTTTGACGCGAAAAGCCCGGATTCAGGTCGCTCGCGGTCGTAGCCGACGTGCCGCGGCGTAGACCAATGAGGCTTCGCCGGCGATGAATCGCCGCATGCCGTCGATCGACGCGTATTCGTTCGGCGCGTGGGCGTGGGCGCCGTGGCCGAGCCCGGTCGCGACCCACGGCAGGTGCAGGTACTCGTCGAAGGCGAAGGCGGGCATCGTCCCGCCGCTCGAAGGCCAGACCTCGGGCTCCTTGCCGTGGGCTTGGACCGCCTCGATCGCCGACCGCGCGATCCCGGAGTCGGGGTCCGTCTTCGCGGGGCCGTACGGGCCGTGCACATCAATGCGAAGATCGCCGAAGCCCCGTTTCTCCAGGTGGGCACGCAGCTTCGCCAGCGTTCCCGCGACCGTCATGTCCTTGACGAGGCGGATGTCCACCTTGGCGTAGGCCTCGTGCGGCAGCACCGTCTTCGTCCCTCCGTGATCGACGTACCCGGAGTGGATGCCGCAGATGTTCACGGTGGGCTCGTACAGGTATCGGAGGAGGAGCTCCGTCTTTGGCAGGTCGTACTTGAATTTCGCGACCCCGCCCTCCCGCAGCCAGGCGCGCGGGTCGAACTTCTTCGCCAGGCGGTGCACCATCGCGACCTCCTGCTTCGTCGGTCTCTGCACCTCGTCCCAGATGCTGTCGATCACAGGCCTTTGATCCTTGTCCACGAGCGTGTCCAGGGCCTGCAGGAGCCGCCACACCGGCGACGTGATCCAGACCGCATCCGAACTGTGGATCTCGCTCTCCATCGGTCCCCCGGCCGTCCGGTTCCCTCGGGACCAGATCGTCAGGTAGAGGCAGCCTTTGACGCCCAGGTAGACCGTCGGAACCCCGCGGAGATCCTCGGAATAGTCGTTCGCGATCGCGCCGTCCGCCTTCAGCTCGCCGCGGTGTGTCCGGATGAATTCGATGAAGTTCGCACTGCTGATCTCCTCCTCTCCTTCCGCGAGGATCTTGAGGTTCACGGGCATCTCGTCGACGTCTTGGATCGTCCTCCAGGTGAACAGATGGTTCGCGAGGGCGCCCTTGGAATTCGTCGAGCCTCGGGCGACGATCGCCTTCCCGATCCCGGGGACCTCGCGGATGTCGGCGGCGAACGGCGGCACCTTCCATGCTTCGAGGTCGCCCACAGGCTGGACGTCGTACATCTCGTATTCGATCAGGGTCACCGGCGCCCCCACGTCGAGCTCGCCGATCACGAGCGGATGCCCGCGCTTCTTCCATGTCCGGGTCTTGCATCCGATCCCCGCCATCATCTCGCGGACCATCTCGGCGCACTCGGCAACGCCTTCCCCGGTGGCGCTCACGGACGGTTGGCGCAGCAGGGTTCGAGCCGACTCGAGGGCCTCGGGGAAGCGCGATTCGAGCGCTCGGTAGACGGACGCGGGTGCGGGTCGCTTCACCGACCGCGGGAAGGAAGCGGGCGCGATAAGACCCATGGTTTCGAGGCCGATTGAGAATCGCAGCTGAGGTCCACGAAAAACTATTTCCCCCGAGGTCTCATGGGCCGCGCGAGCCGCGGTAACTCAGTTTGGGAGAGTGCGAGACTGAAGATCTCGAAGTCGCCGGTTCGAGCCCGGCCCGCGGCATGACTCTCCCTTCGTCCCTGCGCCTCAGCCCTCGCCCATTCTCTTCAAGACCGTGAGGGCCGTCGTCGTAATCCATCGGCTTGGGCGTCCAGCCACCTCCAAGCCAAGCGGATAGAACGGTCCCCGGAATTGGTACGCGGGGTCTTCCGAGTCCGGATGCAATGCATCCATGTTCCAGCTCCCGTCGCGGTTTCGCATCTCGATGAGCCGGTCGAGGGACGGACGGATTCGCGGATCGTCCACGCACCCCAGGGACGTGAGCACGTCGAGGCCCACGAGAAGGTCGTAGTAATAGTGGACCGGGTAGTGAAGGCGAAACCATGGACGGTACGGGTGGGCACCCTCGCGGAACAGTCGTCGCTTGAGATAGAACTCCGCGCCCCGCTCGATCGCCCGACGGATCTCAGGGGTACGCGAGGCGGTGGGAAGCGCCGAGAATGCGGCGAGCGCCTCCCAGCAGTCGAGTGTTCCGGTGCTGGAGCGAAAGCAATGCCACCCGCCGTCCTTCTTCTGATGCCGCACGAGCCAATCGAACCGGCGGACGAACAGGTTCACGGCCCTGGCGACTCGAGCGTTCTTCTTCGTGAGCCCGATGTCGGAGAGGACGAGGAGCCGCCAATTCGTCGCGACGTACTTTGGACGGTACAACTCCCGAGCGGAATTGCCGGGGGTGACCCAGTGCCCCTCGGCATGCTGGCCGTTGAGGATCTGGGCGGCCCATCCGCGCCTCCCGACCTCCTTCTGCGCGCGGGCGACGGCCGGATCGTCGGTCGGACGATCGAGGATGTCCCGCAACACGCGCAGACGAACGCTCGGGTCCGAGTCCTTCGCGAGAAGCCAATCTCGGAGCCCGCGACGCAGCTCCATCCGTTACTGGAACCACACGACATATATATGATTCGACATCGGCGGACGGAGGCGGCGCCACTCCGGTCGCCGATGCGATAGAATCTTATGGCCCGAAGCTTTTCGACGCGCGTCCCGCCTTAGCTCAGCCTGGTCAGAGCGGGTGACTGTAGAGTGCTCCCGTGCACGCCGCGTGCGCGGTGCCCGCTGCCATCATCAGGCCGCCGGTTCAAATCCGGCAGGCGGGATTCTTTCCTCCCGCCGCCCGATGGAGCCCAGGTGGAACTTGATTAGCCGCGGACGCCATGCGCGTGCCGGTTAGACGATGGACAAGAAGGCGAAGAAGAGGGTCTTGCAGATGATCCCGTACGGCGCGTACGTGGTCGGGACGAAAACGAACGAGGGTGCGGAGCACCTGATGTTCGGAACTTGGCTGATGCAGACCTCGTTCAAGCCTCCGTTGGTCGCGTTCGCCCTCTCCGAGGACAGTCGCACTCTGGCGAACGTGCGTGAATCGAAATCGTTCGCGGTCTCGTTTCTGGCCGACGGGATGGAGGGTGTCGCCGAGAGCCTCGTCGACGGCTCATTCAAGAAGGTGAAGACCGAGCGGACGCCGTCTGGACTTCCCGTCCTTGTCGGCGCCGCAGGATGGATCGATTGCCATGTGCTCGAGATCTCGGAGAAGGGAGACCATCGCATCGCACTCGCGGAAGTCGTGGACGTTGCGAGTGGTCCGGGGAAACTCATGCCCTTGGACGCGCTGAAGTGGCACTACGGCGGTTGAGCGGATCCGGTCGCACGCCGAGGACGTGGGTACGCCATCTTCATTGCTCTCCTCCGATTCCCGAGGACATGGCCGGATTCCCGAAGATCATCCGCAGCCTGCCCGAAGCAGACCATCCATTTCGCGACATCGCACTCTGGCTCCTTCGAGGTCCGACCGCCTCCTTGATTTTCGTCGAGGCCTCCGCCGACTCGGTCGTCCCCGAGCACTCGCACGGAGCGCAGTGGGGTGTCGTCGTCTCGGGTGACCTCGTGTTGACGATCGGCGGCAAGACGCGGACGTACCATGCGGGTGAGGAATACTTCATCCCCGCGGGCGTGCCACACGCGGCGAAGCTCCGGGCGGGCGTGCGCGTGATCGATTTCTTCGACGACCCGAATCGATATCGGCCGAAAGCCCATGGACCCGGTTGAACCGGTGGACGGGGCGGAGGCCCGACAGGGTCAGAACATCGGCTTCTGCGCGCGGGCGATCTGCGCACTCACCGAATCGATGTACTCCCGCATCCGCGCGAGGATCGTCCGGACCCGAATCACTCCCAACACCTGTGAGTCCTTCACCACGAGGACGCGGCGGGTTCCTTCGTCCGCCATGAGCTGTGCGACCCGGTCAATCCCTTCGCTCGGATCGACCGACACGAGCTTCGTGCTCATGATCTCGCCGAGGGAGACATTCGAAGGGTCGCGTCCTTCCGCCACGACCTTCGCGAGCAGGTCCCATTCCGTCACGATGCCCATCGGGACCTTCGCGGGTGAGGTGACGATGACGAAACCTTGGTGTTCCCGAGCCATCGTCTTCGCGGCGTCGCGGACGGAGGTGCTCGGCGAGAAGGAGAGGAATTCCCGTTCCACGATGTCCTTCGCGTAGAGGACCATTCCGTTCGAAGGAACGTCGAGCCCGAACTTAGCCTTTGCCCGCTTCCGGTCGTCCGAAGGATCCGACCGCGGGAAGCCAAGGGAGGCAGGACGCGTCGCCAGCCTGGCGTCCGCGTTTGTCAAATCGGCTGCCTGACCAAATCTATTAATACGGTTCCGGGCCTTGATTGAGTGTCAGACAAAGGTCCGACCTGACCTTGCTGGGATGGGCATGGGATTACTTCGATGGCTACTATGGCCCCGTCGTCCCAAGGACGACGAAGACGACCGGCCGTCGAGGCGATCTCGCGGTAGACCCCGGCCGAGGGCGCACCATCCGGGCGTGTATCGGATCGAGGTCGACAACGAGGTCGGACGGTTCCACGGCGACGGCGCCCCGTTCTCCTTCTGGTCGTCCTCGCGGGTCATCTTGATCCTCTCCTTCCTGCTCTGGTGGATCCAGCCCGCGGGCCCCATGATCGCCGGGTACGTCGGCGGCCGCCGAGCCGGTTCTCCGATCAAGGCCGTCATCGCGGCCCTCATGCCCGTGTTTGCCATCTACATCGCGAACATCACGTACGCGCACAACTTCGCCTCGCACCAGATCGACTTCGTCGCCACGCTGCCGATGGTCGTGAGCGACGCAGCGGCGAGCATCCTGCCCTTCCTGCTCCCATACAAGGAGTTCATGGTCGCGTACATGCAAGGCTTCGCGCAGGCCTTGACGACGACCTTCGGCATGGGGACGAACGGCTACCTGATGGTCGTCATCTTCGCGTACATCGGCGGGCTGATTGCGGAGCAGACCCGGCGCGAACTCGGCTCCCGGTCCGGATCCGGCTCCTCCGTCGGCGTGAACCTGGTCCAACCGGTCATCGGTGCCCGGCCCTACGTGGATGACGAGGAACAAGCCTACGAGGAGGACGAGGAGATCCACCGGTCCCGCCGGCCGGTCCGCGCCCGATCCCGCGGACATCCCGTCATCGCCGCGAGCGGACACCGACGTCGCGGTCGCGACCGCAGAGACCACTTCGATTCCTACCGCAAGCTCACCGCGGAACCCGACGAGGTCCGAGGCCGCCGCTCCGTGCGATCCCATCGCCGCCAATCGGACGACGATGAGGAGGACGACGAAGGCGAGGAGTTCGTCGCGACGCGGACGCACCGGATCTCCCACGCCCGCGAGGAAGAGGAGAGCCCCCGCGTGCATCGTCGGGCCGCACACGCACGGGAGGAATCCAAGGACGACGAGGAAGAGGAACCTGCGGAGGCCCCGCCGCGACATGCCCCGGTCCGCAGCCAGGCCGAGGAACGCGCGATCCAGCGGTTCGTCGAGCGTGCGCTACGGAACTACGATCACGCGAAGCTCTGACCTTTCCACACAACCTTTTTATCGCACGCTCCTTTCGTCTCCTCAAGGGCTTCATGTTCTGTCCGAAGTGCAGCTCCCTCATGTTTCCGGTGCAGGGGAAATTGCACTGCAATTCATGCGGGTACGAGCGCTCGTTCTCCGGGAAGGACGCGACGACGGCGAAGGTCGCACGATCTGGGAAGGAGAAACCCTCCGAGACCCTCGTCCTCGATGAGATCACGGAAACGCTGCCGAAGACGCGCGTCGAATGCCCGAAGTGCGGGCACTACGAGGCCTTCTGGGTAATGCGTCAGACCCGAGCCGCGGACGAACCGACGACGCGCATCTACCGATGCGTGAAGTGTCAACACACCTGGCGGGAATACTGAGTCCGGCGACAAACCCCGGGAACCTTTATAACAGGTGACCGGATTTCCGAGGGAATTCCGGGGGAGCGAGGATTGTTCGAGGGGAAGGTCAAAGCGGAGGTCCTCAAGGAGGTCGTCGACGTCGTGTCGACCCTCGTCGATGAGGCGAAGTTCAATGTTGGGAAGGATTCCATTACGGTGAAGGCCGTCGACCCCGCCCACGTGGCGATGGTGGACCTCACCCTCGACCGCGGCGCCTTCGAGGCCTACAAGGCGGACGAAGGCGAACT
>VBLU01000061.1 GCA_005879065.1 Methanobacteriota archaeon
CATCCCGGTCAAGTTGTACGGGGCGACGGACAGCAAGGACCTGTCCTTTACCACGCTCCACGCGTCCTGCATGACCGCCTTGCGGCGGCCGTATGTCTGCCCGAAGGACAACGTCCCGGTCGAATCGAAGGACATGGTGAAGGGTTATGAGTACGCGAAGGGCCAGTACGTGATTCTGACGGACAAAGACTTCGACGCGGTCCCGCTCGAGGCGAGCAAGGCCCTGGAGGTCCAGGGCTTCGTGGAGTCGGGGGACATCAGCCCGATCCTGCGGGAGCGGAACTATTTCCTCGGCCCGGAGGAGATCAGCCTGAAGCCTTTCGAGTTGTTTCGGCAGGCGCTCATGCGGACCGGCAAGGTCGCGATCGCGCGGGCCGTCCTGTGGAAGAAAGAACAGCTCGTCTCGATCAGCCCGCTGAATGGAGGCCTCGTCCTCACGACGCTGATGTACCAGGACGAGCTCAAAGCGCCGCCGGAGCCGCCGGCGACCCAGCCGGTCGTTATTTCGGACGCGGAGATCGAGTTAGCGCTCCAGCTCATCAAGGCCCTGACGATGGAATTCGACCTGTCGCGTTTCCACGACCGCTACCGGGACGCGCTCATGCAGCTCATCCAGGCAAAGGTGGAGGGCAAGGAACTTCCCGCCGTCACAACGGTCGAGGCGAAGCCCACACAAGACCTGATGGCGGCGTTGAAGGCAAGCCTCGCAGCCGCGAAGGCCGGCTGACCGGATGCCCTCGTTCGATCCCTACGCGCACCTGATCAAGCCGATGCTCGCCGAAAGTCGCGAGACGCCGTTCGACTCCACCGATCACATCTATGAGCTGAAATGGGACGGGACGCGGGCGATCTGTTTCCGACGCGACAAGCAGCGGTTCCAGAATCGCCGCATGACGTTCATCGAACAGCGGTACCCGGACCTCAAGGTGCGCACGAAGAAACCCGCGATCCTGGACGGCGAGATCGTGGTCATGTGGGACGGGCGTCCGAGCTTCGAGAAGCTGCAGGAACGGGAACGGCCGGGCGGGAAGATCCACCAGGACTATCTTGTGAAGACCTTGCCGGCGACATATGTGGCCTTTGACGTCCTGTACATCGGGACGGAGAGCGTGATGGGCCAGAACCAGATGGAGCGAAAGGCCCTCCTTCGGGAGGTCCTCGAGGAAGACGACCGGGTGGTCCTGAGCGACTACATCGAGGCCCGCGGAGTCGACTACTACAACGCGGTCATCGCACGCGGCCTCGAAGGGATCATTGCGAAGCGCACGGACGCACGATACGTCCCGGGGAAGCGAAGCAGAGACTGGATCAAGATCAAGAAGAAGACGACCCTCGATTGCGTGATCGCCGGCATCACGGCGGGAGAGGGCGAGCGCGAGGACACGTTCGGTTCTCTCATCCTCGGCGCCTACCACGAAGGATCTCTGTTCCACGTCGGCCGGGTCGGGACGGGCTTCTCCGAGGCCTTCCGCCGTTCCCTCTACCCGCGGCTCGTGGCCCTACGCCAGGACGAATGTCCGTTCCCCGAGGTGCCGGAGATCGACGCTCACGTGGCCTTCTGGACCCGGCCGGTCCTCGTGGCCGAGGTGCATTTCCTCGAGTTCTCCAAGGAACACCGTATGCGCGCCCCCTCGTTCTCGCGGATGCGCGAGGACAAGCGTCCGGAAGATTGTATCGTGACGTTCTAGGCGGCCTCTTCCCGATTGAAAAGAACCCCGTTCTTACACGAGAGTGAGAATCGAATCCGCGGTGTTTTTCTCCGGCAAAGGCAGCGACCGTGATTTCGACTCCTTTAAAGGTCGCGGACGCGGTACGGACCGCAATCAGGGGACCCCCATGGCGAAACTGCAGTTAACGGACGTCGAGATCTTTGTGAAAGACCTGAAGGCGACACGAGCGTTCTACACGCGAAAGATCGGCCTGAAGGTGCGATCGGCGATGCCGAAGTGGGGCTATCTGGCCCTCGGCGCGACGAAGGGCGGCGAGGATGCGGCCCTGACGCCGTGGCAGCCGGTCCCGGAGTGGGGCCAGGAGATGTACGAGTCCCGGTTGAAGATGATCGGCGGCGTCACGGGGATCGGCTTCATCACGAACGACCTGAAGCGGACGATCGCCGACCTGAAGAAGAAGGGCGTGAAGACCGCGGTTGATGGCGAATCCGAGACGTTCGGGCGCTTCACGGACCCGGCCGGCAACGTCCTGTTCCTCGCACAGCCCGCGAAGCCGAAGGTCCGCCGGGCCGGAGTGTCGGCCCTCGGGTTCGTGACGGTCGCGTCGCGCGACTCGAAGAAGACGGGCGAATTCTTCCGCAAAGTCCTCGGCATGCGTAAGCAGAGGGCGGAGAGCGACGAGGAGGGCTTCGATTCCTACCAGCTGTCGCCGAAGGCGACGGCGATCACGCCCTTCACGCCGAGGAAAGACATCTACGACAACCCCGCGGACTACGATGCGGACATGGCCCACATCGGCGAGGAGACGGGGATCGGCTTCACGACGAGCGACATCTATCGGTTGCAGGAGCAGCTCCTGGCGAAGGGCGTCCGATTCAAGGAGAAGGCGGAGGCCCAGGACTGGGGCGGCATCCGGGCGCGGTTCTTCGACCTGGACGACAACGTCTACTCGCTGGTCGAATACAAAGGCTGAGCGGAATTAAGGAAAAGAGGCGGACCCTCGGTCCGCCTTTCGTTCGGCCTATGGGTCCTTCGGAGGCGCCGGCGGAAAGCTCATGTCGAGAGGATCCGAATCCCGCGGTGGCGGAGGCGGCTGGGCCTGACGCTCGGCAGAAGGCCTTCCGGACTCTTTTTCATTCCGCTTCCGTCTCCCCCAGGCCATCCAGCCCAGCAGGATCACGGCGATCGTGAGGACCGCGACGATTCCCGCGAGGATCTCGATCCAACCGAGGAGCGGACTCGATCGGACGGTCACATGGAAACTCGAGGTCGCCGAATTTCCCGCCGCGTCCGTTACGGTCAACGTGGCCTGATAGACCCCGGGGTGGGCGTAGACATGGTTCGCGGTCGCCGTGCTTGCCGACGATCCATCGCCGAAATCCCAGGCGTATGAGACGACCCCGACGTTGTCCGTCGATGCGGAGGCGTCGAAGAAGAGCGACTGGGTTTCGTCCACGCTGCGGTCCCCGCCGCCCAAGGGGACGGGGGCCTTTGTGTCCCGAACCGTGACGGTCATCGTGGACATTGCGCTGTTCCCCGAGTAGTCCCAGACGGTCAGAGCCGCGGTGTACATGCCCGCATTCGCATAGGTGTGGCTCCCAGTCGACCCGGTGGCTCCCGAACCGTCCCCGAAGTCCCAAGCATAGCTCGCGATTCCGAGGTTGTCCGTGGATGCGCTCGCGTTGAAAACGATCGCGGCGCCCTGGTCTCCTGTCGATCCTGCGCCGGGTCTTGAGACGGGGGCGACCACGTCGAGTACGGTCCCGTAGACGTCCTGGCCGGAACCTCTCGTATCGAACCAAGCCGCAAAGACGTCACCGGTGGAATCGATGCCGACAGTCGGCTGAAACTGACTTGCCGCGGAGGAATCGTCGTTCAGTTTCACATTCGCGGACCACGTCAGGCCGTCCAACGACGTGGAGGCGTAGATGTCGACGTTCGTCGAGCCTCCGGTTCTCATATCGGCCCAGGCGACGACGATTTTCCCGCCGTTCGCGGCCAGGGACGGTTGGAGCTGCCAAACGGGTCCCACGTCATCATTGACCTTTACGTTGGCGCCAAACGAAACGCCCCCGTTCGTCGACCGAGCGGCGTAGATGTCCGGGGCAGTAGTCCCGCTCCTGTAGTCGGTCCAAGCGACGTAGATGGCCCCCGCGCGATCGATGGCAAGTGTGGGTTCCTGCTGTGCGACGCTGCCGCTATCGTCGTTCACCCATGCGGTGCTAGGATAGATCCAGCTGCCGCCCCGATTCGTCGATCGAGCGGCATAGATGTCCGTGCCCCTCCCAACGAGCCGAGCGTCCCTCCAGACCACGTGGACATCTCGGTTCGCGGCGACCGCGATTGCGGGAGCCCCTTGTTCCGCAGCGCCGGCGTCGTTATTCACCCGAGAGCTTGGGTTGAAACTCAGGCCGCCGTCCGTGGAGTTGGCGTAGTAGATGTCCGGATTCCCGGCGACCCGGGTGTCCGTCCAGACCGCATGGATGAGCATCGGATCGACCGGGTCGACCGCGATACGAACCTCCGTCTGGGCGTTCGTGGTGACGAGATTCACGAGGACATTGGGCGAGAAGCTCTGACCTCCGTTCGTCGACCGGGAGAACCAGATGTCTTGGTTCCCACTTCGACCGTCGACCCAAGCGATCGAGATGTTGTTCCCGCTGTCTAGGGCAAGAGACGGATTCGTTTGAGCGAAGGCGGTCGCATCGTTGTTCACCCGAACCGGAGGAGTCCAGGTCCGGCCGTTCGCCGATTTCGTGAAGAAGACATCCGTCCCCGTCGTCGGGCCGGCCCAACCGGCGAAGGCGAGGTACGCGACGCCGTCCGAACCGACGGCGATGGAGGGGTTCCCGGCCGTATACGCCGGCGTCTGCGTGATCATCACGTTCGGTCCGAAGTGCGGTGTCGCGGGAGCCGCGGCGGCCGCGGAGTTGAACACCGCGAGGACAGCGACCGTAAGGAGAGCGATCACCGCGATGATGGGAACCATTCGACGAATTGAACCAACGCGAGCCAGGGCCAGACGAATCATTTGGGGTCGCTCCGGGCATCCCGGTTCTCACACGGCTATTTAATCGAGACGAGACGATTTTCGAATTCGAAAACGACGAATCCGAGCGGGGCATGCGTCTCGCAAGAGGTCCTCCGGTCGCTCGCCTCCTTCCGATAGCTTCATTCCGCAAAGGCACTTTGGCCCGGTTCGAGGGAGGAGTTTGGGGGAGCGTCGGCGACCCGCGCCAGCCGGGACATCGACCTCGGCGATCACAGGCATTCCCGGGTCACTGACCTTGGCGGAACGGTTCATCATCGGCTTCCGCCTGCCGTACATTCTCGGCTGCATCCTGGTCGGATTCGTTCTGTTCGGGATCCTCAATACGGTTTTGTCCAAATACGTGGAGACGACGGATCTCTGGCGGGCCGTCATATTCGCCTTGTCGCCGCAGAGCCTCGCCCAAAGTGCCCTCTTCGCATATTCGTTCTACGCGCCCCGATACATGAGGACAAAGCTTCTCGAAGCCGGGCGCTCGCTCCCTGCTCTGATGCCGGAAAAGGACGAGGGATTCCGCAAGACGTTCACGGGCGTCTCCGCCGTTCGGCCCCAGGTGGCCACGTGGATCGTTTTCCTGGCGGCCCTCCTCCTTGCGCTCAGCGTGCCCGTCGCGTTCGGGGGGCCCTCCCCCTTTCGGTTCAATACCGACTCGGCCTTCTCGCTTTTGGAATTTCTTGCGACGATCGTCGACGTCGTGAGCCTCGCGGTGATTTCGCTCGCCCTGTCCTCCGTCGTGTGGACGTACTGGAGCCTCTCGAAGGGGATGCTGCGATTCAGCTCGGCCCCCTTGGAGTTGCGGCCGTACTACGAGGACCCCTTCCTAGGATTGAGGCCGATCGGTTCGCTCGCGCTCTCCCTGGCGACGGTCTATTTCGGTTTCATCGCCCTCTTCATGCTCTCGCTCCTCACGTCGTCCTCGACGCCGTCACTCGGCGATGTTGTGGGCGTGGGAGGCTTTCTCTTTGGCCTGATCCTCCTTGGCTTGTTCCTCTTCTTCTTGCCGCTTTCGAAGCTGCACGGACGCATGATCGCGGAAAAGAAGATCGCGAGGGCGACTCTGAATCCCAAGTTGCAAACGCTCTTCCAGGAATCGCCGAATGCCGCTTCCGACGACGTCGCCCAGGTTCTCCGCCTGGACATGATGGATCGGAAGGTCGCTGGCATGGCTCTCTGGCCCTATGACATCGGAATCCTAGGACGGCTCTCGGTCATCGCGGCCTCCGTGACCGCGATCTTGATCTCACGTATCATCGCCCTGGTCTTCCACATCTAAGCGAGACACCGGGCGCCGGCTCGGGGATCTACTCTTCCCTCGGTCCACAATCTGGCCGCGGTCACGCAGCCTTAATGCCTCGTCGTCGTTTGCCCGGCGGGACTCGAATGGCGGGTGGAGAGGTTGTCATCGAGACGTTCGATTCTCAAGTGCTGAAGGGGAATCCGCTCAAGGATCCGACCCGTCGGGACGTGGCCATCTATCTTCCCCCGAAGTACGATCCGCGAAAGCGGTATCCCGCGGCGTATGGGATCGTCGGGTACACCGGGACCGGGAAATCCCTCTTCGGGGTCGACCCGTTGGGAGAGGACCTGAAGACGAAACTGGATCGCCTCATCCGAACCGGGAAGATGGGGGCTATGATCGTCCCGATGGTCGACTGCTTCACTCGCGTCGGCGGCAACCAGTACATCAATTCGACCGCGACGGGGCAGTACGATGACTACCTGCGCCACGAAATCGTCCCTCACGTCGAATCGAAGTACCGCGTTTCCCGGCGTGGGATTTGGGGGAAGTCCTCCGGAGGCTACGGCTCGATCGTCCAGGGGATGCTCCATCCGGACACCTGGTCGGCCCTCGCGGATCATTCGGGAGACGCCCTCTTCGAGTACTGCTACACGACCGACTTCCCGAAGGCGCTCGCGGCGTTTCGGGAGCACGACGGTCCCGCGAAATGGCTCCAATGGTTCTGGCGGCAGCCGAACCGCCGCCTGAGAGAAATGGAGCCCGTGTTGAACACGATCGGCATGGCCGCGCACTATTCGCCGAATCCGAAGAGCCGGGAGCTCGGAATTGACTTCCCCTTCGACCTGGAGACCGGCGAATGGCGTCCCGAGGTGTGGGCCCGATGGCGGCGCTGGGATCCCGTGAACATGGTCGATCGGTACGCCCCTCGGCTCCGTCGCCTGCCGCACGTGTACAAGGAGTTCGACGACACGCACTCCGACATCGACTATCGATATGACGTCAGCTTGCCGCTCCTGTCGAAGGCGCTCGGGTAGGCTGTCGATCGCCCCTCGGGAGCGCGCGGGAATGCTCGAACGGTGGACGGCGGATGCACGGAGCCGAATGGTTTTTAATGAAAATAGATGTTGAAGCCTCCGTGAGGGAGAATGGAGGCGCGAAAGGTCGTCAGACTGCCTTGTTTCAGTAACACGGGCGTCACGCTCGCGGCGGATTCTCCACGCAGCCGGATCGCCGTCCCGTGGTCCGAACGGTGCGCGGGGGCGAGATGAGATGGCCCTCCCCGCCTCCGGGCAGAAGCCGAAGAGGGCCGCGTCGTTGAAGCACGTCGAACCGCCGGACCGCATCATCCTGGCCAAGCTCCAGAAGGACGATAAGATCAGCTTGGGCGACCTCGCCCGGATGACGGGGCTTGCCTCTTCGTCGGTCCACTACCGGATCAAGCGGCTCGAGGACGAGGGTGTGATCAAAGGCTACCGGGCGATCGTCGACCCGGTGAAACTCGGATACGACATCCTCGCGGTGAGCTTCATTCGTTCGAAATACGACCCGCGAACGTACGAGCGGCTGGGCAGGGCCCTGTCCCGGATCCCGGGCGTCTGGGCCGTCTACTTCCTCATGGGCGACATGGACTACGTCGTCCTGATCCGCGCGAAGAACCGCTTGGACCTGAACCGCATCGTCTACAAATTGATCTCGATGAAGGACATCGAGCGGTCCGACACGCGGATGGTGATGGAGCGGATCAAGGAAGATATCGCGGTGCCGACGGACTGAGACCCGGTGGAGTTGGCTGTCCTACGTCCTTCGCTTCGCCTCGCCGCGACGAGAGCGCTTGTAGTCTGCCTCCAGGGCCGAGGCAAATCGCTTCCATGCCCGCGTCGAGGAAGCTTCGCGCTCCGCCTTCGTGAGCTTCGCATCCGGGCCGTGGGGCCTCCGTTTCCATCGGAGGTCGAGTCGGGTTCGGCCGTCGGGGAGACTGGACAGGACGTAGTCGGCCACCACATCGCGATTGTTGCCGATGCCGTTCATGTGCCAGCGGTTCGGCGGGCGCAGGGAGACGACCGCCCTCGACCAATCCCAACCGTCTTTGGACTCCTCGAGATCTTCGAAAACGACGGCCCGCGGGGTCCGTTCGATGATCTTCCGCTGGTAGGTTTCTTTCTCCAGGGCCGCGTCCCCCGGCGTGTAATCGGTGCACCACGCGAACACGAAATCGATGGGAGCTCGGAACGAGACACGGATGCGGTATTCCGGACCCGGCCACGCGGATCCTGCGTTGCGCGGTTTCATGATCCCGCTCCCCGAGTGGACCGTTCGTTCAAGAATCTAGTGGTCCTCTGGAGACGCGGTGGGTGGGAACGAAACCGGATGTGCGGATTGGCCTGAATTGGTCCGGACCTGCGGCGGCCTAGCGTTCGGCAGGCGTCGCTTTCCGCTTGCGTCGGCGTCGGAGCAAAAGGACCGTGACTGCGATGGCCAACGCGAGGAGGAGAAGGAAGAGCGGGAGGCCCGCCAAGGGTCCGAAGGGGCTGAACGGATTCGTGTCGACGGAGACGGACCGCGTCTGCGTCTCCTTGTTGCCGGCGACATCAGTCGCCCGAACGGTGAAGGTATGGACGCCATCCGCGAGGTCGAGTGTCACGCTCGTGGCGATGCCCACGGTCTGGAACGCCCCGCCGTCGACCTGGATCTCATACCCCGCGATGCCGGATCCGGCATCGGATCCGGTCCAATGCACCGGGAACGACGACGTGACCACCGGCGAGGGGTCCTCGAGGCTGACCACCGGCGGCGTCGTGTCGACGCTGACGTTCAGATATTGATTTCGTTCCGGAGGACTGCTGGAGGCGTCGAAGGCGTAGTACGACAGGGTGTGTTTCCCGTCGTGCAGGGTGAGCGGCGCGGTGTAGTTCAGCCAGCCGCCCTCGTCCACGACGTAATGGATCCATGCGACGAAAGGCAACGAATCCGACGCGGTCAGGGTCACGGTCACATCGGAGACGTACCAACCGTTCGTCCCCAACGTGCCTTCCACGCGCACGGTCGCGCCAGGGGTGCCCGAAGGCATGGACGAGGCCATCGTGGTGAAGCTCATGATCCCGCCCGTCGTGAAGCCGTGGCCGGTCGCCCAGGCATCGAAGTAGTAGGTCGTGTTCGGGGTCAAGCCGGTGACGAGGCTGGCATAGACGCCCGCCCTACTCGCCGGACCGCTCGTCCAGTTCGTCGCTCCGGACAGGGTCGGATCCAACCCATAGAGAAATCCAACGATGACGGTCGTCGCTTCTCCGAGGTTGCGAAGGTCCCCATGCAGGGTTGCGCGGACGTCCTCAACCCCCGTGGCGGCTTCCGTGAGAACGCCGGGAGTCGACCGGGCCACCGTGAGGTCCTTGCTCGCGAGGGCAACCTGGCCGCTCCCATCGTCGATCGTGAGGTTGACTCGGTACACGCCTTCGGAGGAATAGACATGGCTCACGCGGTCTCCGGTCATGGTCGATTGGTCTCCGAGTTGCCAGGAATAATTGTACGGGCTTTGTCCTCCCAATGCCGATCCAAGGAAATCGACGGATTGACCCGTAAACGTGCTCGATGGTGAGCCGATCTGGGCGGATAGACGTCCAATCACTTGGATGTGGATCGTCACATGGTTGACGCGCGCCCCCGCGGTCCCGGAGACCGTGACGTCGAAGGAGCCCGCCGCTGAGGAGGTCATTGTGCACGCGGAGGTCTCGCCGCCATGGATCACGGAAGGCGAACAGACGGCCGTCACACCCGCCGGGCTCGAGGTCGCGTCTAGGGTCACGGCTCCTTGGAAACCGTTTTGCGATTGGAGGCTGACGTTGGACATCGCGCTTCCGCCCGCGATGAAGGAGAGACTCCAAGGGGAGGCGGACAGGGAGAAGTCCGGCGGCGACCCAACGAAGAACTCCGACATGTTCCGGGCACCCGAATCGTTCGTGTTCAAGGTCGGTAGGTTCCAGTTCGCCTCGACGGTCGCCAGGTGCGAGAAATGGTTGTAGGACACGGAGGAGGTGTAACCGACTTTGGCAGCGGGCCCGGACCAGACCGTGTAGATGGCCGGAGTCCCTCGGCCGTTGGCGGCCTCGTCGAAGGCGATGAAGAGCGCGGCGCGTTCCGTCGTGAAGTTCGACGCGGAGCCGAGGTCGTCCAGGAGGGCGCGGTCGTCGATCCCCGCCGGGACCACGCGGGCGCACCGCGTCGCATTCGTGACGATGTCGCCATAGTATGCGAAGGGATTGTGGCGGACGACATAGCCCGTCCCCGCGGGGCTCCCACAATCCGACGTCATGTTCTCCATGTACGCCTTCCACGTGAGCCCGGCGTCAACGAGGCGGTCCACGATGTTGGGCGACTGCCATGCGAGCCGGGTGCAGGCGTCCGAGTTCGGATTCGGGTTCTCCGTGCAGCCGAACGTCGAGGCTCCGGTGAGGCACAGGTAGTCGGCGAGGCTCTTGCCGCATGGGCTGGGGCTGTAATTCGTGGCAAGGCCCGACGCGTTCGCGAGTTGCGTCTCGAAGGGTGCGCTGCCGCCGCAATACGTCAGGATGTCACAGATCCCGTGATTCTCCATGAGGATGCTGACGACGAAGTCGAAGTAGGTGCCCCCGGGCGGTGTCGCCAGGACGAACATGGGAGAGGAACGCTCCGAGCGACCTGGAACCGCAAAGGCCGAAAGGCCGAGGAGGACGGCGATCGCGCAAGCTGCGATGCTCAATACCATGTGCTCGAGCCCTCCCCCTTCCATCGGCTCATGAAGGGATTCGTCTCGCGTACCTTAGAGCTTACGGTTCGCCCTCCGGATTCGCCGCTGGTACCAAGGATGATTGCATCCTCCGAAACCGTCGGGGGGTCCAGCCCCACCGGCGCGATACGAAACCGCGGGGAGCGTCCCCGGAGATTGGTCCGCAGCCCGGAAAAGGCCTTTGGACTGCCCTAACTATATAACGGACTATCTGCGTCGGGTCGAAGCCGGTGCCGTGTGCCACGCCTCCGGCCCTCGGTGGTGTTCCTTCGGCGAACTACAAGATTGAGAACGTTGTCGCGTCGACTTCCCTCGGGAAGGAGCTCGACCTGCAAGCGATCGCCCTCGTCCTCGGCGGGGCGGAGTACGAGCCGGAGCAGTTCCCGGGACTGATCTATCGTCTCAAGGAGCCGAAGACCGCGATCCTGCTCTTCCGGAGTGGGAAGGTCGTTTGCACGGGGGCCAAGAGCCTCGAGCACGTGAAGACCGCGATCGACCTTGTGGCGAAGCAAATCGGAGCGGCCGGCATCCCGGTGAACAAGAACCCCGAGATCGTGGTCCAGAACATCGTCGCGACGTCGGATCTCGCGGCGCAGATCGACCTGAACGCGATCGCGATCTCCCTCGGCGGAGGCAAGGTCGAATACGAACCGGAGCAGTTCCCCGGCCTCGTGTACCGGATCGATGAACCGAAGGTCGTCGTCCTCCTCTTCGGAAGCGGCAAGCTCGTGTGCACAGGCGCACGGACGCCCGCGGATGTCGAGAAGGCCGTCGAGAAGATTACGGCCGAGCTGAAGGCGGCCGGACTCCTTCATTAGGCTCGTCCGAAGCCCTTATCCGGCACGAGGCGGTCGCGGGGCGTAGATGCCGAAATCCGAGTTGTCCGGCACGGTGACTGCCTTCCGCCAGAGCAAGTTCAAACAGGACAGCTACCAGACGATCGTTCAGATTGCCGGCAAGGTGGATGCGGGGAAGGTGATAGGCGCCCGGGTCGTGTGGCTTCGCAAGGACGGCGTCCGGATCTTGGGCCGGGTTGTCGCGAGCCATGGTTCGAAGGGGGCGGTCCGTGTGCGGTGGAAACGTGGCTTCCCGCCACAGGCTTTGGGCTCCCAAGTCAAGATCGTTCCTTGATGCGACTCAGCTAGTAACATCCGCCCGAATCTCCTGACTCTTGCGCGAAGACCCTAACCGCTGGTTGCGGCTAGTCCGCCTGTGAAGACCCTTCTCTGGCGTAGGCGTCGCGACGGTTAGCGTCCCGATTTCCTAAGGGAATCCGCGATTGTCGATGCGTGTATCGAGACACGCGGTGTGTCAGGGAGAGACGATGGTCATGGTTCCGTTCATGCCAACGTCCGCCGTCAGAACGGAGCTGAATGGAACGATCCCGGGTCGGGAGAATAAGACGAAAAACTGTGTCGTTCTGCCTCCCATCAAGTCATGGCTGTACCCGGTTCCGTTATTGGTGTACGTGAACGTGTGGGGCGCATCATCCTCGTTCAAAATCGTGATCTTCGTCACAACGGATGCGGTCACGTTGATCGCGGTCGGAGAGAATCGAGAATTCGAAGCCAGCATGGAGACGCTGGCGACGATTGGAATATCGTACACCGGACCGGCGCTCGGCGCTCGTGCGGTCACGTTCTGGTAGGCAAGAGATCCGGCCGCAATCGCTCCGACGCTCAATGAGACGATGGCGATGACCGCGAAGCCTTGAATGCTGCGGATCCCTTCGGCGAGGTTCGGCTCGCGAAGACCGGCTCGACCTCGCCGGAATCCCAAGAGGCCCGCTGGCAGAGCGAGAACGAGGGACAAAGTGGTGAGGACAACCGCGCTGTAGACGGGCCCGAGCAGCGGGTTCGCAAGGGCGCCAAAGAGGCCGAACGGGATGGTCGTGATTGCGAGCACGGAGTTCGCGAGGCCTGCCAACAGGTAGAACGTGGGTCGCGGCCTCCAGAGGAGTAGCCCGGTGAAAACGATTCCCGGGAGCAGCAGAATCAGGATGGGGCCTACCAACGAAGGGTCGCCGCTGCCCAGAATGACGCCCGCCAAGACCGTCGCGACGAAACCCGCGATCACGAGGACTCGGTTGAGTGGCCAACCGGCCCATCTGCCCGCTCCGGTCTCTTCAGCGGCCTCGTCCGATTGGTCGGTTCCCGGAACGCCTTTGTCTCCCTGACTCCGCAAATCCATCGAACCCCCCGCACACCGATTCTAAGGCGAGAGCCAATCCGCGTAGCCGCATAACTCTTCTGTGATAAACCGGGTGACATGCGGCAGGGCGGATTGCAGCCACCACAGAGCCATTGGATAATCCAGACCGAATCTTTCTGCGGGCCGACCGAGGCAAGAATAGTTTTAAAGCGCCTGAATCCGTTAATCCGGCCGGGACAAGGGGGGCTTTCGTTGATCATTGCCGAGACGCCGGACGGAAAGAAGCAGGACATCTTCGTCGTCGACTACCACTTCCATATCTGGAACGCCGCGAAGGAGAACTGGCTGCGGCCCGACCTCGCTAAGGGATGGATCAATTGCTTCTACGACTACACGAAGGCGCTCAGCCCGAAGGAATATGTGTGGGACTGGGACACGTATGCCTACTACGGCGAGGAGAAAGCCCTCCAGGATGTCTTCGGGGACGGCCACGTCGACATGGCGATTTTCGAACCGCAGACGTTGATGTACTTCTATCACAAGGGATTCAGCAACGTCGACGCCATCGCCGGATACGTGAAGAAGTGGCCCGACCGGCTCGTCATGGGCAGCCGCTGGGACCCCCGGGACGGCGAGGCGGGGAAGGCCCTGCTGGAAGAGCAGGTGCGAAAGTTCCGCATCCGGCCGTTCCAAATGCGGAACACGAAGCTCTACACGGCCGAGTGGAAGGAGGAGAACGGCGGAATGTCGCGGGGTTGGCGGCTCGATTCCAAGGAAGCGTTCGACTTCCTGGAGAAAAACCGGGAGCTCGGGATTAACGTTCAGGTGGCCCATAAGGGCCCTACGGTCTGGCCGCTCGACAAGGATGCCTTCGACATCGGCGACGTGGACACGGCGGCGACCTCGTTTCCTGATATGAAGTTCGTCGTGACGCACATCGGACTCCCTCGCCTGGACGACTTCTGCTGGGTCGCCACCCAGGACAAGAACATCTATGCCGGCATGGCGGTGGCGATGGCGTTCGTCCACACCCGACCGAGGTACTTCGCCGAGATGATGGCGAACCTCCTGTACTGGCTCGGCCCGGACCGGATCCTCTTCAGCGCGGACTACGCGCTCTGGCACCCGAAATGGGTCATCGAAGACTTCCTGAATTTCGAACTTCCCGAGGACCTGAAGAAGGAGTATGGTGTCGACCTGACGATGGAGATCAAGAAGAAGATTCTCGGGGAGAACGCGGCGAAGGTGTGGGGCATCGACATCGAGCAGCAGAAGAAGACGCAGAAGAACGACGAGCTCTCGAAGAAGCTCCACCTGCAGCCGGGGACGATCCGAGTGGGCGAGGCGGCGAAGAAGGGAAAGCCCCTCGCGCGGTAGGGAGCCCCGTCGCTCCAGGTGTATGATGGCCCAGGATGCCCAAGCTAACCTCAAAGAGAGCGTTCTTCAGGCGCTCTCAACAGTTACAGACCCGGAACTCGACGAACCGATTACCGAGTTGGGGTTCGTCAAGAATCTCTCCGTTTCGGAGGATGGGCGGGTCTCCGTGGATCTCGTCACCTCGACGTTCTGGTGCTCCCCCAATTTCGTGTACATGATGTTGGAAGAGGCCCGTGACGTCGTGTCCAAGCTCCCGGGAGTCAAAGAGATGCGCCTGACGCTGGGAGGCCATCACGACTCGGACCGAATCAACGGGGCCATCAACGCAGGGAAGTCGTTCTCGGAGTGTTATGACTCCGAGGCCCGCGGCGACCTGGTCGAACTGAACAAGATGATCCGGAACCGAGCGCTCCGAAGTCGTTTGTACTCGATGGCCGCCGCGTTCGTGAGATCCGGACTCGTTGCCGAAGAGATCCCGGAGTTGTCTCGTCAGGACGTGACCGCCAACGGCGATACCTTTGTCGTGAATTCCCGAGGGCGAATGGTTCCGATCACCGACCCCGCGGACATGAGGCGTGTCGCCCGCTACCTGAGTTTTCTCGATGGGCTCGATCGGACAACGACTGGCCTGGTCGTCTGGGAGCTCGATGGGAATCCTCCCCCGGAGGACGAGTTCGTTTCGACGCTGATTGCCGGCCGATTAGCGAAAGCGAACTTCAGCCTCAACGCCGAACTATGCCGAGCGCTGCTTGAGTCCCGGCTCAATCGGGAAGAGCCATAGGCATCCGAATCGCGGACCTCCGGCTGAAGGCAGCTAGGCTATCGAGATTGCCGAACGGTTTGGAGTGGCCTCGATTCCTAGAACGGAACGTACCCGCCCGGATATATCAGGCTGAATGCGAGGTAGAATCCCAGCAAGGCCAGGATGATCAGCAGGACCGCGTTCACCTTGAATGCCACGGCCTTTCCGTGGACTCCGGCGTAGAGCACGAAGAACACGACCGTCAGGACCACCAAGAGGATCGTCAGGCTCACGTATTTTCCGCCGGTAAGGGCCGTGAACTTCAGGGATGAATTGAGGAACCATAGGTCAACGATCGCGAAGCCGATGGAGACATGGCCGATGGGCCGTAGATCAGCCCCTCGCACCAGGCTTGCTCCAAGGAAGATCCAGAAGAAACCGTAGAAGACCAATGCAATCCCAAAGAATCCTGAGATGGCCGGGAGGTTCGGGACAGCCACGGGATCATTCATGAAGGTCGCGACCCCGACAAGGACCATCATCGCGCCAAGAGAGAGATGCGCGAGCCCCCATCCCCCGGCAAGCTTGTCCGTATCTTTCTTTTCAATTCCGATTGTGTTGAACACAACCATTAGACAGTTCACTGAAAATCCGATGAGACCCAAGCCCACAATGTCTGTTGAGACGACCATGCGACTATTCCCCCTCGGACCGGGATTCGCTGTCCCCTTCTTTAACGATTACTCTTCGTCCTTTGTCGATGGTCCTCCGCATTGGCGGCCGCGGACGGAGATCGGGCACGGTCCGTAATCGCGGCGTCCCGGCGTTCATCAATCGAGGGGGACCGTGGACGCGATGCTCGCCTTGGGCGATGCGGCCACCTTGGCCAAGCTTTTTTGGGACTTCTCCTTTGTCGGTCCGTGGCGCGTGAGTACGTGGTCGATGGAGTCATCCGCGCGAGGATTCGCATCGGTCTCCCCATGGCCTTCTTCCTCGCGTCGGCCCTGACGCTCGCTCCGACGGCCGCGGGCGATGGCACCGGATCGGGGATCACGACCTCGAAGGGCTATTACCTCCTCACTCCGGTCGGAACGGCCTACGAGTTCCTCCATGCCTATCTCTCGGACCTAGGCGTCCAGGTGAGTCCCGGCGACACCCTCATCTTCTCCTGGCAGGCGAACAATGGCTCCGGCCCGCCCATCTACTTCGAGATTCACGCACACCCCTACGGGCCCTATATCCAATACTACAACACGACTTCCGCTTCGGTCGGCAACGGGACGTTTACAGCCCGTGAACCGTATTCCTACATGGTTTTCTGGAAGAATCTGAGCAATACGACCCGAGTGAACCTGACGTATTCATTTGTCCTGCTGATCGCCCAACCAAGCCTATGGCCCCTCTACGTTGTGCCGGTCGGGATCGGCCTTGTCGCGGCGGCCGCCGTGGCGGCCCACGTGCGGGCACAGCGCAATCGAAGTCGCCCGTGAGGCTCCCTCCCGGACGGCGTTGCCAAGGTCAGGCCTAGACACCTTATACGACGGTAACGGGACCGTGGTGCTAGCTCGATGTGGAGAGAAAGAATTATGACCCTGGTAGGGGTTCCCGGGTCGGGCGTGCCAGGACGTGGCATGCGAGTGAGGGGAGTCAATGGAAGAGTTGGCGTCTGCTTCGAAGCCGGTCTTTAGTATCGCGGATGAAGGAAGGGCTCTTCGAAACCTCATGTGGATGTGGTGGATCACGGCGGTCACCTACAACGCCGTCGCGATCCCGGTGATCTGGGATCCCGCACAGCATTCGTTCCTGGTGCGGGACTCCACGTGGACGCCGCCCCACCTGATGATCTTCGGGCCGTTCTTCGCCTTGATGATGTTCGAGGCGATCGTGTTTCAATTCTATGCCTTGAAGAAGGCGCAACCCTACATTCGCGGAGATATCCCGATTACGTTGTGGGTCTTCCCGATCACGGTCTTCGGGTTCACTCTTGGCTCCATGCTCACCAACGAGATCGGTCACATCTTCCTCTTCCGGGAGGAGTTCTTCTCGATGCCGACGCATTGGAACTTCGTCCTGACGTTCATGTTCATTTATGCCGTCGGCGTCCCCGAGGTCGTTCGTGTCTTGCACCGACTCGGTCAACTCGAGGCCAAGGCCAAAGAGTTGGTCCCGGTGGAAGCGCCGGCACCCGCCCCGACGAGCGCCCCAGTGCGGGCAGGTCGTCCCGTCGCACGAAGGTAGGGGGGATTTCATGGCTACAGCTACCGCTGAGGCACCAGAGACGGTACGCGCCCCCTTCTTCACAACGAAGGTGATCACGTTCATCGCCTTCACGGCGACGCTGATTTTCTCGCAGAACATGTTTGCCGTCAGCTCGCAGATCGGCGTCGGCGACTGGGAGTTTTGGATCGATTGGAAGGACTACGCTTGGGCCCCGTTCGTCTATACGTGGATCGTTGCCGTCCACTTCCCGGTCTATTCTTGGATCTTCAACAAGTTCTTCAAAATCTACTTCGGCTCGACCTTGGTCCTGATGTTCTGGTTCCTGCAGCGCACCCTCATGATCCAGCTGTTCTACGTCGGGATGAACAACTATCCGTTCAACTACGTGCAGCTCCCGTCGTATCTGTTCCCCGCCATGGCGGCCGATTTCGCGCTGCTCCTGTTCGGCCTCAAGAAGCACATGGGTCTGTACGTCCTCGTGTCGGCCTTCTTGGCCGGCGTGTTGGTCGTCCCGGGCCACTTCCTGTTCCTGAACACGCCGTTCTTGCTGACGAACGTGGGATATCCGGATCCGCTCACCGGCGGGCTGCACACGATGCCCGTCTGGTCCCTGATCCGGATGACGATTCCGAAGGCGCCGATCCCGTCGTACATCGCGGAAGGCTTCACGTGGCCGTTGCCGTACAAATCGTTCTACGACCCGTACATCATCATGACGGGCTTCATGGGGATCATGGGGGTCGTCTGGTCGGGGTTCACCTATATTTTCCTCAAATCGATCTTCTACGGCTACGAGAAGACGATCAAGCACTTCGTGAAGCCTGCGGGGGCGTGAACGCATGGTCCTTGCCTCCGTGATCCAAACGGTGTACCCGGACGTCTGGTACGACACGAACCTCAACGCCATCGTCGGGACCGCCTCGTGGGTGATCGCCGGCCTTGCGACCGGGTACTTTGTGTTGAAGTGGCTCAAGAATTCGGAGAAGTTCTACGCGGCCCTTGCCCGACAGGGGTGGAGGTGAGTCGATGCGACCGCTATCGATCGTCATGGTCGCCGTCATCGGCTCGGTCCTGCTTGGGCTTCTCGCGTTCCCGGGAGCAGCCCGGGCCCACGAAACGGAGCCATCCGTCGACTGGGACGTGGCATATGCCAACGTCCAGGTCCTCGGCCCTCCGATCTACTCGTACTACGCGACCCAGAGCCTGCCGCTGAGCGGTTCAGGGACCCCGTACACGGGCATGCTCGGCGCCGGTCCGGGCGGCGGCTGGAACACGATTGCTATGAACACCGGAGAATACCTCGTGATCACGTGGTCGTTCCGGTACGTCGGGGGTGCTGCGGTGCGAGGGGACTTGTTCTGGATCACCCGACTCGGCCTCGACTTCTCCACGATCGGTCGCTACGTCGACAGCGGAACCGGCCGTCAATGGATCGGCTCGTCGTCGTTCGCGCTCACTCCGAAGACCCAGTATAACGCGACACTGGTCGTGCGGTCCATCCAGCCGACCTTCCGCCACCTCCACGTGGGCGTCTCCGTGCAAAACGTCGGAAACATTCCGGCGGCACCGACGGTCAGCGGCGTCAACGGCAACCCGCCGATGCCGACGCTGTATGGCCTCTTCACGAACGCCAATGGTCCGGTCGTCGAGCCGCTCGCCGGGGTCAGTATCGCAGGCTCGCCATTCTCCGGAACCTTCCTCCTGCTCACGCCCTGGCCGTGGGCCGTGGGGGGCTTCGCGGCCCAGGTTGTGATCGGTCTCGTCTTCATCGGAGCGATGTACTGGTACGGCCGACGGGAAAGCAAGCGGGGGGCGAAAACATGAACTGGAACCTCAAAGGGGGAGAGATGAACCTCCTCCCGTACGGGTACATTGCTTGGCTCTTCTGTGTCGCGGGGGCCACGATTGCGAGCTTGCCCCAATGGTTCATCGTGCAGGCTCCCCACGGCGAGGGCTCCGCGATCACGGCGGAGCTCATCGGGCTTCCGATCCTCTTCCTTGGGTCGATTCTGCTGATCATCTCCTGGCTCCCGGAGAGGCGACGCAAGTATCCGGAAGTCCTGGAGAAGACGATGACCCCGGTTCCGGAGTACTACCTGAACCAGCCCGAAGAGGGCTCCTGAGCAATCGTCCGGATCCCGAGACCATGGCAACGCCGCCGTCTGCACCAAGAGGAACGACCCGTCGGACCTTCGACCGGAGGGTCCTCCTCGCCCTCGCGGCGGTCGTCTCCCTCATCATCGTCGGGCTGTACCAGTTCGATCAGGTCGTGGCGAGCATCTATGCGTATGCCTTCGGGGCGTTCCCGAGGATCGTGGGTTCCCCCGTCCCAAGCGACCGGTGGACCGTGGCCCTCCTGAATATCTTCCTCGTGGGGCTCTTCCTGGCCCTCGCTCCGTTCCGGATCAAGGGATCTTGGAAGGCCCACGGGACGTACATGGGCTTCATGGTCTCCCTGTTCGCCGAGATGTACGGGTTTCCGCTCACCGTATACCTCCTGTCCGGCGCGACATACCCGTCCTCGCCCCTGTTCGTCGGGTATGTATGGGGCGTCGGCCAGCTGGTTGGTTCCCCCCTCGTCATCGCGGGCATCCTGCTCATCTACAAGGGCTGGAAGGAGATCGTCTTCAAACGGGGGACGGTCCTCGTCACGGATGGCATTTACGCCATGGTGCGCCATCCGCAGTATCTGGGCTTCCTCCTCGTGACACTCGGTCAGTTCGTCGTGTGGCCGACCATCCCGACCGCCCTCCTGTGGCCCCTGCTCGCCGTCCTCTACTACCGACAGGCGAAGCGCGAGGACGCCGCGCTCTCCGACGCGTTCGGGGACCGATTTTTGGCGTACGCGAAAAAGACCCCGATGTTCCTTCCGAAGATTCGGATGCCCCGAGGCCCAAAACCGGTCTCGCCCTAGCGGCGAGGCCCGACAGACACCCTAAGGGATCACGACGCCCCGGCCCTCGAGGGTCCCTTTCTTCAGTTGATCGAGCATGTCATTGACTTCGTCGAGTTTCCCTTTGCGGGTGATGACGCGGACCTTGCCCTGGCGCGTCAGTTCGATCAGCTCACGGAGTTCATCCCAGTTCCCGACGAGGCTTCCGAGGACCGAGAACTCGGAGAAGATCATGTCGATCGCCTTCAGGTTCGCGGTTCCGCCGTAGCCGACGATGATCAACGACCCGCCTTTCCGCAGCATCTTTACTCCGTTCGCGAGGGTCTGATCGTTCCCGACCAGATCGATGACGACCTCCGCGCCTTGGTTCTTAGTGATCTCCATGACCTGTTTCACCGGGTCGCGCCGCGCGTCGATCACCCGATGGGCCCCCATCTTCTCGGCCAGCCGGAGCTTGCTCTCGACGACGTCCGCCGCGGTGATGGAGGCGTTTGTCATGCACCGGAGCAACTGGAGGGCGATGTGGCCAAGTCCGCCGACGCCGAGCACAACGACGTTACTTCCAGAGGTCGTCCGGCTCGCCGCCTTCTTGACCGCCCGGATCGCGGTGAGCCCCGCATCCGCCAACGGAGCCACGTCGGCCGGTTCGAGCTCGTTCAGCCGCACGAGGGATCGATCGGAGGTCCGGATGAATTGTGCAAAGCCGCCGTCGGCGGTGATCCCGGGGAAGACCAGGTTCTCGCAATGCATGTCCTCGCCGATGCGGCACGCTCGGCATAGGCCGTCCGTGATCACCGGGTGCAAGATGACTTTCTCACCCTTCTTGACCGAGGTGACCGCGGAACCGACTTCCTCGACGATCCCCGCGTTCTCGTGCCCCAAGGTGTACGGCAGGGAGACCTGGACCTTCTCCTTCCAAACGCCCTCCACGATATGGAGATCGGTATGGCACACTCCGGCCCCCGTTACCCGGACGATTACGTCCGCCGGATTCTTTGGACGTGGAGTCTCGACGTCCACGAGCTTGAGAGGTTTGTCGTAGCTGAAAAGTCTGGCCGCCTTCATGCCCTGTCGTATCGGGCGCAGTCTATATGGGTCTTGTGGAGTGGCTGAACACGAAGTCAATCCAAGAGGTCCTGAAGGTTACCGGACCGGTGAAAGACGGTTCTTCTCATGCCGCGCGCGGGAAATAGCGGATCGGAGGGGTACCCGGAGGGCGAGCGCGCAGAACTGCGACCGTCAGCGTTCGTGCCGTTGGTGCAACACCGCATCAACCTTCAGAGTATGATTCAATGGGGCCTGTCGATGAGTTGCGGGCTGCCCGATGACCTCTAGGATTCGTTTCTTGGTGAACTCTAGAAAATCAGCCGAGGCGTCTATCCCGATGGCCTTCCTCCCGAGTCTCAGTGCGACCACTGCCGTCGTGCCACTCCCGACAAAAGGATCGAGCACGGTTCCGCCTCGGGGGCACGTCGCTCGGATTGGCAGTTCCACCAATGCTTCGGGAAACACGGCATATTGATTCTCAGGAAAGTT
>VBLU01000057.1 GCA_005879065.1 Methanobacteriota archaeon
CGGAGTGGTCCTTCACCGCGACTGGCGTGGAATGGTCCGCGGTGATTGCCACCACGACATCCGACGAGAGTTTTGACTTCAGGTGGCCCATCATCGCGTCCATCCTCTCGATCACACGAATCTTCTCCGAGGCCTTGCCGTCATGGCCGCAGAGGTCCGTGGCCTTGATATGGAGAACGACCAGGTCGTAGGTCTTCAGGGCCTCCAGCGCCGCGTCCGCCTTCGCGATCATGTCCGTATCGAGCCCGCCCGTGGCCCCCGGGACGTCGATTGGGTCGATTCCGACGGTGCGGAACATCCCGCGGATCAACGCGACGCCGGCAATGCCCGCCGCGGTGAGATGCATTCGCTCCGTGATGGGGACGAGACTCGGGTAGATTCCCGCCCCGCGCAATACAACAATGTTCGCGGGCGGTTTGGCTCCGAACCAAGGACTCTCGCTCCGACCTCGTGAGGGTCCGTGTCCGAGACTTTGGGAGACAAGCCGCGCCCCCGCAGCACGAGCGCCACTCGATGTTCCGTCCCCGCCCGGACCGTCGCTCGGATTCTTCCGAGACGGAGACCATCGAGGGCCTTTGCGAGATCCTCGGTCCCCTCGCGGATCCGGCCCGCGCGGCGGTCCGTGATCCGAAGATCGTCATCGACCGATGCGAAGTTGCCGCGGAAGGCGACGTCGCCCGGTTGCAGGTCGATGCCGACGCCCGCGGCCTCGAACGGTCCGCGGCCCGTATAGACCTCCCGCGGATCGTATCCGAACAGCGCGAGGTGGCTCGTGTCAGATCCGGCGACGACGCCCGGGGCGATCGGATCGACGAGGCCATTCACCCCGTTTGCCGCAAACCAGTCGAGGTTCGGTTTCGGCGTGGATTCGAGGGGCGTCTTGTGTCCGAGCTCGGTGAGCGGACGATCCCCCAGACCATCGAAGATCACGAGGAGGATCTTCCGTTCATCCATTTCGGGCGTGGAAAGTGCGGTCCCTAGATATGTCTTTGGAATCAGAGCTTTGTCACCGACACGTGCATGCCCGGCGTCGCCTCGAGTTGCGAGGCCGCGTTCGATTCGCGCCGCGAGATCTCCAGGAATCCGCTGGAGGCCATCGTCGCGAGGAAATCTCCCGGCGCGACAATGCCGTACGTGCGCACGAACGGTACAGTCATTTCATAGCCACCGATCGTGACCGCGAGGCGATCCCCGAAGGCCCACGCCTTCTCGACGTCGGATTGCGGGATGTTCGTGACAATGTTGCCGAAACGGTCGTACGTGATGACGACGCCTTCGAAGCCTCCCTTCCGTTTCTTCGGCACCCCGAAGTCGAGGTCGACGAAGTCCTTCACGACGGGACCCACGTCCTTCACCTTCGCGCCGGACAAGAGGTGTGCCGCGGCGGGGGCGAACAGGTCTCGACCGTGGAAGGTGTCCGAAAGTTCCGGCCGGCCCAGTTTCCGGTTCGTGATCTCCCGCACTTCCTTCAAGCCGAGGCGCTTTGCGGCGGGGATCAACAAGCCGTTGTCGGGTCCGACGAGCAGCGCCCCTTCGCACACGCACAGGATCGCCCGGCGTTTCGTCCCCACCCCGGGGTCGACGACGCCCACATGGACGGCGAACGGATAGTAGGGCAGAGACGAATACAGAACGAACGCACCATGCCGGACGTCGTGCGCCCGGACCAGATGGTCCAGGTCGACGATGGTCAGGTCGGGGTCGATCGACAGGATGGCGCCCTTCATCGCCCCGACGTAGGCGCCGGGTCCGAAGTCCGTGGTCAGCGTGATGATGCCCGGCATGCCGTCCTCCGTCACCGAATCTTCTTGAGTCCTTCCTTGATTCGCAGGAGCTCCTTCTTCCGGCGCTCCAGATCGGCATCCGTCTTCTCGGCCTTGGACTGGGTCTCTTTCAGCTTGGCCTCCCGGGCCTTGTGCTCGAACCGAGTCTCCTGGATTTCCGCCCGCTCGGCAGCCAATTGACTCTTCATGGCGTCAAGCTTTGCGGCCCGATCTTGAATCGACGCTCGAAGGGCCGCGACGGATTCCTCGTGGCGTTTTCGTTCGGCCTCGGTCCGATCCGCTCTCTCCTCCAGGGCGGACTCTCGTTTGTCCAGCTCTTGGTCCCGTTGGGCGAGGGTCGCCTCTTGCTCATGGAGGGCCGCGGTCGCGGCCTCGAGTTCGCGATCCCGCGCCTCTCGGGCAGAGTCTCGCCGGTCCACCTCCTGCTTCAGCTTCGCTTCTCGAGCCTCGATCGATGCGACTCGTTTCCGAAGCTTCTCCTGCTCACGTGCGAGCGCGGCTTCCGCCTTCTCGACAGAAGCCTTTCGAGGCGCCAGTTCGTGAACGCCACCCAGGAGGGCCGTCTCGTGTTCCTCCAGACTTGTCTTCAATTCTTCCAAGGACTTGGATTCCTTTTCGACCGACCGTTCCCTTTCCTCCAGCTCACGGACGCGGCGCTCGAGCGCGGCCCGTTTCGTCGCATACTCCCGTTCCATCTCGTCCTTGCGGGCCTTCAGATCTTCGGATCCCGCGCCGGTTGCCTCGGTCCTGTTGACCAGTCCCGCTCGTTCCGCTTCCACCGCCTTCTCGCGCTTGTCGAGCGCCGTCTCACGTTTCTTCGTGACGGAATCGCGCTTCGCCAACTCTTGCTCGCGGGCTTCGACCGCTCGGAGTCGCTCCTGGAGCGCCCGTTCGGAGCGGAGTAGTTTCACGGCCTGGTCCTTCAATGCCTCTCGGGAATGTGTGAGTTCTTCCACCGTCTCAGAGAGCTGGTGGTTCTGCCGTTCCAATTCCTTTCCCTGGGCCACGAGTTCGCGTTCGCGGTGTTGGACTTCCTCGTGCCGCTGCCGCACCTCGCGTTCTTCCCCCGCCACCTTGCGGTCCCTCATGGCCAGTTCCTTCGCGATCTTCTCCATACGCTCGGTCGCCCGGGCGAGTTCGTCTCGGCGATCTTCCAGCGTCGTCCCTTGGCCGTCGAGCGCTTCCTCGCGTTTCGCGAGAGCCGCGCCTTCGGCCGCGATCTTCGCCTCCCGGCGTTCCAGGTCCTTCGACCGAGACTCCATGGCCTTTTCCCGGTCGCCTACCGTTTTCTCGCGGGCGGAAACGGCGGCATCGTATTGTCGTAGTCGGCCTTCGCCCTCGCCACTCGCCTGCTCTCGGAGGATCAACTCGCGCTCCCGGCGTTCGGCATCGGCGAGTCGGGTGTCGAAGACTTCGCGTGCTCCGGAGATCTTCTCCGTTTCCGCCTGGAGGCTCGCATACAGATCGTTCATCTGCCGGCGCTCCCGCTCGAGGGATTCCTCCCGCGCCGCGATCGACGCCTCCCGATCGGCGAGGGACGTCTGCCGAGCCGCGAAATCCCGTTCGAGGTCCTCCGCCTTCGCGGTCCTCTCCGTCAGGTTCCGCCGTTGGATTTCCAGCTCCGCGCGGGCCTTCTCCGATTCCATCGTGAGCACTTTTCGCTGGGACTGGATCTCCACGTCCTCGGCGGTCCGGCGTTCCTCGAGACGCCGCATGATCATGCCGCTCGCCTCCTTCACGGCTTGCAGTTCCGCTCGGAGGGATTCGAGTTCCTTCTGACGCACCCCGCTCCGTTGGTATTCTTGCTCCAGCTCCCATTTCCGTTTGTACAGCTCCTCCTCGCGGTCCACGAGCTGCTCTTCCTGCTCTCGACGGGCGTCGAGGTCCCGGAGGTATGCGTCCCGTTCCGCGGCCTCTTGGATCAGGACCTTCGAGAGAACCTCGTCCGCGTTGCCGAGGCCCTTCACGGCCGCCTCGGGATAGCTACGTTGCAGCTGGTCGATGCTGATCGCCGAATGGCCATAGTCGTAGGTGCGGACTTCGAGCTGCGCCCGTTCGCTCGAGGCATCTTTCAAGATCTCGGGGACCGCCGTCGGGCCGGCGATGTCGACCTTGGACCGGTGTTCCGCCAGGACGCCATCCCCGCCGCGGAGGACGAGGACGCCTTGGGAGGGGGTGTCACCTCGGAACACGGACGTCTTGAGGAGCCCGTTGAACTTCATCGACCGGAGTTCGGCCAAAATGGCACGAATCGCCTCTTCCCCGCCATCCGAGATCCGTTCCACTCGGCCCGGCGGTACTTCCATCATCCGTGAGAGATAATTGTCACGTTAAGAAGGTTCCCACGATAGTCCAGTCGCTGAAACCAGAACGAGGCGGAATGACGGGCCAGGCATGCGCCTGAAGTGCGTGAAAACGTCTTTTGCAGGCGATGTCATCGGGGGTCCGCGTTTGTGATGAGACGAGGTTAGCCGACCTTTCGGTGTGATGACCTCTGTGAGTGCTGAAACGCTCGTGAAGCCGGGGCCCGCAGAGGGTAGGATGTCCGCGCCGCGCCCACCGTCTCTCGTTCTCTAAGGGGCTGAAGGAGGCTTACTTCGCGAATGCTTTCCGCCTTGGAGCGCGCACCACGCTCGGGATCTCTTTGGAGGCCCGAACCCGTTGTACCCGTATTTCTGGAGCCTGAGCCGACTCGCCAACCGCGACCCGGTCCCGTGGGTCCGGTTCCCAATTCCGTGTCTTGTGATAAATCTGAAAGTAGTTCCTGG
>VBLU01000062.1 GCA_005879065.1 Methanobacteriota archaeon
TCCATGTTGCGAGAGATCGAATTCGCGTACCGTGTCGCGCGGATGAACGGTGGTGCGACCGCTCGAGCGATTTTCGAAATGGCCCTTCGGGGACGTCGTCTCGCCGATCCGGACCGCTCCTGCGCGATTCAGGTCGGAGAGAGGGCCGACCTCGTGGTCTTCGATCTGCCGGGAGGTTCGAGCGGTTTTGCGTCCCTGATGCGCGCGTCCGCGAGCGATGTGAGTCTCGTCGTGTCAGCAGGTCGCACGTGGCCGGCCCAATCGGACGCGATTCCGAAATCCAAACGGCGCCTTCGTTCCTAAGACCGTCGATTTCCTCCTGTCGGGAATGGCCCGCCTGGGCCGGATTCGGTCTCCACCCCATGCTTTATCACCGGCCCTCCCCTTCGGGGCCGCGATGGCCTCGTACGAGGACGTCATGTCCTTGTCCGTCCGCCGCGGTTTCCTCTGGCCCGCCGTCGACCTGTATGGCGGCTTCGCAGGCTTCTACGACTACGGGCACAATGGCGTCCTCCTTCGGAGACGTTGGGAGGACCGTTGGATCGAGACCTTCCTCGGTCTGAGCGACAACTACTACCTGATCGACACCACGACGATTCTTCCGGAAGCCGCACTCAAGGCGTCCGGCCATGTGGATCACTTCACGGACATCCTCGTCACGTGCACTCGATGCGGGGAGTCGTACCGCGGCGACCAACTTCTCGAGGCCGCGACCCACGAGGAGCAGGAGGGCCTCACGACGGAAGAGATCGATGCGCGGATCCAGGAGCTCAAGATCCGATGTCCGAACTGCAAGGGGGTCCTGGGCCCCTCCCGCGAGTTCCACATGATGTTCCCGCTCGAGGTCGGGCCGACGGGAAAGGATCGTGCGTACCTTCGACCGGAGACGGCCCAAGGCGTGTTCCTGAACTTCAAGCGGGAGTTCGAGGCGCTCCGCCGCAGACTCCCGATGGGGCTCGCCATCGTCGGGCGCGCGTACCGGAACGAGATCAGTCCGCGGCAGGGCGCGTACCGGATGCGGGAGTTCATCCAAGCGGAGCTGCAGATTTTCTTCGACCCGGCGACCTTCGGGGACGCCGTGCCCTTCCAAGACATCGCGTCCGTCCCGGTCCGCGTGGCCTGGGCCTCCGAGAAACACGCCCCCACGGCCCACGACGCACCCGCCAAGGACCTCGTGGGCCACGGACTGCCTCCGTGGTACGTCTATCACCTCGTGCAGGTCCAGCGCTTCTATCTGGATCTCTTGCGGATCCCGCGGGATGCGTTCCGCTTCGCGGAGCTCGACGAGAAGGAACGTGCGTTCTACAACAAGATCCACTTCGATATCCAGGTTCGGCAGGAGAGCCTGGGCGGATTCAAGGAGGTCGGCGGAGTCCACTACCGAACCGACCACGATCTGAGGGGGCACGAGGCCGGCTCCCATGCAAAACAGTCCGTGACCTTCGGGACGTCGAAGCTCGTCCCCCATGTCCTGGAACTGTCGTTCGGCGTGGACCGGAATGTATGGGCGCTCCTCGACCTCTCTTATGCGAAGGGAGAGCGGGTCGTCCTCCGGTTGCCGGTGCAGGTCGCACCGGTTCCGGTCGCGGTCTTCCCCCTCGTGAACAAGGACGGCCTCCCGGAACGGGCCGAAGCGCTGTACGCCGGCCTGCGCAAGCGGATTGCTGCGTTCTACGACGATTCGGGCTCGATCGGCCGCCGATACGCGCGGATGGACGAGATCGGGACGCCCTTCTCGGTGACCGTCGACCACGAGACGCTCGAAGGGAAGGGCGTCACGCTGCGGGAACGCGACTCGCAGAAACAGATCCGCGTCAAGGAAGGAGACCTCGCGACCACATTGAACCAACTCCTATCCGGCGAGGCGACCTTCCCTGCGTGAGACGATGGGGACGCCCCGAGGCGTGCTCGCATTCGTCGAGCGGCTCGAGAGACGGATGGCCGATCTGCTCTCCGAGGAGACGCGCGTCATCCTCGCATACTCCGGTGGGCTCGCGAGCACGCTCGTCGCGATGGTCGCTCGCAAGCGGTGCGATCTCGTGTGCGTCGTTGCGGGCGTCGAGGACTCCGCGGCCGTCCGGGCCGCGAAGGCGGCCAAGGCCCACCTGGACTACCGAGTTCAATTCGTGCAACCCGACGTCGAGGGGACGCGTCGGATCCGCGACCGCATCAATGCCGCGACTCGCCACGTGTCCGCAACCGCGGTTCGTGCGTTGATCCCACTCCGGACGGTCCTCGAGGAATTGCCCAACCAGTCAATCCTCGCGGGATTCGGCCCGCGGACTCTGGATGCAACGCTCGGGAAGATTCTGAAGGATTGGGGAGTGATGTGTCCACTCCTCGACCTAGCGCGAAGCCAACCCCTCCCGCGGCCCCTCCTTCGCGCGGCGGCAATCGCTCTCGGCCTACCGGTCGAATGGGCCCGCGCCGCGCACCGCGAGCCTGCGACGAGTGCGGGAATCAATGATTTCCTCCTCGCAAACGGACCGCTACGACACTGAGATGAGCATCACAGAGGGCCGACCGCTGGGCCCATCCGCGCCACCGATTTCCTCGATCGGGACCCCTGTATTCGCAAGGATGACATTGAGCCAGCAAGCGTTATAAGCGTGGGCCCGGCATGGAGCGGCACCGCGATGGTCGACGACCACATCAAGCGTAAGATCCTCCTCCTCGGCGACGGAGCTGTGGGCAAGACCAGCCTGATCCGGCGCTTCGTCGTGGACAAGTTCTCGGACGAATACATCACGACGATCGGGACGAAGGTCACGAAAAAGGACCTGCGGATCGAGTCGCCGGGCAAGGCCATCGACCTGACGTTCATGATCTGGGATGTCCTCGGGCAGAAAGGATACAAGGGCATCCAGGAGAGCTCCTTTCAAGGGGCCAAGGGAGCGCTCCTCATGTACGACGTCACGCGTCTGGAGACCGCGGAGAGCCTCCAGAATTACTGGATCCCACACCTGCTCGTGGTGACCAACCCGATCCCCCTCGTCGTCGTCGGGAACAAGGTGGACCTCGCCGATTCGCGACGGCAAGCTCAGGAGGAGCTGGACGATCTCAAGGAAGCCCTCGGCGTGACCGGCTTCCTGAGTTCCGCGAAGACCGGGCAGAACGTGGAAGCGGGATTCCTCGCCCTCGCGAAGGCGATCATCGCCCAATCCGACGCGAAGATGTCTCGGCGCGAGGCCGTCGAGGAGGCCACGCACGAGTTCATTGCCGTGACGGACCAGATCATCATGGACTTCTGTGACGGCATGGGGGGTCAGGAGGCCGCGATGCCCATCGTGCGGCAGCAACTCACGCGCGCGGGCGTCGATGTGAAAGCGCCGACCCGGGAGGGACTGCGCCTCGCGGTCGACTATCTGGCGGAAACGGAGTCTTCCTTCCGGAATGCGGCCGACGTCGAGGCGAGCAAGCGGAAGCGACTCGGCTGGATCAAGGAAGTCGCTTGATCAAAGCGTCCGCTCCATGTACGGCCGCTCCAGTCGGTAGCCGAGAGAACGATAATACCCTCGGACGCCCACGCCGGACGTGACCCGCATCCGGGACCTGCGAAATTCATCGAGGGCGATCCGTTCGCATTCGGCCATCAATCGCCGTCCGAATCCGCGGTGCTGCCAACGCTCACCGGCAGACTCGTGGATCGGCACCAGCCTGCCGAAGACCTTCAACTCGCGGACGGTCGCCTCCTTCGCTCCGATCCGGAGGCGCGCGTAGGCGACGAGCACGTCGCGCCCGGGATCCTCGATGCTCAGGAACACCTCGAGGCCGTCCGAGGAATCGTACTCCGCGCGCAACAGGGTGAGTGCCTCGAGACGGGGCGAGACTCCCCGGAAACCGACTTCACGACACCGGACGCAATGGCAGTCGAGGCCTCGGGATCGGAGGCGCTCCTTCGCCAACACTCGTAGGTCCCCTCGCTTCGGTCCGTCCTCGATGTCCGGCGCGCCGATCTCCCGCTGGACGCGTTGGATCCGGCACCACCGCGGGACGATCGCCTTGACTCGGGCGATGAGTTCCACGGCCTCCTCGGTGCCGAGGGGCGTGTACCGGCCGGATTTCCAGAGCGCATGCAAGGCGGTCCCCGGCAGGACGAGCGTCGGATAGATCTTCAGGAAGTCGGGGCGGTAGGCGGGATCCTCGAAGAGGACGCGGAACGATTCCATGTCCCGATCTGGATCCGAGCCCGGCAGGCCGGGCATCATGTGCACCCCGACCTTCAACCCGGCGTCCTTCGCGAGGTGCATCGCCTCTCGGGATTGCGCGTCCGTGTGGCCCCGGTGGACCCTTGCCAACACGTCCTCGTGGGTCGTTTGAATCCCCAGTTCCACGCGGGTCGCACCCAGGTCCAAGGATTCGGCCACCTCGACGCCCAGGAAGCAGTCCGGCTTCGTCTCGATCGTGAGTCCAATGCATCGGCTCGCGGCCGATTCGTTGGCGGCCTGCGCGGCCGTGAGGTTCGGAGCCTCGAATGCGTTAAGCCCGTCGAAGCATCCTTTCACGAACCACTCCCGATATCCCGCTTCGAGGGCGGTGAAGGTTCCGCCGAGGACGATCAAATCCACCTTGTCCGTATCATGTCCGATCCTCTGTAACGCCTCGATCCTAGCGGCGGTCTGCCCCCTGGGATCGTAATGATAATCCGCGGCCCGACGGGCAGCGGGTTCCGTGCCCAGGTAGGACTGCGGTGTGCCGAACCGCGGCCCACCCGGGCAATATGTGCAGACACCGTGCGGACATCCATGGGGAGCGGTCATCACGGTGACGACCGCGACGCCGCTCGCCGTCCGTGCCGGCTTTACACGCAGGAGGTCCTTCATTCCTTCTCGATCGGCCAGGGCCATCCGCTGGAGGATCGCCCCATCCGAGGGAAGGCCTCCGAGACGATGCGCGCGTGCGAGGCGCAGCTTGATCCGCTCGACCTCGTCCTTCGAGGCGGGCCTTCGATCGCGGATCTCCCCGGCCAAGGCCTCGACAAATTCCGCGTCGAGACCGCCCACGAGGGTCAGCCTGGCTCCTCCGAGCGCACGGGAGCCTCCGGGACGGCGGCTTGTGTGCGACCGAACAGGTCCACTGCGCGTGCGAGTCCGACGCCGAGAGACGCGAGTCCCGCGAAGACGAGGGCCGTTCCCGCGATGATCCCTGCATCCAGGGCGGGCGAGTGGGAGAGTTCGTTGAAGGGACTCACGAAGAAGCCGATCCAGTCGAAGAACAGAGCGATCTCGAATAGAGAGAGCAGCCCGACCCCCGCGACCCCGAGTCCGAGCCCGCGAATCCGGGATTCCGAGACCCCGGCCGCGAGATTCGCCCTCCAGAGGGCGGCGGTGAGTCCGGCGAACAGCACGATCTGACCGAACCCGGAGGTGATCGCGAGGACCTGCCTCGCTTCCGGGATGGAAAGGTCGAACGCGTCCGCGGTCCCGTTGGGAAAGATCCGGAGCAGCTGGGAAATCAGATACAGCCAAACCGCCAGGAACGCGAGGCCGAGCCAACCGCGCGGCGGAGGAATCCTCCGAGCGGGCACCGGTGCCATCGTCATGGAAAAGATATCTCGCGACGGGACATGAACCTTGGTACGGGTCGATGCTAGCCGTACATCGTCCCGTGCTTCTCGACCTTCGGCGCATCGCCGGGCACGTGCTCGAGGACGTCCACCGCGAGGACGACGTGCAAGGGAATCAGTCGGAGCTTCCCCTTCAATTCCTGATGGCTGTCGTCCAGTTCGATCACGATTGCGTCGTCGGTTCCGATCGTGGCGTAGCCGCGGAACACCCCTTTCGTCACCTTCGTGCGCTCCCGCGTCTCCATCGATTCAATGCGATAGCGGGAACCCTTCGTCAGGGAGACGATCTCGTCCGCCAAGCATTCACCTCCGTTGCTCCGCGAGCTTCGCAAGATGGTCGACCGTCTTGCGGTAGTTCTCCATGGCGATCTCCACGTTTGATTCGACGAAGTTCCATGCTTTCGAGAGATTTCCGTATCGGATCCGGTAGCCCTTGCGGATCGTCCCGCGCTCGTTCACGTTCACCTCGTCCAAGAGGTCCATCTCCTTGAGTTTGTTGATGTGACGATAGATCGTCGCCTTCGTCGTCTTCAGCTTCGCGGCGAGCTGTTCCACCGTCCACCCCTTGTCCATCCGACCCAGGAGGCATTCGACGAAGAGACGGTAGGGCACCGAATCTCGCACGCTCGAGGCGTCTGTCTTCGGGTCGTACCCTTTCGGGATGTATCCGATCTGCGTGAGGAACAGGAGGGACACATCGTCGATGTCCTTCAGCGGCGTGAGGGGGGTGTTGCTCACAATGACGATTTCGAACGGCAGAAGGAACCCTTCCCCCGGGTATCGACAGGGAATAGTTAAGGCTTACCATTGAATTATATCGTATATGATAATAATAATCATGCTCAGACGTCGATAATTCCACTGTACGTATCGACGCGCAGACCGCGCGCCCGAAGCTCCCGGACGAGCACATTGATGCCGATGCTGTCCGAAGCCAGGTGACCCGTGACCACGAGGTTCTTCGGACCCTCGTGGCCGTAGACCTCCCACAACCGTCGGAGGGCCCCCGCATCGATGTGGATGTAGAAAACCGTGTCGATTCCGTGGTCGAAGGCCGCGCGGGCGACCGGGACGCCTCCGTTCGTCCCCGCGCCGTGGTGGACCGCCCATTTCCCGAGGGGATTCTCCGCCTTCCCCATACGGACGACGATGCGGGTTTTCGCCGCTCGGAATTCCGGGATCGTTTCGAGCGCTGCGATCGCGTCGCGCACATGCGCCTCGCGAGGGAGACGGGCTCGCAGGGTCTCGTCCATGACGCGTCTCCCGATCTCGTCACAGGGGTTGTGGATGCACATGAGCCCCATCCCCATCAATCGAGCAACCGACGGGAGGTGGTCATAGTTCTCCGCGTGGGCTCGGGGCTCCCGCTCTTCTTGCAGTTCCCGGACCGCGGAAGCGGCAGCGTCGCTCGGTACTCCATGGCGCGTCAGGATGTCCCCGTGTTTCGAGAGGACCTTCGGGAACTCCAGGATCGCGCTCCCTCCGGTCGGATGGTGCGCGATGACGAGATCGTAGCCTTTCTCCTTCGCGACGAGCAGGTCCGCCGCGTCCACATCGATGCCAAACAGCGTCCGCTTCACGTCCTTCGCCGGAACATTGATCGTCGTGTCGGCGGGGGTCTCCGACTGCTTCGCAAGACGAAGCGCGACGTTCAAGATTTCCTCGGAATCCATCAAGGGCCCGGAGGGACTGACCCGAGATAAGCCCTCGGACTCCGCCCCTCGCTGACTCACACCCGCCGACCAAAACCTTTTCGTCTCGCCGTGGATGCCGTGCTCGGGAGGAGGTGTCATGTCCCGCGCATCGGCAGGAGAGATCGCCCGGATCGGTGTCCTCGTGCGGATCCCGCCCGCCCTCCGTTCGTACACGGCGGGAGAGGACGAAGTCGTCCTCGATGCATCGGACCTCGCCGGCATGTTGAAGGCGCTCGATTCCTCGTTCCCGGGAATCCGGGATCGGGTTGTCGACGAGGCCGGCCGACGACGTCCGTATGTGAACTTGTTCTTGAACGAAGACCTCGTGATGACGCCGCTTCCCTCTGTGGCATTGAAGCCGGGGGACGTCGTGCATATCTTGCCCAGCGTGGCGGGTGGTTGACATGGTAGGAACGATCAAGAAAGACAGCGTCGTCGTGGCAGTCGGGACGAAGAAAGGCGGATTCCTTTTCCATTCCGCGGACCGGAGGAAATGGTCCGTCGCGGGCCCTTTCTTGGCGGGTGCAGGCGTGTACCACATGGGCCTCGACCCGAGGGATGGGCGGACCGTGTACGCGGCCGCGCCGCACTTCGCGGAACCCTGGGGCCCCGCGGTGTACCGCGGGCGAATCGGGAGCGAACCGAAACCGACCTCCTCCTCGCCGAAGTTCAAAGAGGGGTCGGACCTCGCGGTGAGTCGGGTGTGGCACATCGAGCCGGGTTCCTCGAATGAGCCCGACACGATCTATGCGGGAGTCGAACCCGCGGCCCTCTTCCGCAGCGAGGATCGGGGCGACACGTGGGAGGACTTCGGGGCCCTGAACTACCACCCCACGCGGAAGGGGTGGCAGCCGGGGGGCGGCGGTCTTTGCCTCCATTCCATCCTGGTCGATCCACGGAAACCGAAGCACCTCGTCATCGGGATCAGCGCGGTCGGCGCCTTCGAGTCCCGGGACGCGGGACGCTCGTGGACCATGGAGAACCGCGGCGTGCGGGCGGGTTTTCTCCCGAACCCGTATCCGGAGTGGGGGCAGTGTGTCCACAAACTCGCGTGGGACGCCTCCGGCGACGGTTCGCTCTTCCAGCAGAACCACACTGGCACGTACCACCGTGGGCCGGATGGGGGTGCGTGGACGGAGATCACTAAAGGCCTGCCGTCGGACTTCGGATTCCCGATTGCGGCCCATCCCGACCGGAAGGGCACGGCCTTCGTTACCCCGCTCATCGGCGCCATGAATCGCGTGTTCCACAAGGGACAGATGGCCGTCTGGAAGACGGGGAACGCGGGCAAGACTTGGCGCAAGGCCACGAAGGGGCTGCCGGGTCCGAACGCATACCTGGGCGTGCTACGGGAGGGGATGTCGACGGACGCGGAAGATCCGCTTGGCCTCTACGTCGGAACGAATACGGGCCAGCTGTTCGCGAGCCGCGACGAAGGCGAGTCGTGGAAGATGATCGCCGATTTCCTTCCCCCGATCATGTCGGTCACCGGCGGCATGGCGCGCTAAGTCCCGATGAAAGACCCTCCTGCCGGGGCATACACAAGTTGGAAAGGGAGGGACGGTGACAGCATGCAGCACCGCCCCCGAGGTTGGTCGTTTCAAAAGACGAAAATGAGGATGAGGACCGCGGCGAGGAGTTGCGCGATCCGCCACACCGTCGTGGTCCACGATTCCCCGCTCGCCGTGTAGGCACCGAGGAACAGCGCCAAGGTCACGAAGAACCCTCCGATCCCGACCAGGACCAAGGCCGTCAACGTGATCGCGGCGACCGCCGGGGCGGTTCCCACGACGGCCACCATGGATCGGCTGATGAGGCCGGTCAGGAGGGCGACGAGACCGAAGACCAGGAGGCCCAGATGCTGCGAGGGCGACCTGCCCATCTCCCAGATTTTCTCGCCGAATCCTGGCATTGTGGTCCCCCCCGGGCTCACGGCACGCCGAAGATGGTCGTCGAGCCCGCCAAGATCAGCAGGACCGCCAGGAAGGAGAGAATCACGAGGAACAATCGGACGAAGATATCCAGCTCCTCGAAGAACACGGCCGCGCTGATCAGACCGATGACGAACAGGAACATTCCGATGTGGGCGACCGCAGGACCCCAGACGAGGCCCAGATTCTCTCGCGCAATCGCGGCCTCTTGAGTCTCTCCGGGATTCGGCCGGGCGTGACTCTCATCCACAAGGATCGCTCCCGCCAAGAGGAAGACCAGTCCGACAACGATTGCCAGGCCCACGAGCCGGCGTCGATCCATCATCATCGGCCCACGCATCATCGGGGGTGGTGGCTGCAATCCAATCCCTGCCTTTGAGGGCGAAGTTATGTTCGGATTAATATATATTCCGCTGAATGGGCGACTCATATAGATTTCGCAACGCCCATCCCCCGGGGGCACGGATTCGCGCCCCGGTGACTGTTTACAGTCCCAGTTTCCCGGGATTCAGGATGCCCGACGGATCGAGAGCGTTCTTGATTCGACGTGCGAGGTCCACTCCGGTCCCGAGCTCCTCGCCCATGAGGTGCGCGAGCTTCACCCCGATTCCGTGGACGTATTCCATGGAGCCACCCAGCACATGAGCCTTGCGGATCAGCGAATCGAGCGCCCCCGCGACGGCGGCTTTTGCCGCGACACGCTCACCGACGACGGGCTTCACGACTTCCACGGAGACCAGCTCCGGTTGAGTCCATAACCCGAAGCCGATCGGATGGACATCGTAGTGGCGAAGGATCGGCAGCGCGGCTCGTCGGAATGCCATGATCCTCGAGCGAGGGAGGGCGACGTGAACGTAGTCGAAGATGGTCTCTTTCAGCGCGACGTCGGCGCGAGTCACCCCCGGGGAGACTTCGTCGTGCATGTAGATGATGTCGTGGCGGGTCCTCCAATAATCCCGCGCCTCTCGGTCCGGCAGGGCCCTCGCATCGGCCGCCTTCAGACACCGGCGTGCGATCCTCCACGAGGCGGCCACAATCTCCTCCGCCCCGGCGAATCCCAGGTAGAGCGTGGGCGGGCCCGCCTCGCCGCTCCAGGGGAGGGCCGGGGCCTCGAACGTCTCCTCGAAATCCATGACGCTGGGTGTCAATCCGTCGTCATAGAGCCTGCCGAGTGCCGCGAATCCGGTCGCGAAGTCCTTCAAGCGGAACGCGTGAATCTCCTCCGCCTCCGGGACGGGGAACACACGAAGGGTGGCGCCGGTCACGATGCCGAGCGTCCCTTCCGAACCGATGAAGAGACCCTTCAGATCCAGGCCCGTCGTGGATCGGGCGGCGGGCCGGGTTCGGATCACGCTCCCATTCGCGAGGACGGCTTCGAGTCCCAGGACCTGGTCTCCCATCGTCCCGCGAAGATAACCGGCGTAGCCGATGCCGTTCGTCCCGATCGCTCCGCCAACGGTGGCCCGGGGCCGGGACCAGGGATCGTGTCCCAGGGTGAGCCCCCGCTTCCGGAGCCGACGGTCCAATACCTCCAATACGATCCCGGCCTCGACCGTCGCGGTACCGGAAGCGGCATCGATTGAACGAACGCGACGCATGTTCCGAAGGTCGAGGACGATCGAATCGAATGTCGGACGAGCCCCGCCCATGAGACCCGTTCCGCCGCCCCACGGGACCAGCTTCAATCCCGCCTCGACCACGAAACGGACGACCGTCACAACCTCGTCGACCGACTGCGGCAAGACCACCGCGGCGGGGGGCGGGCGGTTCTCTTCCAAGAGGGAGCCGCGGTGCGCGCGGAACGCGTCCGTCTGATATCGTGGCGGAATCGAAGGTCCTGTCAAGACCCGGCTCGGACCGAGACGCTCCACAAGCGGCGATACGTCCGCGCTCACGGGAACGCAAAGGTCGCGGTCGTATTCAAAGCGAACGCCGTTTCAGGTCGTATTGAGGTCGCGCAGAGCAGGATCTTGGAGGGACGCAGTCGGCCGGACGTTGTCGTCGAGTCGCCCAGGGAGCATGTGAAGCGGAGTTCGATCAGGTCTTCGTCGCATTCAACCTTGTAGCCCTTCGTTTCATGAAGGACATCCTTCTGTACGCGAATCATTGAAGGCCGTTCGAGCTGGTTCTCGCCGGCAATTCCTCAATCCGTCTCCTGTGGTCGCGGTTTTTCGAGTGGTCGATAGAGTGCGTCCGTTTACGCTCAAGCCGTATATACCGGGGTGGAGGGAGTAGTCGGTTCCGCTTCCCTGTCGCCTATCCTCCATAAGCCCATGATGCGCTATTTTCAAGCTGTTAAACAGCTATGAGGACAAAAATCGTCAGACCGTTCTCGGGAGGGAAACGCTTTTTACACCCTAGCGGTTGGAGGAACGAGGTCAAACATGCCGTACACGTACCAGGGATGGACGCTGTACTCGCGAGATGTGAAACTGAAGAAGGGACCGAAAGTAACGATCTACTTCTTCAGTAAGCGGAAACCGAAAAGCGGCAAACCGATGGACGAAATGCCCAAGAACCGCAAGGTCGGCGTGAACAAGCGCACCGGCCTTCCGTTCTTGCGAAAGGGCTGAGTCCGCCCTCGCGACCCCATACGCCGAGGCAACTCGGGGGAGGCCCTCGGCCCTTTCCTTCTTTCGTGCACGTGTGCCCTTCGACCAAGACCGTGTCCGCTGAATCTGTCCTCGATCCATAACGGGAACCTATTTTCCTAGTTCCGTCATCCAATGCGAGCGATGCCCGAGGGGACCGTCGCGTTCGACGTGAACGCGCCTGTGGAAAAGGTGTGGTCCTTCCTGAGCGACATGCAGCAGGTCGGCCGGTGCGTCCCGGGGGTCGAGAACGTCGAGGTTCTCGACGCCACGCATGCCCGATGGACTTTGACGGTGAAAATCGGGCCGCTCTCGCAGACGATCAAAGTGTTGACGGAAACGTTGGAACAAATTCCCTTGCGCCGGGGTCGCTTCCGTGCTGAAGCAGAAAACATCGCCATGATAGGAGCGACCGAACTCACGCCCGCGGGGAAAGGCACGAGAATCGTGTACACGATGGCGGTGAACGCGAAAGGTCCCTTGGCGCGAATCATGGACCATTTCATGCGGACGATGCTGAAATCGCAGACCGAGGAGTTCGCGGCCAACGTGAAGCGCGCCCTCGAAGGCTGAGAACCCGACGTCAACGCGGAGAATCGCCTCGGGTCCCGTTCAATCATGATAACGGGAGCCCAGCCCTTTTAAGCCAACGAGCGCGAATCTGGCCCGTGGCCTTTGTCGGACCGCCCAATGGCGGAAGTCCGGCCCCTCGACCTCGATTGGTGGCCGAGGATCTCCTTCTGTACGACAAAGACGGGCAGTCCCTCTTGGACGACCACGCCCTGCGGATCCTGATCGCGCTGCATCAGGAGAATCTCACAGCTCAGGCGATCGCGAGCCGATACCGTGTGCCGATCGCCGCGTGCTACCGTCGTGTGCGTCGACTCACATCGCTCGGACTCATCTCGGAAGCAGGATTCGTCACGGAAGGCCGTCGGCGGCCGGCGCGGCTCTACAAGTCGGAAGTCGATCGTTTCCAGATCACGTACGGCAGCGGCAAGATGCTTCTCCTCCTGATGCTTCGAAACGGCACGGAGACGAAGACTTTGGTGGGGATCCCCCCGGACGTCGCGGTCAGTGGAACAGCGCCGCCACTCCCGCACGAAGTCGGGGAATATCCGTCCGCATGATGTCCGGGTTCGCATGCCGTGCGAGGGCCGCGTAGTACGCGAGGAATTGCATCGGAATCACGGAGAGGATCGGCCGCAGGTACGGATGTATCGCGGGGAGCCTGATCAACGCGCGCGGATGTTCGCCGATCACCGTGACCTCGGCGCCGGTTTTTGAGAGTACACGGCGGACAGCATCGGCGCGTGTCCCGTCTTCCAGGCTCCGGAGAAACACGATGTACTCGGTTCGATCGAGGGAGAGGAACGGACCATGAAGGAACTGCTCTGGATGATACGCGCTGGCGGTCAATCCGCAAGTCTCGCGAATTTTCAGGGCGGCCTCAGCGGCGGTGATCTCATCGAACCCCGCCCCGAGGAAAGTGACCTTGTCGTGCCGTGCGACCCGTCGCGCGATCTCCCGGACCGCGCGTTCGGCCTGCAAGGTCTTGCGGATGACCTGCGACGTCCTCGTGATGTCGCGAGTCAGATCGACCCAATCCCGCCTTTGTTGTGAGGCGAGGGACGCGAAGGCAATTAACTGGGTTGTGTAGCTCATTGTGTTCGCCCAAGAGCGATCGTGCATCGAGCCGACGACGAGGAGGTCGGTCGCGATGTCCACCATCTTCGTGTCCGGGAGCCCGCAGACGCCCAGGACCCGATGACCGGCGCGCTTCGCCCGCGCGAGAGCCTGATTCGTCGTCGGAGTCGATCCGCTATGACTCACTCCGAGGATCGTTGGCCTTCCGGAAGGAAGCGGGCGGTTCGCCAAATCATACGCGTGAACCGCCTCGACCACGGCCCCCGCGCGGGCGGCGGCCTGCAGAATTCGGGCGCCATACATCGCCGCATGAAAGGACGTGCCACAGCCGGTGAGGACGAGATGTCTCGCCCGGGCAACGGACAAACCGAAGTCGCTTGCCTGGACCCGCCGAATCGCCTCTTCAACGCGCGCGGGCTGGCTGCGGATCATGTCGTGCATATGGAACGGATGTCGGTCCCGGGCGCCGGGGAACGATGGCATGAGGTGGAATCGATCCTCCGAGCTTTAACTTCCCCGGACGGGAGTGGCGCACCGTTGGCGGGAGAAAAACGGAACAAACCAAGTCAGTTTTAAATCTGAAAATGGGCGGACTCTAGGGTCAGGAGGTGACCTGTTGGACCCGCCGCCAAAGGACCCGAGCTAGCCGCCGGTTGGATGCGCGCGAGCGCCTAGGGTCCGGAGAAGGGGCTCAATCTCCGAAAGGAGGGCGATGTTTCCGAGCGACCGGGCGAGCTCCGCCGCTTCGTCGAGGTACCGCTGCGCATCCCTCGTCTCTCCGTGCTCCAGGTAGAAACGCCCAGCGTAGACCAGCGATCTGGCAAGGTCTGCTCGATCTGCGCACGCCCGGAGGCCGCGCAATCCCCGCTCCAACAACTGGGTCGCTCGGCTCCACCGGCCCAGTTCGGACTCCCGCTGTCCTTCATAGACGTCGAGCAACGCGAGCGTGTCCCTCTCCTCCAGGATTTGGACTAGACGTTTCGCTTCGGCGAGTTCGCCGGCTGCATCTTCGGCGCGACCCATGTCCATCAAGGATGCACATCGGTTCATTGTCGCATACGCGACGAGGCGCAAATTCCCCACGAGCCGAGCGAGCTGCAAGGCTCGATCATAATACTTCATGCTCTCCTCATATCGACGCAACGCGTGGTAGGAGATCCCGACGGAAATGCTACCCCGCGCCGTTTCGGTGAGATTCCCGGCTCGCTCCGCAACCCTGAGGCCTTCCAGTTTGTACTCCAGGCCGCGCTCGAGCTCGCCCCGATCCGTCTCAATGCTTCCGAGGGCGGTGAAGCATCTCGACAATGCGGCCGGCGCAGAACCTTCCGTCGCGAGGTCGATCGCCGCGTTCATGTGGACGGCGGCCTCCGCCAGGCGCCCTTGGGTCCGCTCCAAAAGTGCCATCTCTCTGAGGACCTCCCCGGCCTCCGAAGGATCGGGGTGGTCCTTCAGACGGCCTTGAGCCTCGACCAGTTGGCCAAGCGCCTTCGCATGATTCGTGCGGCAGCGTTCAATCGAGGCGATCTTTCGAAGGAGGCGCGGCACCGACGCAGCCCGTCCGGTCACCTCACAACGGCGGACGGCGTTGCGGTATTCTAAGAGAGCCGGTTGGAGGTCGCCCAACGCTCGGAGGGCGTCTCCGAAGACCTCGGGCAGGACGCATCCCGCAACGGGGTCAAGGCTTGCCCGGTCAACCTTCCTCAGGACCGCAAGGAGGTCCGATGCAGGAAGGAGATCTTGGAGGCCCGTCCCCTGGGATGTCAGATACGAACCGATCTCCTTCAGATCTCCCGACTCCACAAGGTGATACATTCCCTCCAGACGGTCGTGCATATCGGAACCGTCCAAGAAGTAGGCCGAGGCAAGGGAATGGAACGTGCGTCGTCGGGCCTCCGGCAATCGATCCCGGATGTATTCACGAATCGAATCATGGACCACGATGCCCCCGGAGATCGTCGGGGCGAGCAGGTTTTTTGTCTGGAGGCTGTGAAGGGCGGTTTGCCAATCCTTGGAGAAACAATGCAGCGAGTCGAGCGGCACCAACCCGCGGAACAGAGAGGCGGCCTCAAGGAGGGTACGTTCTTCCTTCGAGAGCGTCCGCCAAATTTCGTGCTCCAGGTAACGCGTCATTTCTCCGCTGGCGGTGGACCCGGTCTGGGCCGCAAATGAGAGCAGGATGGGATGGCCCCGGGCGGAGTGTGCCGCCCGCCGGATGGCAGCTTCGTCGCCGGCAAACCCTTTCGCCCGGAGCAGGGAGAGCGATGATTCCAAATCGAGGCCGCCCAGCCTCAACACCTCGGGGCGCGCCTCTCTCGGTGTCTTACGCCGAGAGGTCGACACCGGAACCGTGCGCGAGATCACGAGAACCTTCGTGCCCGTCGATTGGGAAAGCTGGAAGACCGGGCCCCGGATTAGCCGCGTAAGATCCGCCTCGGCTCGATGGAAGTTGTCGAGGACGAGGAGAATGGGCATGTCCGTGAGTTCGTGGACCAGGAGTCGGGCTAGGACGCGCGGTTCCGGCTCGTCTCGCTCCCTCAAGAGGTTCGTGAGACCGCGCTTGCCGAGACGGGCGAGGAACGCCGCGAGATCCCGCAAGAACGCGGAATTCGTCGTGCCTTCATGAATCTCGAACCAATAGATGTACGGCCGCGGCCGTTGACGGACGAGCCAGCTCGCGACGACGGTACTCTTTCCGATGCCCGCGATGCCGGTCACGATGAGCATGCCGACCTGGGATGAGGCCCACGTGTCGAGCGCCTGCTGCTCGTCGGACCGCCCGAACATGCGTCCGAGTCCGCGGAGCGTGTCTCCCCAGAGGACCGGCGGAACCGCACCCGAACCGATTCCATGGAGACGCGTGAAGTCGAGCCGCCCTCCGCGGACGAGCGACACTGCGGCGGTGAGGTTCACGTAGGCGGGGAAAATCTCCGGGATCTCCCCGACCCGCATCGGCGTCGGGTCGAGGCCTGGGGCAAGGACTTCCACGATGTCTCCTTGGAGACGGCCCCGGAGTTTCGTCGCCTCGACCCAGCCCTCGTGGGTGAGACGGTACACGGTCTTCCGTACCCGATGCCCGGGCACATGGGCCCGCTCTCCCGCGATGAGACCGGTCGACTCCATGCGCGCGAGCCATTTCGTGGCTGTCGTTCGCCCGGAATGCGTCGCGGAGGCGATGCCTTCCTGCGTCAGCGCGCTCAGGGTTCCCGGTTCATGAGCGGCGATCGAAGACAGGTGAGTCAGGACGCGGATCGGCGTCGAATAGAATCGCTTCCTCCGGTACCCCCGCGCCACAGGACGGGCAGAGAAGGAATACCACTTAAGGATAACCAAAACGGAACATTTGTGAGGAGAGCCTATTCTCAAACATGATAGTATTCGCGTGATCCAGAGGGTTCGACGCCGGACCCTAGCGGAATCCTTTTTCTAAAGCGAGGAACTCGCGGCGCGATGAACGTGCGCGAATGGATCCGGGCGTCCCAGGCGATCTTGTTTGAAGCATCGATCTTCCCCGCCATCGTCGGAACCGCCGTAGCGATCCACGCCGGTGCGCGATTCGATGGGCTGTGGTTTGCCCTGATCCTCATCTCGCTCGTGGGAATCCAGGCGGGAGCGAACTTGTCCAAAGGATACTACGAAGGCCGCAATCGGTCTGCACCTCCCGCTTCCCCCGGCTCCTGGTTCGCGTTTGACAGCTCCGCCGCGAGGAACCTCGCCGCCGATCCGCGGGACGTGCTCCGTCTCGCCAGGATCGGCTTCGGACTCGGCACCGGGGCGGGCCTCCTCCTTGTCGTCCTCACGAAGAATCCGGTCCTGCTCGCATTCGGCCTGGCGGGCGCAATCCTGGCATGGAGTTACAGCTCACCTCCCCTCCAACTCAGCTACCGCGGGATCGGCGAACTGTCGACGTTCCTGGCGTTCGGGCCTGTCATGACGGTCGGAGCCACCGTCGCATTCGGCGGCGCCGGACTTCGCCAGAGCGCGTTCGCCTCTGTCGTCCTCGGATTCCTTGCGGCCGCCATCTCGTTCGCGCGATACTTCCCCAACCGGGACGAGGACGCATCGAAGGGAAAACGGACGCCGGTGACGATCTTGGGCTTCAGGAGGGCGAGGCGAGTCTTCCTCGCTCTGCTCCTCGCCCCGCTTCCGTTCGGTTTCGTGTGGTACCTTTTCGGTGGGGGCCTTTTCTGGATGGTGGCGGCCCTCGGGTCTTTCCTGGCGATCAGCTGGCTCCTTCCACGCCGGACGGAGGGCGCGCGGTTCGACGGCGTGATTGCCGCGACAATCGCGGCTCACGGGATTGCCGCCTTCGCGATCCTCGTCGATGTCGCCATCGGCCTATAGGTTGCCGACCGCTGAGATCAGATACGCGACCGTCATGGCGATGCCGAGGAAGAGGACGGCCTGAATCGTCCCCGCATTCGCGGGGATGTGGGCCGGATACTCGCGGTAATGGACGCGGAGGACCGACCGGGCGCGGGCCAGAGGGATCGACGCGATGAGTCCGATTAGAGCGACCCAGGATATGAGACGGGACGCCGCGAGGACGGCGAGGAGGACGAGGGCGGAACCGACGAGAATCTCGTACAGGGTGACGGACTTTTCGAGCCCGATTCGCGCCGGAACCGTCCGCTTCCCTCCCCGTGGGTCCGTCACGTGTTCGGGCATCTCGTTCACGAGGAGAAACGCTGCGACCAGGAGGCCGAGAGGGATTGACGCGAGGAACGGTTCCCATGCGAGCGCCCCCACCTGGACCGCATACGCACCGAGGACCACGATCGGACCGAAGACGAAGGCGACCGCGACCTCCCCGACTCCGTGGTATTGGAGGGCGAACGGAGGGAGCGTGTAGAAGATCCCGACCGCTCCACCGATCCCGCCGAGCACGAGCAGGATCCAGCCGTTCGGCCGGGTCAGGGAGAGGACGAGTCCGATTAGGCCTCCCACCGCATAGAGCCCAATCCACACCTGGCGGTGGGCCTCGAACGGGACCGCCCGATCCGGGAGGACACGCGCGCCCCCGGTGAAGGGGCTCACGAGGTGGGGAGGCAGATCGTCCACGCCTCGCCGGAAGTCGATTGAGTCGTTGCTCATGTTCGTCGCAGCATGGAGGCACACGACTCCGATCGCAGTGAGAAGCAAGCCGATCGCGTCGAAACTCCGCGACTGGCGCCACGCGATCGAGGTCCCGAGGGCCACGCCGACGAGGGACGCGATGAAGCTGCGGGGCTGCACCGCCTGGAACCAGGTGCGCAGCGAGGCCATCCTACTCCCAGACCGTCTGGCCACGGGGTAGGACGCGGACCTCGATGAGGCTCAGAGGTCCGGGACCCGGGTTGATCACGGTGTGTTCCTCACCGTGAACAAACCGCGCGACCGAGCCCGCGCTCACATCGTAGGCCTGTCCGTCCGCGATGACTTGGCCGTGGCCCTCGAGGAAATAGAAAATCTGCGTGTACCGGTGGCGATGGGGCGGTGACTTCACGCCCGGATCCATTTTCGCGAGGCCCATCAACATGAAGTTGCTGTCGTTCGGCCCCATGATCTTCTTGTCCACGATGCCCGGCCCGATCCCCTTCTCCCACCCTTCCTCGGGCAGGTTCCGTATGATCGATCCCACGGTCCCACTCCATCGAGGCCACACGGGCGTGGTATAAGTATCCAGATGATTACCGGTAACGATGGCCCTCCGGCGTGTGACGATCGAGATGCCCTCGGACGTCCTGGTCCAACAAGGCGTCGTCCCCAGGGTCTTCTTCGATCACAACGAGTCGGTCGAGATCTTGCGGGTGTACGCGTTCCAGCCGCGCGAGCGGCTCCTCCTCGTCCGCGTCCTCCGAAGCGGCCCGCGTCGCACCGCGGACGAACTTCTCGCGGCTCGAGACAGTCTCCGCCGTCGATATCACCTGAGAGATTTCGAAATCCTCCGGGTGGAGGATGGCGGAAGCGCGTACATCTCGCTCCTGAGGCAACGCAACCCAGGCGTCCTGGAGGCTCTCGTGGAGGAGTTCGGGGCGGGCGTGACGCCGACGACGCCGAGCGTCATCGGGCGGGAGGTCGCTACGCTCTCGTTCCTCGCGGATGACGACACGGCGAAACGCGTCTTCGCCCTGCTCGACGGCGTGGGGGTCCGGTGGAGGTTGCGGAGTCGGAGGGCGATCCGCCATGGAGGGATCAACGCGGATGACGGGTTGACTTCCCGTCAGCGGGAGATTTTGAGCCTCGCCTGGAATCTCGGTTACTTCGATATCCCGGCGCGGACGGGCCTCGAGAAGCTGGCGGAACTGACCGGCCTCAGCCGGAACACGGTGAGTCAGCACCTCCGCCGGGGGATGCGCCGGATCCTGCGGGAGTCCCTGCTGTAAGGAGACCGGTCCATTGGACCGAGACGCATGCCTCGGAAACCTATGTGGCCTCGAGTATGCCCGCGAGGATCCGAGACGTCAGGACCGGGATCGCGGTGTCGCGGATTACAGGGTCACTTGGACCGTCACGGTCACCGTGTGCGTGATCGAGCCCGACGTCGCGGTGATTGTTATCGTATATGTGCCCGGCGTCGTCAGGACCGACGTAGCG
>VBLU01000063.1 GCA_005879065.1 Methanobacteriota archaeon
CGCGGTCGGCTTCGGAGGGCAGTTCATCTTCCTGTTCTTCAGCGTCATGATCAGCGTCTCCGCAGGAACGATCGCCCTGGTCGCTCGGGCCATCGGCGCGAACGACCTCGCGGAAGCGGATCACATCCTGAAGCAGAGCCTGGTCCTGGGAGCCCTCCTGTCCCTCCCGCTGACGTTGTTCGGCCTCCTCTTCGCGGAACCGATGCTCGCCGTGTTCGGTGCCGCGGCCGATGTCGTTTCCCTCGGCGGGGCGTACATCCGGATCATCTCGCTCGTCGTCTTCTTCCAGTTCATCGCCTTCCTCGGAAGTGCCGCGCTCCGCGGCGCCGGCGACACAGTCACGCCCCTGTGGCTCGGCGTGCTCGTGAACGTCGTCAATTTCGGCATCAACGTGAATCTGATCTTCGGAAACGCGTTCGTCCCCCGCCTCGGCGTGCCCGGCGCCGCGATCGGGACGTCGATCTCCTACGTCATTGGGGCGCTCGCCCTGATCGCGATCCTGCTTCGGGGAAAGCATCGACTGAAACTCCATCTGTCCGGCGGATGGGTGCATATGGACGCCGTGCGGCGGATCTTCCGAATCGGTTGGCCCGCGGCGCTCGAGCAGATCCTCCTGCAGGTCGCGTTTCTATTGTGGGTCGGCATGGTCGTCGTCTTCGGCACCCAGATCCTCGCGGCGCACCAGATCGGCCTGCGGATCCAGAGCTTCGCATTCATGCCCGGGTTCGGATTCGCGATCGCTGCGACGGCCCTCGTCGGCCAGAACCTCGGGGCGCGGAATCCCGAGGAAGCCGAAAAGAGCGGTTGGGAGGCCATGAAGTTCTCCGTCGTCGTGATGAGCGTGATCGCCATTGGAATCTTCCTCTTCGCAGAGTTCATCGCCCGAGCTTTCATCGGGGACCCGGTGGTCGTCTCTTGGAGTGTGACGTTCATCCGGATCCATGCGGTCAGCATCCCCGCCGTGGGAGTCTTCTTCGCGATCGACGGCGCTCTCCGTGGAGCGGGCGACACCCGATTCCCTTTGATGACGTCCCTGAGCGGCATGTACCTCGTCCGCCTGCCGCTGTCCGCGATCTTCGGATTCGTCCTCGGCTGGGGGATCGTGGGAATCTGGATTCCCCTCGTCATCGAGTATTATTACCGGTCCGCCGTGATCGCGAATCACTTCCGCCGGGGCAAGTGGAAGACGTTGCGGGTCTGAGGACGTCAAGTTTTAAGCCGACGGGACCCTAGGGCGCCGCGGGTCGATCCCATTCCGAAGGATGTGCAAGGCGAGAAGGTCGCGAACTCGTTTCGCCTGAACAAGGTCGGCGTGACGGGTGTCGTGAAACCCGTCCAAGTGCGCCGTCCCAACCGATCGGTCACGCTCACGACCACGCTCGACGTGTTCGTCGACCTGCCGCCGGACCAGAAAGGCTCGCACCTGTCCCGGAACCTCGAGGCCATCAACGAGGTGGTCGACCGCTCCGTCCGCGACCCGGTCGCGAGCCTGGAGGAACTCACGGACACGATCGCGGTTTCCCTTCTCAAGCGCCACGACTATGCGACGACGTCGGAAGTATGGGCCAGCGCGGCCTACTTCCTCGAAAGGACGTCGCCTTCGGGCCGCACGTCCTTGGAGCCGTACCGGCTGGTGGCGCGGGCGAACGCGCGACGCGGGGAGCGAGAGGTCGAGCGATCGATTGGCGTGGAGGTCATCGGGATGACCGCATGCCCGTGCGCCATGGAAACGGTTCGAGACGACGTCCTGAAGGAGCACCCGGAAATGGCGAAGTGGCCGGAGGGATTCCCGATCATCACGCACAACCAACGAAACCGGACGACCGTCATCCTGCAGGAGCCGTCGAACCATGAGGTCGAGGCGGACGAGCTGATCGACATCGTCGAGGATTCTCTGTCCGCTCCCACGTTCGGATTATTGAAACGTCCGGACGAAGGCCGTCTCGTCGAGATGGCCCACCGCAATCCGAAGTTTGTGGAGGATGTCGTCCGGGACGTCCTCGAGCGGCTCCTGAAGCGCTATCCGAAGATGCCGGATGGCACCTGGGTCCGCGTGAAGTCCGAGGCCGAAGAGTCCATCCACAAGCACAACGCCCTCGCAGAGCGGTCGACGACCTTCGGCGAACTTCGCTCAACGTGAGCCATGCTCAATCGGAAAGCAAGGCAGGGGTCCTACGAGGACTCCTCGCCCTTCTCATCGATCGGCTTCTGGTTGGTCTGATCCGACGTGTAGTCGGGGTGGTCCATTCGCTTGTATGGCTCGGCCGGCTTACCCCCGTTCGAATCCGTGAGGAGCTTCGCAAGGTAGGCCGTCAAAAGGGTTCCCGCGCCGGACCCATCCCCGCCCGCGGTCACGAGCGTATCCGGCGTCACGCGGATCTTGCCGTCGCGGACCTCTTCCATGACCTTGACGAGTGCGACCCGATCCGAGCCGAGCACGTCGGCTTGCGCGTGGTAGGCATCCGCCTGCGCCTCACCCACCATCCGAATCGCGGCCGCGTTTCCGTCCGCTTGGATGCGCGTCGCATCGCGCACGCCTTCCGCCTGTTTGATCGCCGCCTTCGCAAGGTTTTCGTTGATTTGGACTTGGTAGGAGGCCTCGACGACCTTCGGCTGGAGGTTTGCGCGGGCGGTCATCTCTTGGACCGCGATGCGCCTCTGCTCCGCCGTCGCCTGCTGCTCATACTGCGTCTGCTGCTGGATGGCGATCTCCTTGTTCGTCTGGGTCGCGAGCAGCGTCGGGTCGACGGCAATGTAGGAGATGAGTAGGTTCTGCGCTTCGACGTAGTACTTGGCAAATTGGATCCTGGCCCGGTTCAGAGCTTCCTCTTGTAGTTGCGACCGACCCTGCACGAACTCGAGCGCCTTCTTCTCGCCCGCGTTGTTCCGGAACGACGCGTCAATCAGGGGATGCACGATCTGTTGGATCAGGTTGAAGACGGAGCCGAACCGTGCAATGACGAAGGCCGCGTTCTCTGGCAGGATGCGAATCACCATCCGCACGTCGACCTCGAGCTTGAATCCGTCCTTGGACGTCACGAGCAGCTGGCCGAAGCGGAAGAAGGACAAGCCCTTCTCGCCCTGTTCCGTCAAGTACGGATAGTCCGATTCATCCGCGGCAGGATCCGTCGGACGACGCGAGAGACTCGGGGCGTCCGGCCGGTCGGACCGAGCCCAGTCGACCATGATGGCCGACGTCGGCACGAGGTAGGCGGTGAAAGCGACCCGGTTCAGGTTGTACTTCCCTGGGGCGACGGGGTTGCGCCAGATCCCCCGTCGGTTTCGGTCTGGAACGAGGAGCCTCTCGACGGCCGCGTGGATCGTCTGGTCGAAGTCCGGGCTGTCCGTCACGGGCACGGGCTGGATGTCCGCCTGGTCCAGTTCCTCCCCGATGTTCGACCGGAGGACCGCCACAAATCCCGGAGGGACCTCGGCGACGTCGTCGATCTGGACTTGGAAGAGGATCGGATTGATGTAGTACCGGCCGGGCTGGAGCGTGTCGAGCTGGGGCCCTCGGAAGCCACCGCTCTCGAGGAAGGCCTGACCGTCCTGGAAGAAGTTGTGCGGCCGGGAGCTCGGGTGCGCGGCCGACGGCGAAATCTCGGGTTGCGGCGCGACGATGAACTTCGGAGGAAGGGGCTGGCCATCTTGAGCCGTCACGACGCCGACCTTGCCGGACGCGACCTCCGTTGCGGCCCGCCTGGCCACGTTGAACAGGAACGGATTAATCCGATACGTCCCCGGACGGATGATCGCGACCTGCGGGCCCTTGAACCCGCCGTTGGCGAGGAACGCCTCGCCGTCCTGAAACTGGTTGCACTCCACCTCGTCCCCGAGGAGTCTTCCCTTCGGGAGGGGCCGACCATCGATGGCCTCCACACTTGCGATTTCGTTCTCCGCCACCTGGATGACTTTCGACCTGCGCATGCTCCAAACGACCGGCACGCGCCAGTACAGGCCCGGCATCAGGGTCGCGGCCTGCGTCCCAATCTCCCCGTGTCGGGCAATGACCTGCCCGGGCGGCATCTTCTTCCCGCCGAGTCTCTTCACGAGGACGCCTACCTCGCCCGACCGGATCAGGTAGAGACCTTTCAGGACAAACGCCAAGACCGCGAGGAGCGCGAACGCGGCCCCAAGTGCGACTGCCGGAATGCTGCCGACGAAGTCGACCATGCTTTCCCCCTCCGTCCATGATATGTGTCTCTGGGCTCATGAACCTTGTTTGGGCTTGCCCACGGCTTGCGCACGGAGCCTTGCGCGATCAGCCGGGACCTGCCCAAACCGCCTCAGAACACGTCCTCGGATCCGCACCCAAAAAACGACGGTCATAAGGGTGGCAGACCCGCTCCCATGACCTGCAGGTGGGACGAACAAAGAAGGGCCGCTACCCATCGCGAAGGTCGGAGCCATCCGACGGAAGGCTCGGCCTGAAGGGGTCTCGCAAACATGTTTACGGCGGAAGGCCCCAACGGGCTTTGGTAGCAAAGTCTGATGCCTCCCGACGGCCTCCTCAGGCCGTGGCGGTCGCGGTCCTGTGTCACATTTGCCATCGCCCGACGCTTCTGGCCTGCCGCAACTGCGGACGGCCGGCCTGCGACGAACATCTCGCGGGGAGTGTCTGTGACGAATGCCGGGTGGGCCGGCGGGGATCGAGGCCCGGCGCGCAGGCCTAGGGTCGTGGATCAGAGAAGGCGTTTCGCGTCTTCCTTCTCGACCCCGAGTGCCTTCAGGGCGTACGTGAGGGCCTTCTGGCGGATCATGTCCCGGGTCTTGTCGTCGAGGAACTGCTCCATGATCAACGGCGCCTTCCGGGCGTACTGGACGGCGAACTCCGACCAATAGAACGGAGCATTCTCGTCGTCGAGCTTCGCCGCGGCATTGTACTGCTCCTCCGCCTCGTTGAACCGGCCGAGGTCGACGCAGAAGGAGGCGAGGGCATCGCGGTACTGCGGGTTCTCCCCGTCCAGCTCGATCGCCTTCTTGTACAGGCCCATGATCTCGTCGGGCTCCACCTTCGGAACGCCGAGGGCGGCCTCCGCCTTGCCGAAAAACGCGAGGGCACTGGCTGGGTCCGCCTTCGTCGCCTTGTCGAAGTGCTTGTACGCGGAGTCGTAGTCGAGTTGGCCGAGGGCTTGTTCGCCGGCGGCGATGTCGGCTTCGGCGGCGGACGTCATGGCAACCGTCGCCGCAGAAACTCGGAGAGACAATAAAGATTGCCGTTGCATTCTCAATCGGGATGCGTGGCCCCGATCACACGATTGCAGGATGGTCCCGGAGCCAATCGAGGTCGCTCAGATACAGCTGACGGATGTCCGTGATCCCTTCGATCGCCATGATCACGCGTTCGAGGCCGAGGCCCCATGCGAGCACGGGCGCCTTCAGACCGAGCGGCGCCGTCACCTCGGGCCGGAAGATGCCGCTCCCGCCGAGCTCCATCCACCTCCCATCCGAGACCTGTCCTTCGGGCTCCATGCTCGGCTCCGTGTAGGGGAAGAACCCAGGTCGGAACTTCACGCGGGTGAAGCCGAGCCGTCGATAGAACGTTTCGATCGTGCCGATCAGCTGCGCGAGGTTCGCGCCGTCTTCCATCACGACGCCTTCAATCTGGTGAAATTCCGGCAGATGCTTCCAGTCGATCGCATCGGGACGGAAGTTGCGGCCGATGATGAACGCCTTCCGCGGTGGATCGGGATGCTCCGCGAGCCACTGCAAGGTGATCGGCGTCGTGTGGGACCGGAGGACGGCCCGCCCCGCCTCCTTGCGGTCCCATCGGTACCGCCATCCCGCGCTCCCGGTCCCCCCGCCGTCCTCGTGCGTCTTCGCGACGCGATCCACAATCCGCTCCTCGGGAAGTGGGACCGTCGAGGGCTTCGCGAGATAGAACGTGTCGAGCTGGTCCCGCGCCGGGTGGTCCTGCGGCTGGAACAAGGCGTCGAAGTTCCAGAAGGCCGCTTGGACGAAGTCCCCGTCAATCTCCGTGAAGCCCATGCTCAGGAAAATCCGACGAATCTTTTCGATGTACGCGCCGAGCACGTGCCGTTTCCCCGGCCGTACGAGAGGGGCGAAGGCCTTCGGATCGTACCGCCGGAAGTCCACGTTCCGCCATTTTCCGGAACGCAACAGATCCGTCGTCGGCTGAGCGACCTCCTCCTTGAGTTCGAGGCCGCCCGCGAGGATCTTCTCTGCCGCGGCCGTGAGGGCGATCTCCCTTCGGACCGATTCGCGTTCCTTCACCAATTCGCGTCGAGACTTCAGGTCGCGCAGGAGTCGGGGATCGATCGCGTCCTCCGGGAGTTCGTCTTTGGCGAGTCGGGTGAGGATCTCTTCGTCCGGCCCTTTCCCGTCCGCCGCTTCTTTCCCCACCCCTGTGAGAATCACGACGCTCCCTTGGGGACCCTTGGAGACCTCCGCCCAACCCTTCCGGCGAAGCCATCCGAGGGCGACCGCAAGCTCTCCGTCGTCGAACCGACACGCGGCCTGCAGCTTCGGGACCGGGAGGCGACCGCCCGCCTTGATCAACGCCTTCAGCGCCTTCCGTTCCGGCAGTGACCGCCGGGCGACGTCGGGCCGCGCGAGTCGGTACGTGTGCACGACGCGCTCCTTCATCGTGACGAGGCCTTTCGCCTGCAACCACGAGGCGGCGTTCATCACCTCGACGAGCTCGCGGAACTTCCCTGCGGTTCGCAGTTCCTCGGGGGTCGCCTTCTTGCGCTTCTCGAGGGTGAGGAGGACCTTCTTCTCGAGATAGCTTAACTCCGCGGCCGAGGCCGGCATCCCGCGGCGCATGGGACCCTTTCGTTATATGTCTTTGTCGCGCGCCGCCAGGGTCCGCTCCCTCCCGGTGGACCGAGGATTCTCAAGGCTGAGAACTACGGCATTCCCTATATATGACAAAACAGAACATCGCACGCTCCAGTGAATCAGTCGACGCCTTCGAACGCCCGAGCGAGAGCCCGGAACGAGGTGCCCTAATGGAGGAACGCTTCCCCACGAACTACTCGGTCCTGTTGGCAGGCCCGCCGGGCGTAGGGAAATTCGAGTACCTGATCGCTCGCATCCGCGAGGACCTGCGGCTCGGCGAGCGCGTCGTGTTCGTGACCCTCGACATGCCGCCGAACGAGATCCGCGCGCGGGCGAAGGCGCTTCGCCTCGACCTGGGAGCTCACGAGGGAAGGTCGTTCGTGTTCGTCGACTGCTACAGCGCGACCTCGTCGGACCGACCCGAAGCGGCCCCCGGCAAGAAGACATTCCTCGTCTCGAGCTTCAGCAACCTCGAGGGGATCGGCATGGCGATGAGCAAGGCCGCGCAGGAGCTCGGCACGCCGGTCCGGATCTACTTCTACACGATCTCCACCCTGTTCCTTCACAACTCGACCCAGGCGATCGCGAAGTTCTTCCAGATCGTCACCTCGCGGGCGAAGACGAACCTCGGTTTCATCCTGTACGCGGTCCACGAGGGAGTCCACGAACCGATGACGATGAACCTCCTCCGGTCCCTCGTCGACGGCGTCGTGGAGATGCGGTACACGGACACGATGGAGCGGGAGATCCGCGTCCACCACATGCGCGGCTATCAAGTCGACGCCGCCTGGCATCCGTTCCGCCAGTTGCCTGAGACCGTGGTGAGCCTATGATGGCGGCGCCGGTGCGCGCACCGACCGCGCGGGCGAAGACGGGAATCCCCGTCCTCGACGACCGCCTCCAGGGCGGATTCCCACGACCCTCCACGCTCCTCCTGTTCAGCGACAAGCCGACCGAGAAGCGAATCTTTGGCGAGAACTTCGCCGTCCAAGGCGTGAAGGCCGGGGAGCGGTCCATGTATGTCGATTTCTTCCGAGCACCCCAGCTCGCCCGTGGGGAAATGAAGCGGTTCGGGTCGGTCGACCCGGCAAAGCTTGTCTTGGTCGACGCGACGTCCTCCCAGCTCCTCCTCCCGAGCCCGGAGCGGTACCACATCGACGACATCTCGAGCCTCGAGAACATCCGTGAGGCGATCATCGCCGCGACGCAGGCCGAGAAGCCCACCCGGATCATCGTCGACTCGATGGAGTTCTTGATGGACCGGTTCCCGAAGGAAGACGTGCTGCGCCTGTGGCGCGAGCTCATCGAAGCCGCCCGGGCCGCGGGTGCCGTGATCTGTTTCCTCTTCATCAACTGGACCCTCGCCGAGGGGGACCTGGTCGAGATCCGCGGCATGTCCGATTTCGTCGTCGAGTTCCAGTCCTCCCTTCGCGGCGGGATCATCCGAAACTCGATGCGGATCTCCCAGATGGCGCAGGAGGGCATCCGGACGAACTGGATCCCGTACACGTTCAAGGACCTCGTGGGGCTCACGGTCTATTTCCCGAGGATCCTCGTCACCGGCCCCTTCAACGCCGGCAAGTCCACGGTCGTGAGGGCGCTCTCGGAAAAGTCGGTTTCGATCGATCGAATGGGCACGACGGTTGCCTTCGACTATGGCAACGTGAACATCACCGGCATCGAGGCGGAGATCTTCGGCACTCCGGGTCAGGAACGCTTCGAGTTCATCTTCAAGATCTTCGCCCGAGAGGTGAGCGGAATCCTCCTCGTCATCGACGCGACCCATCCGGACGAGCTCCCGCGGGCGAAGCAGATGCTCGACCTCGTCGGGCCTCGCATTCCATTCGTCGTGCTCGCGAACAAGAGCGACCTCGCGGGAGCGCTCTCTCCCTCCGACATCTCCCGTCGGATGGACCTTCCGCCCGACACTCCGGTCATGCCCACCGTGGCGACGGAGTCGCGGGGCGTCCGGGATGCCCTTCTGATCCTCGCCGAGATGATCATCGGGGTGCGCTAGATGCTCGCGGACGGCGCCGCTCGGTTGCAGACGGTCCTCGCAGAGCTCCGCCGACTCCCCGGCATCCTCGGGGTGACAATCGCGCGCAGGGACGGCATCCTCATCGCCCACTCGCTCCCCAAAAACATGGACCCGAAGAAAATCGCCGCCATGGCGGCCGCGATCGTCGGGACGTCGGAGATGGCCGCCGTGGAGATGGGTCTCGGTACGTTCAACCAGTCGATCGTCGACACGCACATCGGGAAGCTGATGGCGACCGGCGCCGGGGAGGAGGCGATCCTCGTGACGATGCTGCGCAACGAGGCGAACATGGGTCTCATCCATCTCAGCGTGGACAGGGCCGTCCAGTCGATCGCCGGGATCCTCCTGGCCGAGGAGGTGCCCGCGTGACGGACCTCTGGGGCCGTCTCGAAGAGACGATCGAAGAGCTGTCCCATGTGACGGACATCAAGTCCGCCGCGGTCGTCCGTCGGGACGGACTCGTGGTGACGCACACCCTCCCGGAGGGAGTCGACCCGAAGATCGTCGCGGCGATGACCGCCGCGATCGTGGGGACCTCCGAGATGGCGACCATCCAGCTGTCCCAGGGCCGCTTCGTGCGGGCGATCGTCGAGTCGGATCATGGGAAACTGCTCAGCCTCGGGGCCGGAGAGGAGGCCCTCCTCGTCGCCCTCGTGTACGACGATGCGAACCTGGGGCTCGTCCTCATGGCGATGGAGCGGGCCGCGAAGCAGGTCGAACGGATCATGCAGGAGGCGGTCTCCGCATGAAGACGGAGCGGGAGGAACTCGATGCCCGCCACTGAAGACGGCACGAACCGGCTCCTCGACTTCTTCGTATACGGGATGCTCCGGGCCGCGGAATCGTTGGGCAACGCGCCGCTCTTCCTGCGGACCGTGGTCGAGCAAGGGCTCCGGAAGTTCATGCTCGTGAACCTCCCCACGTTCCGCGAGTCGGACAACGCGACGGAAGCCTGCGATGCCTTCACCAAGGCCGCGGATGCCTCCGGCCTCTTCGACGGGAGTGACAGCGTGTTCCGAGGTGATGCGGACACGGTCCACGCCGAGATCGGCGATCGGTGCCCGTATCGCCGCGTGTGCACGGTCCGCCACGACGAAGGGCTCCCGGTCCACTGCGTCCGCACGTTCGTGCTCGCCGAGATGCTCCGGATCCGACTCGATGCCGACTTCGATTGGAAGCTGAAGCGATTCGGACGGCCGTGCCAGATCACCTTGACTCGGTCCAACTGGAGGAAGGGCTGAATGGAGACGAAGAAAATTTCTACGTATATTGAGGGCCTCGACGAGGTCCTGGGCGGCGGCTTCCCCGTCGGCCACGTCGTGCTCCTCTCGGGTCTCCCGGGGACGATGAAATCCACCCTCAGTTACGCGATCCTGCATCGGAACGCGAAGGAACGCGGTGCGCGGTGCCTCTACGTGTCCCTCGAGCAGACGCGGAAGAGCCTCGAGGACCAGATGGCCGCGATGGGCTTCGATGTCGAGGAGGTCCGCGGGGACGTCCACATCCTCGACGTCGGGACGATCCAGAAGGAGATCGGCAAGAGCGCGACCAAGCCATGGATGGAGTTCCTCCGAAGGACGCTCACGACGAAGAAAGACATCGACGGAGTGGACCTCATCGTCGTCGACTCCCTGGAGGCCCTCGAGGTCCTCGCCAAGTTTTCCGACCGCCGAACCGAACTGTTCCAGTTTTTCGAATGGCTCCGCGACCTCGGTGCGACGACCCTCGTGCTCGCGGAGGCCGCGAGCGAGGCCCCGTTCCTCGGGCTCGAGGCGCCCCAGCCGCGGCGCGATGAAACGTTCCTCGCGGACGGGATCCTCGAACTCAAGATGCACCAGATCACGGACGTCGAGGTCCAACGCCGGATCCGGGTGTCGAAGATGCGCGGGGCGCACCACCGGACCGGATTCTCGGCGCTCGTCTTCGAGGACGGCCGGTTCCAAGTCACGTCCGTGATCAGCGTGTAGGAGGGACCATGCCGACGCTCATCCCCTGCCCGAACTGTAATTCCTTCAACAAGCCCGACGCGACGTACTGCCACACGTGCGGTCGACATCTCGGGCCTGAGTCGGGGACCAGGCCGGAAGGGACGGACGTCGTCCTCAAGCAGGTCATGGGAGGGGCGGTCTACAGCGCGCTCGTCGGAGGGGAAGGGAGGCGGACGAGGCTTCCCGCTCCTCCGCCGCCGTCCGATGAGGACCCGGAAGTCCCGATGTCGGATGCCCCGGAGCCGGACATAGAGGACAACTCGGACGTGATCGGGGCGGCCCTCGACCGGATCCGGGCCAAGGCGCACGAGGAGGGCCATCGCTTCAAGCCCTACGTCCGCTCCAAGTCCCACAAGGGGTCAGGCCCTCAAGGGCAAGAGGAACTCGCGGTCCAGATGGACCTGGCGGTCTCGCTCCTCCGAGAGCGACGGTTCGAGGAGGCCATCGAACCGCTCCTGAAGGCGATCGCGCGCGATGACGAGAACCGTCCTCCGTGGATCCTGCTCGGGGAAGCGTATCTCCGGGTCGACCGCCCATACAAGGCCGCCGTCGCCTATCTTCGCTCCCTCGAACTGAGTCCGAAGGACGAGCAAGCCTGGCTTGGTTTGGGCCGTGTCCTCCGATTCATCGATGAACTTCCGACCGCCGCGGCGGTCCTGGAGCGCGCGACCCGGATCCGTCCGGAACACGCGGACACCTGGGTGGAACGCGGGCTCGTCCTCGCGTCGATGCAGAAATTGCCCGAGGCCTTGCGCAGTTTCGGAAAGGCCCTCGACATCCGGCCGGACCATCGAATCGCCCTCGCGAAGCGAACGGAGATCGAGGCGAGGCTGCGAGAGCAAGGGGCCGTCGAGGCCGATCCGGAACCCGCGAAGAGCGACACAGTCCCGAGGCCGCCGAACGCAGCGGAGGCCGAGGCAGCCTTCGAAGTGGACATTCTGGAAGAGATCGAAGACTCGATCCAAGAGGAGGCGCGGAAGACGATGCAGGCCGTCCGGGAGGGACCGCGGACCGTGCCGCCCGCACCAGTTCCGGAGGCAGCGCGACCCCCGCGGGTCCCGACGTTCGTCGAGGGCCTCGATGAGAGCC
>VBLU01000064.1:0-13314 GCA_005879065.1 Methanobacteriota archaeon
GGTTCGCCCTCGTGTGGTCCGGACACACGGCGGCACCGCAGAACCGGCAGATGGCGCGCGCGGGCTTCTCGCAGTAGTAGCAGTTCATGCGGCCGGTATGCGGACCCGCACGGAAGAGGCTTTGCGGGCTCCCGCGACGGCGGTTCCGCACAACCTTTTTAGTCGTGTCCCGGTTCGGATTCGCACGGAGCGTCGTCGATGACCGCCAAGATCGCGATCAACGGGTACGGCACGATCGGGAAGCGCGTCGCCGATGCGGTCGCCGCGCAGGACGACATGCGCGTCGCCGGGGTGGCGAAGACGAAGCCCGATTTCGAGGCGAAGCTCGCGATCCGGAAGGGATATCCGCTGTACGCCCCGAACGCGGACGTGGCCTCGAAGTTCGAGAAGGCGGGCGTCAAGACGGCCGGTACCCTCGAAGATCTCGCGAAGGCGGCCGACCTGGTCGTCGACTGCACTCCGGAGGAGAGCGGCTACAAGTCCCTATACGAAAAGGCGGGCGTCAAGGCGATCTGGCAGGGAGGCGAGGACCACGGCCTCACGAACCTGTCCTTCAACGCGGCCGCCAATTACGAGGAATGCCTCGGCGCGAGGTTCGTCCGCGTCCCGTCGTGCAATACGACGGGCCTGATTCGCACGCTGTACCCGTTGGACGCCCACTTCGGTGTCGTGAGCGTCCTCGCAGTCATGGTGCGTCGGGCCACGGATCCCGGAGACTCGAAGAAAGGGCCGATCAACGCGATCGAGCCCGAGCTCGAGATGCCGTCCCATCACGGCCCGGACGTTCAGAGTGTCCTTCCGAAACTGAACATCCACACGATCGCGGTGAAGGTGCCGACGACGATCATGCACTTGCACACGGTCATCGTCGACTTGAAGAAAGCCGCGAGCGCGGAGGCCGTCCTCGACGTCTGGAAACGGGTCCCGCGGGTCGCGTTCGTGTCGGGCGGAGACGGCGTGAGGTCGACCGCCCAGATCATGGAGATGGCCCGGGACCTTTCGCGGAACCGCGCCGATCTGTACGAGATCGCCGTGTGGAGAGACGGCGTTCACGTCGTCGACGGGAAACGCCTGTTCTATTTCCAAGCGGTCCATCAGGAATCGGATGTCGTGCCGGAGAATGTCGATGCGATTCGCGCGCTCATGGAACTTCAGAAGGACGGCCGCAAAAGCATGGAGAAGACGGACCAGAGCCTCGGAATCGGCATCGTAAAGTGAAGAGTCGCCGATCGGCCGCCGGACCTACCGCTTCCCCTCGAGGCGGCGGATTCGTTTGGTCGCCCGCTGCAGGACGCCCATGAGGGCGTGGAACTCCCATCCGCTCGGGACCGCACGCCCCATCATTCGGCGGAACATGATTCTCGTGCGGCCAATTTTATGCGGCGGGTAGTCGGTCGCATCGAGGAGGTCCGCGAAAGCCGAGTGGAGTTTCTCCTTCTCGAGCCCAGACATCGTTCTCGAGGGCCGCGTAGGCGCCCTTGCGTTGAACAGTTCATAGAGGAGGACCGTCGCGGCGTGGGAGAGGTTCAAGATTGGGTAGGGTTTCGCCGCGGGGATCGTCACAAGCAGGTCGCAGCGGAGGAGCTCCTCCTCGAGCAGCCCGAAGTCCTCTCGCCCGAACAGGAGAGCGGTGGTCCCTCGCGCCTTCCCCAGTTTGATCGCAAGATCGCTCGGACGGACCGCGATTCGCGCGAACCGCTTCTCGTTCGAGGTGTCGATCCCCGAGGTGCCGATGATGAGGTCGGCGTCCTGGATCGCCGAGGTCAGGTCCGGCACGACGGTCGCAGACTCCAAGATGTCCGCCCCGTGCATGGCCCTTTGTCGTGCCTCCGGTCCCAAGGCGCATGGGTTCACGAGCACGAGGTCGTGCACATCGAAGTTTTTCATGGCCCGTGCGACGGCCCCGACGTTGCCCTCGTTCTTCGGCTCAACCAAGACGACCCGCACACCGGGCACATCCGGTCGATATATCCAACGAGAGATATTCCTTGGCATGCGGGTCGCGCTCAAGATCGCGTATGACGGTCGGGCGTTCTTCGGATCTCAGCGTCAGCCAGACCGGCGAACGGTGGAAGGCGAGTGCCTCGTCGCATTGAAGGCTGCGAAAATCCTCAAGGATTCGCAAGAGTCTTTCTTCCGATCTGCGAGCCGGACGGATCGAGGGGTGAGCGCCGTTGGGAATGTCATCGCCTTCAACACACACCTGCCGCCGGAGGCAGTCATCGGGGCGTTCAACGATCGATCCCAGGAGGTGTGGGCGTGGGCCGCAGCGACAGTGTCGGATTCCTTTCATCCGCGGCACGCCTTGGAACGATGGTATCGCTACCATATTTTCGACCCGTTGTCACCTCGAGCACTGCGCCGGGCCGCATCGTTGTTTATCGGGGAGCACGACTTCGGCGCTTTCACTCCGGATCCAGCAGAGGCCCCGCTCACCATCGACGGGATAGAGGTGACACGCTCCCCGCATGCGATATTGTTCGACGTGCGAGCCAGGACCTTTCGTCGCAACATGGTGCGACGGATCGTCGCCGCGGCAATTCGATGTGCACGCGGAGAACTCTCGGAAGTGGAGATTCGAAGGGCCCTAAGCGGAATTCGGCGGGACTTTGGAATGGTCCGCCCCGAGCCGCTGTTCCTCATGGACGTGCGGTATCCGTTCGACCTGGACGTCATCGTCAAACCCAGGGTGCGGGACGCGTGGCGCTTGATGGAGCAGGACACCGACCTTCGGCGTCGGTTGATCGCTCAGTGGCACCGGGCGACTCACGGGATCCAGTGACAAGTCCCATGATCCGCTTCAGCTAGGAGTACCCGCCGACTTGTACGGCCGGCCGCTTGCGCAGGCGTTCCGCTCAGATTCGAAAAAGAACACGATTCGAACTGGCTAGGACACCCGTTGGAAAAACGTTTTTATACGGTGTGACCCCTTCGCGGCGACCAGGCCTTTCTTGGGGAGGGTTGGATTACAATGGAACTGAAGCTTTTGCGTTCGTCTCGTTTGCGCACGGCCGCCATCGTGTTCGTCATGCTCGGTGCGGGATTCATTTTCCTTGCACAGAGCGCTGCCGCGCAGACTGAGCGAACGGAACTTGTTGTCGGGCTACAGAACGACATGACCACGATGGACTTCTTCAATCCGGAGACGAACACGGTCTGGAATGCGTACCAGGTCGAATGGGGTTTCGAAGGTTTGTTTTCGAGTACACCTGACAATATCATTTTCCCGGTCTTGGCGAATCCCGCGAAGGGAACGAGCGGACCCGGTTACACGTTTATCGTCGCACCGCCAGCAACCCAGCCCATTGTCGATGTCTACGTCCGACCCGGAGTTACGTTCCATGACGGTCAGCCGATGACCCGGGACGATGTCGTATTCACTTATCAGGTCCTCGAGTGGTCGACGTCTCAAACATTCATCGGGACGGCACTCTGGTGGGATATCCCGAGGTTCGCCCACTGGAGTGGCGGTGCAGCGAAGTCGCACATCGGCGTGGAACCATCCCCAGCGGCTCCCGACGCCGTGCGCTTTACCTTGTCGAAGGCTTACGCGCTGTTCTTCCTCGCAACGCTCCAGATTCCGATCATCCCGAAGCACATTTGGACGAGCCACATCAACCCGAATCCTCAGCTGAACCTCACGTCGCTGAAGCCGATTACGGACAGCGCCGACTTATCCGCCGACTTCTCGTTCGGCAGCAAGGTGAACGAGGTTGCCGCCAACATGGGCACAGGGATGTTCAAGTTCGATTCATGGACCCCGAATTTGGGCTCGCATGTTTCCTCATACGACGGATATTGGGGCAAGGGCACCAACGTCCAATGGGCCGGTACCTCCTACCCGCTCTTCCCTGAGCACCTTCGCTCGATTAAATTCGTGATCTACACAAGCCTGGACGTGATCAGCCTCGCGCTGCAAAAGGGCGAAATCGACACGCTAATATGGTCTCTGACTCCCGGCTTCCTTACTCAGGTCCGTTTGAACCCGTCGATCAGCGTGGAACAGGTGACGGACGCCGGATACTTCTACATGGCGTTCAACCTGCGCCGGAAGCCCTGGGACGACCTGGTCCTCCGCAAGGCGATTTCTATGGCGATTGACAAGGACTACATCGTCAATACGCTCATGGGCGGCTTCGGTGTCAAGGGCAACTGGCCGATCTCGATACACACCTCGACCTACGTCAACGCGAGCACTTCGTTGCCGGCCTTCGATCTGAACGGGGCCAAGCAGTTGCTTGATTCTGCTGGCATCGTCGACCGAAACAGCGACGGTTTCCGGGAGTACAAGGACGGCAGTCCGATCAAGACGACAATTTTGACGCCGCCGAAAGACTATGACCCGGTCCGAGCCGACGCAGGGATCATGATTTCGAACAACTTGAAGGCCATTGGGCTGAACATCGACGCCGCGCCGACGAGCTTCGACACGATCGTGGCAAAGGCGTTTACCCAGGTCGACTTCGACATCTATATCCTCGGCTTCCTCCTCACGGGCACCCCAGAGACCTACCTGACGGACTTCTTCCACAGCAAGAACGACGTGGCGATCAACCCAGGAGGCTCGAATTCCGCGGGGTTGCATGACCCCGTTACGGACGCCCTCCTCGACAAGATGGAAATCACGCTCGACGACCAGGCGCGCACCAAGATCGTCCAAGACATCGAGGCGCGCGTGAACTCGCTGATCCCATGGAACATCCTGTATTACCGGAAGAACCTGAACGCCTACCGCAACGACCGATGGGTCGGATGGGTCAACACACCGCCGCAGTTGTACAACTTCTGGTCTCTGGTCAAGCTCCGGAACCCGGGATCCGTCACGCCCCCGCCGACCACGGGCGTCTTCTCCGTGGCCCTCACAGCTCCCGAGCGGGCCTTATTCGGCCGGACGGTCAAGTTTGACGTCTTTGTTTCGGGAAACTTCGCTCCGGTCTCCGGAGCGTCCGTGTGGTTGAACAGTTCCTTCGGTGGCCTTGCGGCCACAGGGACTACGGATGTGTCGGGTCACGTGGGGGTCTCATGGACGGTTCCCTTGATCCAAGGCCAAGTGGTCCTGACCGCCGTGGCGGCCAAGGGGGCTTCGAAAGCGAGTACGATCAAGCTGATCACCCTCGCGGTAGGTCCTCCTGCGCCGATTGCGAAGCTAAACCTATCGACAACGGCGCCTGTTATCCCGATCGGGGGTTCGACGACGCTTACGGCGACCTTGGTCGACGGGACCGGCGCGGCACTACCTGGCGTGACCGTGAGTCTCGACAAGAAAGTGACTCTCGGCACCATCGGCCCCAGTTCCGCGGGTTCTGATGTGACAAATGCCGCCGGAAAGGCGACCTTCACCTATACAGCCCCGTCGACCGCGGGTGCCTTTGCGAACCAACACTTCGCGGACCTCGTCAAGGCGTACGTGAACGTCTCTGGAAAAGTCTCGGCTGACACGCAATATGCGTCGATGCTCATCTTCGTCTCGAACAGCAACACACCCGACTGGCGGATTGTCACGGTTCAAGGGACACCGGACCTCAATCTGAACACGAGCATGGCCACGCAAGACACCACGACGATTACGGTCAAAGTCACGGACTTCGCCGGCACGGGGCTGGCGAACAAGGACGTCGATCCCGTGCTTTCGACCCAGGACGCGTGGAATGTGAGCGTCGTGGCAGCGGCGGCCGGTTCGAACCGGACGGATGCGACTGGGATTGCTACGTTCACCGTCGGGACGACTGCGTCGGCGCGGACCGGCCAGAATGCAACGACAGTCGCCGTTCGCTTCAAGGTCCGGAATGACGCATCCCAGGTGAATGATCAAGTTGGCATCCTGCTGTACAGCTCCACGAGCTCGGGTCAATATTCCGCGAAGCTCGCCATTTCGACCCGCGCGATGCCCGCGCTCAACCCGGCGACGAACGCGACGAATGCCGCGAATGTGACGATTCAGGTCACAGACAAGTTGGGATTGCCGGCTGCTGGGGTACCTGTAATCTTCCAAATCAACTACGGGCCGCTCGGTCTCCCAGCGGAGTTCCCTTGGTCCTATGATTACGGGACCGACTACGGGACGCCGAGGTATCTCGGAGGCGGACTCGACCTGAACTCGTTCGGTATCGGCTCAATCGGTGGGAACTTTACGAGTAATCCCGGCCAGGCGTTCAGCTCTATGGCGTGGGGTGTCGAGAACTTCGTCGAGGACTACGAAGCGGTCGGCGACTTTCCGCTGATCGACGCGTGCGATGCGACAGGAAATGCCACGATCCAGAATGGGGTGCTCGAAGCTTTCGGGGCGTTGCCGCTCTCACCGTGGCCGGCCGGCTTCAAGCAACCGTGGCTTGACTACACGAAGGTCGGAGGCACGTACATCCTGAATGTGACGAGTACGACGAATCTCCTGGGTCAGATGACCGTTCCGCTGACTGCCTTGCCTCACCGGATGGACAACTCTCTGCAGATCCGGGCGTATGTGGGCCAGAAGCCAGGCACCACCTTCAACGTCACGGTCGACGACTGCAACTTCGTCGCGAAGATTAACAACAACGCCTTCGCGATCGACACCGGAATGGTCATCAGCCGGAGCCCCGTGTTCGCCCTCGGCAGCGCTTGGTTCAGCCAGCCCGCTTTCAACTCGAAGGGCGAGGTGGCGACCGTACATGCACGTTTCTACACGAAGGACGGGCCTCTCGCCGATCCCGAGGTGTTCCTGGTTCGCGGAGCTGGTAGTGCGGCACGCAACGTCGGGGCGTTGAGTACCCTGTCCCGACAGTCCGCCGCCACGTTCGGAACGATTAGCGCCGCGAAGTATCCGGCACAGTATGCGAACAATGTGCTCAGCTGGGATGTGCGAGACCAGTTCTACCGGTACCGCGTCTTCGACCACTCGACTTGGCCGTGGACCTTCCACGACGTGTTCAACGTCCCGCTCGGTGCCTCGCAGACGGTCTACCTAGCCTTCGTCCCAGCGGACATGCGGTTCGCCTATGGAGGGCGAGACCAGATGTTTGCCGGAAGCCTCGGTGACTACTGGATCGCTCCGACATTCGCGACATTGATCGCCAAGATTCCCTTCGAGTTCCGGATCGGCTACTACTTCGTCCCCGGCGGGATCTACGCATCGGCCGCGGTCGACAAGACCCTCGTGCCCGAGCAGGGGACCGCCACGGCCACCGTGACGGTGACGGACCAAAGCGGCAGCCCCCTTGCCAATGCGACGATCTTCAGCGGACCGTTCCAGAACGTCACGAACGCGCTGGGGCAAGCATCTTTCACGTTCAGTGCCTCCTCCGGTGCAGTTGAGAACCTCGTGGTCGTTTCCGCACCATCGGGAGAAATCGCCCGCGCCTGGTATGGGATCATGGCTTCGCCGCCGGTCCTGTCATACGCGACGCCGACGGTGACCGCAAACGCCGCGGGCACTGCCTCGACCATTTCCGTGGTCGTGACGAACCAGGTGCCGGTAGCAGGGACTACAACCGTGCTTCTGACCGTCGGTGGCACCGTCGTCGCCGCGAAGACCATCTCGATCGGTGCTTCAGCGAGTCAGACCGTGGCCTTCGACTACGTGTTCACGACCGCGGGCTCCTATCAGGTCGGATTCGGGAATCAGGTTGTGACTGCAACGATTCCCGCGCCGCCTCCGACTCCGGTGGACGCCCTGGTTACCTACGGGTTGCCGATTGGCCTCCTCGTGGCCGGGTTGGTGGTCGGCTTGGCGGTCGGCGTCGTGCTCCGTCGGCGCCGGAAGGGCCCACCCGGGATGGAGGCCGAGAAAGGAACCAAGTCCACCGAGGAAGAACTCGGGTCGGAGGATCTATAGCGCGAACGGACCGGGGATGCGGAATCCCCGGTCTCCTTTCCCCTTTCTTTCGAGGCACATTTGGCGTCTCGAAAACGTTCTTATATCCGGCACCGAATGAACGATATTCGGGCTAGGGGGGAACCGTTTGGCCGCATTAGCACGGTACCTGGTAAAACGAGGAGTCCAAGGCGTTGTCACGTTGCTTGTCGTCACGGTCATCATCTTCATCCTCTTTGATGCGATGCCCGGCACACCGATCGATCGTTTTCGCTCTGATCCGACCTTCGATCGTGCCCGCTTGGAGCAACTGAATCAGACTTTCGGTATTAACGACCCGTATTTCGTCCGGATGGGCAAGTTCGTCTGGAACATGTTCAGCCTGGACTTCGGACAATCTTTCGTTGAAGGAAAACCAGTCAGCGACGTGATCGCAGCCGCCTTGCCGCGAACTCTATTCCTGTTCGGCGGCGCCGTCATGATCGAGTACCTGATTGGCGTAGTCATCGGTACCTTCATCGCTTGGCGACGAGGTCGATTCACCGAAGGCTCCGTGGTCGTGGGCAGCCTATTCTTCTACAACATGCCTTCCTTTTGGATCGGTCTCATTCTCCTCTGGTTGTTCGCATTTAGTCTCGACTTGTTCCCCTTGCGAGGGTTCAGTGATCCGTCTTGGACTGCTCAGCATGTAACATGGGTCGCGGGCCGCGGCCAGGGTGATGTGCTTTTCCAAGTCGTGGATTTAGTCGCGCATGCAGCGATGCCGATGCTCGCCCTCGTCCTGATAACCACCGCGGGAACCATTCTGCTCATGCAGACCGCCATGCTCGAGGTCATGGGCGAGGACTTCATCCTAACCGCACGGGCAAAGGGTCTGTCCGAGCGAATCGTCCGCCGGCGGCACGCGGCGCGCAATGCCTACCTGCCGGTTGTCACTTCCTTCACGATTAGTTTGGCATTCATCGTCGGCGGAGCAATCATCTTGGAAGGGATTTTTTCGTATTTCGGCCTTGGATACTACTTCCTTAAGGCAATCGTGAACCAAGACCAATTCCTCGCGGGGGCGTTGCTTTGGATCATCGCCGTCCTCGTCATTTTCGGGAATATCGTCGCCGATGTCCTGTATGGAGTCCTCGATCCACGTGTCCGGATCTGAAGCGGCTGGGTCGTCTGTCAAACTGGACGCCATTCGATTCTTCAACGCTTTCAAGCGCAGCCTCCAACGTTCCTACGCGCTGTTCCGTGGCAGTCGCCTCGGTTTGACCGGCCTCACGATCGTCCTCATCTTCGCCGCAATTGGGATCCTGGCTCCCATCATTTCGCCCTACCCCCGATCTTATGAGGCGCCGGACTCGGACCGATTCACGGTTTCTTCCTACTCTCGAAACTTGACTCTTCGAGGACTGAATTACTCCGTACCCGTCATGGGGCCCACGACTCCGCTGCAAAGCGATCGTCTCGGGGGCATGTGGCTGGTCAACTACGCCCGAGAAGGATACGTTTTCATGGACTTCACGGAGCACACCTTGGAAACGAACGTTTCTCCGTTCCAAGCTGGGAACCGGTCCCTGCAATTCCATATCAGCGATCTTCCTGTTTCACCCCAACCGGTCGCGCCCCTCGAGGCCCTCTATTTCGTCGTACCAGCTCTGGACTCGACCAAATCCACGGGCCCGCGGAATGGAAACGGGGCTATCGCCTTCTTCGCACAACGTGATTTCTACGTCTATGACCCCTTCACCCGGAGCCTTATCTTTCGGTGGAGACTCGGTTTTGATCCTTCATGGACGGGAGAAGACCCCGCTTCCTCCGGTGACCTCATCACGCTCCCCGCTCAGTTCACCATCCGGCCTTTTCCGGGAGCGCCGGGCCGAGATGTCGGGCCATATCGCTACTTCTTTGCCTCTGACGGCACCCACACCGTAGTCTTCGAAACTGTATTCGTTCACACGAACAGCACTGTGCAGCCGGGGGCGGTCTATCCCGGAGCGCCGGGCGGCCAACCCGTCCTCTTTTCGAACGAAACCCTCTCCGCGCCACCCTTCGTTTATTACAACAAAGACACCGGTGAGCTGAACTCGAGCACCAATTTTCGCACGGGCCGAGGACAGACGATACTCTTGCCCTTGGCGAACGGAAGCCTTGAGGTCCACAACGTGGACGGGAGTCTCTTCGGCTGGGTGCCTTTGCGGTTGGCAGGGCAACCGGCTACGGTCACTGGAACTATCGGATTTACGCGATCTACTTCCATCGACACGATGAAATTGTATCTGCCCGTCCGATCGTCGTCCGCCACCGGGGTCGCAGTCCTCGATGCGGCCTCCATGAAGATCGTCCGCGAATTCTCCGTCCCAGATCCCACGTGGGAACCTGTCGGGATTCCGACCAGCTACCGCGCCCAGACCGTGTACCTTGGTCTATATGATCACAACGAGGGACCCGATGGCACGACGCATATGATCCGTCTCAACGAGACTGCAGTTGAAAACCTCCAATTCCGCACAGATTTCCCCGGTCGGGTTCGAACGTTCTTCGAGGTGGATGAGCGTTCCAAAGTGTTCGTGTTCCCCGCGCACGGCGGCATTTCCATGCTCGCCACCACGTCCCGAACGGATGCCCATGTCGCGCCGGAACCGTTCGCCATCACGCCGCCGTCCAACGTCTCCCTCTTCCGATATGCCGGAGCACTTGGAGGTACCCTTTACGGAACTGCGCTGATTCCTCAGGAATTGTACGGCGTTTGGACGGATGCCTCGGAGGGCGAGACGACCCTCTTCCAACTCTTGGGAACCGTCCGGACACCGTTGCCTCCGGGGACGTATCCTTCGGGTAACCACTATGTCCTCGGGACGGATTTCCGGGGAGCCGACATTCTGACCCAGCTTTTCTACGGTACCCAAGTTGCCTTCATCGTCGGTGGACTCGCGGCGGTCTTCGCGGTGGGCCTCGGCACCCTCGTGGGTTTGATCGCCGGTTTCTTCGGCAAGCTCGTGGACACTCTTCTCATGCGGACGACCGACATTTTCCTTGTGCTCCCCTTCCTGCCGATTGTCCTGATCCTCGCGTCGATCCTTCGACCCAGCATTTGGGTGATCATCCTTGTCCTCGGGATTATTGGGTGGCCGGGGATTGCACGGGTAATTCGCGCGCAGGTCCTCACGCTCAAGGAGCGACCCTTTGTTGACGCGGCACGCGTCTCCGGAGCCTCGGACCTGCGGCTCATTTTCTTCCAGGTTGCTCCGAACGTCCTGCCTTTTAGCTTCCTCTACATGAGTCTCACCGTTGCCGGCGCCATCATCACCGAAGCCGCTCTCAGCTTCCTCGGGCTCGGTGATGCCAGCGTGATCTCGTGGGGCGGAATGCTTTCTCAGGTCCTGACTTTCGGAGGGGCGCTCACCGCATGGTGGTGGCTGTTCCCACCCGGCCTCGCAATCACGTTGCTCTCTCTCGGGTTCTACCTCCTCGGCCGCGGCTTCGACGAGATTATCAACCCACGTCTTCGAAGGCGATAACGTGCCGTTGCTGTCGGTGCGAAACCTTCGGACGTACTTTCGGGTCCGACAGGGTTGGGTTAAGGCAGTTGACAATGTCAACCTCGACGTGGAAGCGGGAGAGACGGTTGGCCTCGTCGGCGAGTCCGGCTGTGGCAAGACGACCCTCGCCTATTCGATCACGCAACTCTTGCCCTCGAACGCGTACATATTTGGTGGGCAGATCCTTTTCGGGGCGAACCGCCGCGTGGATCGATACCGACCCGGATATTGGAAAATCGCCTTCGATCGGATTGCCAAGGATGTCCAGGCCGCGAACGACGAGCTTAATCGGCAAAGGTCTGCGGACAGCACCGGCAGCACGCTTGAACACATTCAAACTCTCGAAAAGGAGATTGAATCGCTGGCAACGCCCTTGTCATCGACGTACCGTGGGTACTTGAAGGAGGAAATCGGGTCCCTTCAGAAAACGGTCCATGAGCTATCGTCCCGCCTCGAGTCCGCGAACGATCCCACGGTCCGTGACCGGCTTCGAGAAGCAAAGGATCGGCTCGGCGCCGCCTCTCAAGAGGGAGATCTCGTCGATATCGTTCGTCGCTCGGACGGACGTCTCCGGGAGTATCATCCCAAGCTGAACGCCGTACGTTGGAAGCAGATTTCGATCGTCTTTCAGGGCGCCATGAATGCTCTGAATCCGGTTTACACGGTCGGCAATCAGATCGTCGAGGCGATCCGGGCGCACGAGGATCTGACTCCAGATTCCGCGCGAAAACGCGTCGAAGACCTGTACCGGCTCGTGGGAATTCCAGTCGATCGGATCGACAATTTCCCCCACGAATACAGTGGGGGCATGAAGCAACGCGCAATGATAGCCATGGCCTTGGCCCTCGACCCGAAACTCGTAATCATGGACGAGCCCACCACGGCGCTCGACGTGATTACGGCCGCGAAGATCATGGACGAAGTGCTTCGCATCCAAAAGGCGATGCACATGACGATCATCATCATCTCTCACGATGTGTCCGTCGTGGCGAAAGTGGCGGATCGAATTGCGGTGATGTATGCGGGTCAAATCGTCGAGGAGAGTCAAACCGAACAGGTATTCGCTCGGACCCTTCACCCATACACGGAAGGTCTCCTGAATGCCTTCCCGAGCATCAGCGGCGAGAAGCGACGGCTCGAGGCAATTCCCGGGAGCCCGCCGAGTCTGTTGACTCCACCTTCGGGCTGCCGCTTTCATCCTCGATGCAAGTACGCAAAGGACGTCTGTACAACGGACCCGCCTCCTTATGTCGTTCCCGAACCGGGGCACCGCGCCCTGTGCCACTTTTCTCAGGATTTCTTTACCCAGGGAGGTCTCGGCCGATGACTGAGGTCCAAAGTGTCGCGCCCCTCCACGACGGTCGGGCGGTCCTACGGATTCGAGATCTGAAGAAGTACTTCGAACTGAAACGAGGATTGATACAGTCACTCCGAGGGAACACGATTCAGGTCCGTGCGGTGGACGGGATCAGCTTCGATTTGCATCCGGGGGAAATTCTCGGCCTCGTGGGGGAATCCGGCTGCGGGAAGACGACGACGGGTCGGCTTATTGCGCGGCTCGAGGATCCTACCGAAGGACAAATCGATTTCGAGGGAGTCGACATCGCCTCGCTGCAAGGCGGCGCACTCTTCCAATTCCGAAAGGATTTGCAGATGATTTTTCAGGATCCGTACGAATCTCTCAATCCGCGGTACAATGTATTTCGAACGGTCGCAGAACCCATCGTGATTCATCGCATCGGATCCTCGAAGGAGGAGCGGGCGGAAATGGTGATTCAGGCTCTCGAGGACGCGGGTCTCCGCCCTGGGCAGGACTTCATGGAACGGTTCCCGCACGAGCTCTCCGGCGGGCAAAGACAGCGAGTCGCGATTGCCCGGGCGATCGTATTGCACCCAAAGATCATCGTGGCTGACGAACCCGTGAGCATGCTCGACGTATCCATTCGCGCGGGCGTGATGAATCTAATGCTCGATCTCCGTGAGAAGTACCAA
>VBLU01000064.1:13320-25603 GCA_005879065.1 Methanobacteriota archaeon
TTAACAGAAAGCATCATCCTCCGACCGACCCATCCCTACACGCGGGCCCTTCTCGCCGCCGTGCCGGTGCCAGACCCGTCGCATGTCTATGTCGAGGTTCCAATCAAGGGGGAGCTTCCGAGCCCAATCGACTTGCCTAGCGGGTGTCGGTTCCGCACACGGTGCCTGTTCGCCAAGGACATCTGCGCGACCACGGCCCCGCCTGCGGTCGAAATCGAGTCGGGTCATTTTGCTGAGTGTCACTTTGCCCAGGACATATACGAAGGAAAACTCGTCGAACCCAGCCTTTCTAAGACCCCGGAGATTGATGTCCCCGCGGCAAGGGACACATGACCGATCCATGGCACATGCTCGGTCCACAAGGAAAATCGGACCGACCCGTGTGGCTTTTCGCAGCGGGGGTTGCGTTCGTCCTGCTCGCCCTCGCGATTGGTTCCGCTCTGAGCTACACCTCGATCGTCGTGGCGCAAGCAACCGTCTCGATCTCTCCTTCGACATCCTTGACGTTGCAGGGCACTAACTCCGACGGAACGCTCACTCCAGACGGCTCCTTGACAGCCTCGCTGTCCCTTCGGGTCGACAATCCCAGCTCACGAGTCCTGCGACTCCAGCTCCTCGCCTTCAGTGGTTGGATTGAGGACGGTCCCGCTACGGTCGGCCTCAACGAGTCCCGACGACTCCTAGACGACCGCCTCTTGGAGGGGAACAGCACGCGATATTTCTATCGTGTGTTTGGAGAGTCTCGGGAGGTTGCCGGAGCCATCGTCGGCGCCGCGAGCGCGGCTATTTTTCGCTTCACCTACACATTGACCCATGCACTCAATCCGAATCGCTTCGAAGTAGCGCGGAACATCACGGATTATTGGGCTTCCGCAACCGGGAATGCGACAGCCGGTCCATGGATTCACTGGCTTCGAGTCCACCTGATCATTGAGGGGGTCCCCGTCGCGTCCTCGCCCACGGCGGCTCCACACCTGATGACGATTGGCACGATTGAGCGTATGGACGGGACCAACCTTGCGACTTAAGCTGAGTGAACGGGCCCTTCGCATCGCACGGACTGCTCTCTTGAGCACGTTCCTCGGTCTCGCGGTCGGATACACGACGTTCTACTCGGTCTTTCCGAATGTGACCGTCCCCGCGTCGGAGGAACCGTCGCTCTCTTTGATTCTCGGCGTCCTGGCGATGGCAGGCCTGCTGGCGGGCTTGATGACGGAGGACCTTCGGATGGGCGTGGTCCAGGGCTTTCTTTCGATCCCCGCGGGGCTCGTGATTGCCTTCGCCTTGGCCATTTCTCCCGTTTTGACAGGTTTCCTCGAAGTCCAGGTGGACGACATTTTTTCCTTCATCACCCGGCTCGGACTTCCGATCTATCTTTTTGCTCTCCCCCTCTACATCGTTACAGGGATCGCCGGTATGCTGTTGCGGGAGCGGTTTGGCTTGCATTCCGAATCGTTCTTCGCCGCCAGACCGAGCCCGCAACGCAAGTGACTTAACGCTTCATCCCTTGGCACGAACTTGATGATTGTTGCGATTACCGGGACCCCCGGCACCGGGAAGTCCTCGGCATGCGCGGTCCTGTCTGTTCGCGGGTACGCCGTGATGGATTTGGACGAGATCGCCCGTCGGGAAGGCTTCATCGCCGGACGGGATGAGGCTCGAGGGAGCGACGAAGTCGACACCGAAGCGATGCGCCGATCATTGCACGTCCCAGCAAAAGTCGCATTCCTCACATCGCACTACAGTCATAGGATGGACGTGAACATCGCGATCGTCCTGCGCTGCCGACCCTCTGTTTTGCGGTCTCGGCTTGAGGCTCGAGGGTGGCCTCCGGAGAAGGTCCGCGAAAACGTCGAAGCCGAAGCAATCGACGTGATCCTACAGGAGGCAGTCGGCCGCCTTCCGTTCGTCTATGAGATTGACACGACGACGTTGACGGCCGAGCAAACCGCAAACGCGGTCCTGGGGATCCTCCAAGGGAAAGCGGAAGGTCACGCGCCCGGATCCGTGGACTGGAGCGAGGAGGTCCTCTCGTGGTACTAGACCGGTACCGCAAGGCCGCGGACTGGTTTCTGATCCCCGTGGCCTCGCGCCTGCTCCACGTGAATCCGAACCTGGTTTCGTGGGGCGCCCTGTTCGCCGCGGTCGGCGCCGGGATCGCCTTCTTCTTCGGCGGCGGAGGACTTCTCGGCCTCGCCCTCCTCCTGATCCTGGTGAACTCGTACCTCGACGCCCTTGACGGGAAGATCGCGAAGATGGCTGGCAAGGCGTCCGCGCGAGGGGACTTTCTCGACCACGTGCTCGACCGCTATGCGGATGTCTTCCTGCTCGGCGGCGTCGCGTTCAACGCGATGTATTGCCGTCTCGGGGTCGGGACGCTAGCCCTTCTTGGCGTCCTCCTGACTTCCTATATGGGGACGCAAGCCCAGGCCGTCGGCCAAGGACGCGTGTACGGTGGGGTCCTCGGCCGGGCCGACCGCTTGGTGCTCCTGTTCGTCGGATGCCTCATTCAATGGATCGTCGCGCCATCCGGCGGAGTCGCGGTCGGGGCGGGCGTCCTCGCTCTCGGACCCCTCGAGTGGTTCATGGTCCTGTTCGCGGTCCTGGGGAACGTGACCGCCGTCCAGCGTGCCATGAAGATCTGGCGCGGCTTCTCCTAGGTCGCCGTCGACGCGCTCTCTCCACGGGGCCGACGGTCCCGCCCTTTGATGCGGTAGTACGAGAGGGGATGCTTGATCGTCAGGCAGATCCGATCCGGCCCAGGGCAGATTCCGTAGGACTTCATCGTCGAGCACTCCGGCGGCGTGTATTCCGTCGGGCTCGACGTGCCGGTGATGTGCTCGATCTGGTACCGGGTGACATCCGCGGCAAAATCCGGGACATCCCCGAACACCCGGTAGATTTCTTCGTTCCCCAGTCCGATGTGGTGCAGGAAGGCGACGATTGCGAAGCGGCCCATATGGGGGACATTCTCGTGATTCTGGATTTGTGCGAGCAGGTTGTACATGCACGGCGGGAAGCGGGTGATGCTCACCTTCCCGATGTCCTCCGCCTTGAACGTGGCCTTCTTCGCCTCGAGGAGTCCGCGGATCTGTGCGAGGTCCGCCTTGAACGCGGCGAGGATATCGTCGTTGACCGGAAGCGGAAGCCCTTGCTCGATGTGCCGTTGAATCGCGTTCCGCATGACGCGAAGGGCCTTCTCGCGGCGCAACCTCACGTAGCCGCGTTCCACGGGCTGGTTGATCAGCTTCCACGGCGTGTCGCGCATCGTGCTCGTGAACCGGAGGAAGTCGGAGAAGTGGATCCGGAAACCTCCGTCCTCTCGGCGCAGGTCCATCGGAAGCTGGGCCGCGATATGGAGGACCGTATCGTCCGAGTCTTGTTCCAAGAGTGATTCCGCGGCCATCGCCTCCCGGAGCGCGAAGCGCCGGGTCAGGTATGTGTCCTCGAGGGCGGAGACGAGAATCCGCGCGACCGGGTATGCGAGGAGTTGGGAGAGTTGATCGGCCGGTGCGATCGCCACCCGTTTCGCGTCCGGGCCTTTTTCGAGGGCCTCGACCACGCGGGCCCGTCCGATGGCCCGTGCACGCGCATACGCGGGCTCGGATAGCAACTCCTCGAGGGTCACGTGCTCCGCCCGGATGAAGGCGGACGCCTCCTGGAGGAACGGGTACTTTGCGAGGCCCGCAAGTTCCACGGTCGAAGGAACACACGTGCAGTTAAAAACCTGAGGCGGGGGACCGTGAACGTGGAGTCTCCGCACGACCTCGCGAACGTTCCGAGCGCTGGCCGAAGGTCTTTCCGGAACCGGACCATGCTCTCGCCCGATGGGTGAGGTCCAAGGATACTTCGCGGTTCACTCCCAGGGACTCGGGCACGCGACCCAGGCGGTCGCCCTCGCCCGCGGCCTGCGCGAACGTCGGGAAGATCTGTATTTCCTGTTCCTCGCGGGCGTGCCCGCTTTGGACCTCGTGGTCGCGAGCGGGTTCGATGCCATGACGGCGCCGCCGGCGCCGGATTGGCCTGCGGTCGACGGTCGACTGCTGCCGGTCTGGCGATGGTATGTCGACTATGCCCGATACCTGCGGGTCGCCCGGAAGAATCTGAAGAGGGAGGCCGATTGGAAGTCGAATCGATTTCTCCTCTCCGCCGGCGAAGTCGCCTCCGTGCGGGAGGCCGTCCGCCACCGAATTCCCACGGCGATCATCCTCAACGGATTGCGCCACGACTTTGCGACGGACCCGGCCTCCCGCCTGTTCGAGGGGTACGGGAACTTTTGGTTCTCCCGACTCGCCCGAAAGGTCGATCTGATCCTCGCCCTCGATGACGCCCCATCGTGGCCGAACGTCCGGCGGATCAAGCCGATCGTCCGCCCGTTCAGCGCGTCTCGAGAACAACTTCGGGAAGACTTGTTCTTCCGGAAGAAGACGATCCTCGTGACCGTCGGTGGTACCGCGATCGGGGAATATCTCATTCGGGAGTCGGTGAAGGCCTTCCGTGCCCTGGCGATGGACGATGTCTCGATGGTCATCGTAAGCGGTCCAAAGCTGAAGGCGGAGCCGGAGGCGGGCGTTTACACGTACGGCTTCCTGCCGAATCTGCAGGACTACGTCCTCGCGGCGGACCTCGTGATCACGACGGGCGGAAAGGGTACCGTGAGAGAAGCCCTCGCGGCCGGCACGCGGGTCATTGCGATTCCTCCGAAAGGGCACGTCGAGGCTGAGCGGAATGCGGCGGCTCTGGGTTATCGGCACGAGGATCTCGGTCGGCTTCGCGAACTCATCGTCGAGAAACTCGCCCTCGGACGATTGCCGCCTCGGCCCGACGGGAATGCGGAGGCGGTCCAGATTCTTCTGGACTTCCTCGAGTCCAAGGTTGAGCCGCGCTAGACGCCTTGGACGAGACTTCAATCGATCTGAGATACGTCCTCACTTTCGGTACGAGGGATGCTCCGTCTTCGCCTTCTCCTTCTTCTGGTACCAGACCGCCATCTGATAAAGGAGGGAAGACAGCCGGTTCATGTACCGCAAGAGGTCCGGGTTCAAAGCCTCTTGACGGGACAGCGAGACGACCCGGCGCTCAGCGCGGCGTGCGACCGTGCGGGCCCAATGCAACCGTACGAGGCCCTCGGAACCGCGAGGCAGGATGAACTCGGTGATTCGGCCCACGTCGAACGTGTCGATCCCGACCTCGAGGCGGGCCACGTGCTCCGGGACGATTCGTGGGACCTTCGTCCCTTTCGCGGCGCGGGCCATCGCCAGTTCGGCGCCCACGGTGAACAGATCATCCTGGATTTTCAGGAGCGCATCGCGGACGGGCTTTTCCTTCAGGGCCGAGATCGCGATACCGAGGACGGCGTTCAATTCATCGACGGCGCCCATCGCCTCCACGCGAGGATCGTCCTTGGCCACACGTTCCGGGCCTAACAAACCGGTTTCGCCGGCATCCCCGGCCCTCGTGTACAACTTCGCCATCATCCCACCCACTGTTCCGCATCGGTCGGTGCGGGGGGCGTCGGGAAGATCGCCGGTTGTACGATGTGCGCGAGGATCTCCAAACCGTCTACGAGCCGCGGACCCGGCCGATTGAAAAAGCTCGAACCATCGACGAGCCACACCCGTTGGTTTCGGGTCGCGGGCATGTGCGACCACCACGATGTTCCGGCCACCGTCGGCGCCTCTGTCCGAGTGCGATCGAGGTCGAACCCACACGGCATGAGGACCGCCACCTCGGGCAGGGCCGCTGCGACTTCCTTCGGCGAGACGCGGCGGGATTTTTCTCCCGGACGTCCAAGCGCGTCGACGCCTCCTGCGAGGCCGATCATTTCAGGAACCCAGTGTCCTCCGATAAAGAGGGGATCCAGCCATTCGAGGCACGCCGTTCTCGGACGTTCGGCGGCCAGGGCGGCCTTGCGCGCGACGCGTTCAATTCGTAGCTGGAGGCCTTCTACGACGGTCTCCGCGCGTTCCTCGATGTCACACGCCCGACCGATCTGTTCGATGTTCTCCAGGACTTCGACCAAGTGGTGGGGGTCGAGGGACACGATCTCCGGCGGTCGCGGAAGGTTTCGAGCGATATCCTCGACATCCCCGAGGGTGGGGGCGCACACCTCGCACAAGCCCTGCGTCAGGATCAGGTCCGGATCAGCGGAACGAAGAGCCTCGGCGTCGACCTGGTAGAGCGCACCCGCCGATGCGAGCCGCTCACCGACCATTCGGCTCGTCTCGCCGCTCGACATGCCCTCATATTGGAGCAGGGATCGGCTCACGATTCGTTTTGTCCTGGCCGCGGGCGGATGGTCGCATTCCGGCGAGACGCCGACCACCTCGTCGCCGAGCCCGAGGGCGTAGCAGATTTCCGTGGCGGCGGGGAGGAGGGAAACAATCCGCATGCCACTCAACCGTCGGATACACCACGGGCTCTAAAAGCATTGTTCAAGCGCACTCGTCTTCTCTGTGCAGGAGGGGTGACTGAAAACATTGCGATAAGGCGCCCGCGGTACGATCAGACGACCGTCCGTTCGAACTGAAAAATGGAAAGAAGGTCAAAAATGGAAAGAAGGTCGGGGTTTACCCGACATCCACGGAGATGTCCGGACGGTAGCCCTTCACAATGGTCTCAAGGGCATCGTCTGCAGACTGTCCAATCGCGAAGGCGGAACCCTTGAACGTGGTCCCGCTCGGGTCCACCTGAATCAGCTGCACGCCGAGGTGGTCGATGCCCGCCAGGAGGACAGATGCGCCGAATGGACGGACGGCGTACATCGTGAACTCATGCAGGTATTCCGACAGGTTCCGCGAGAGGGTGCCCACATCGATCGGCTCGTCGTAGACGATCCGATGACGCTGGGCGGCGACCCGGACCTGGTCGAGGAGCGTCGTCACGTCGCCGATGTAGCCGCTCCCCGTCGCCCCGATGTGGTCGTCGACGACGAACACCTTTTCCGCGGGTTCCATGAGCGGCCGGGTGGGCTTCACCTGGCTTGACAGCAGGGCGAAGTCTTTCGTCTTCAGCCCGAGCGTCGTCGAACCGCGGCTCACGGCTTGGAGGGCGTAGTCGACCTGGACGAGCCGGCCCTCCTGGTTGTAGAAGAACGGCATCCGACCCATTTCCGTCGCCATCTCAGTTCGCCTCCAAGGAATGGCCGTTCGGAATCGCGAGGACGTCCACGCCGTTCCCGCTGCCCGGATCGCGTTCCATCGCCGCGCGGACCGCGGCCTCCGCGAGCTTCCTCGCCTCTTCGAGCGAGAATTCCTTGCGGAACCCCTGTTCGAGCACGCCGTATGCGATCGGCGAGCCGCTCCCCGAGGACATGAAGTCCTCCGAGGTGATCGCCCCGCTCATGTCGCTCGTGTACACGTGGGCCCCTTCCTGGTCGACGCCCGCGACGACGAGTTCCACGTAGAACGGGTTGTACGACTTCATGCTCGAATACACGATGTTCGAGATCAGCTTCGCGCTCTCTTTCACGGACAGCGGGTAGCCGCGACGCAACGCGAGCAGCCGACGTTCGGCCTTCGCGAGGTTCACGAGGTACTCCGCGTCCGACATTGCCCCGGCGATCGCCACCGCGGTCGCGCCATCGAGGGAGAAGATCTTCTGGACCACCTTGGATCCGACGAAGAACCCCTTCGAGGCGCGCTTGTCCGCCGCGAGGACGACGCCGTCCTTGCTTCGTATTCCGACCGTTGTGGTCATTCTAGGCACCTGGGCCTCTAATGACGGCGGTCGGGTATGTTGACTCGAAGGCCCAAAGGCTGGTCACGGGGCCGAGGGAACGAGCCGCGGACGAGTCTCGATGCCGCAAGAGTTCCCCCGCCACACTAGGGACCTGAGGCCGCGGCCCTTCCCCGGAAAGCCGACTCGATCTTCGGGCGACATGCTCGCCGGGGATGAATGCATGACTTTGATCGCTGGTTCTCGATCCAAAACAGCTTCGCCCGGAGGGCCTGACGGGCTATGCCCTTCGAGTCATCTGTTGAGGGAAACGCGCGTAGTTTTGAGCGGAGGCAGGCAGTCCGAATCCCTCCCGGCCGAAAGCGATATAGCGACCGTGAGACATATTTCGGCCAGGGGGTGCTCGGGGGGTTGCCACGATGAGATCGTCGTTTCCCCGAATCGTGGCTGTCGCTGGGCTGTTGGTGCTCGTGGTCCTCTCATCGTTGGCGTGGGCAGGTCCCCGGGAGATTAGTTCGGGCGGGGCGAAGATCGGGGAAAACCAATCGACTGAAGGTTTCGCGGCCTCGGCTCTGACAGTGGACTCGGGGGGCGGCACGGTCGTGGCCACGATTCCCGTCGGGGGGAATCCCGCTGGGGTGGCGTACAACAGCGGGAACGGGTACGTCTATGTGACTAACCCGTTCTCGGACATCGTCAGCGTGATCAACGGGACGACTGTCGTGGCGACGGTTCCAGTCGAGTACAATCCCTCGGGCGTTGCGTACGACAGCGGGAACGGGTACGTCTACGTGGCAAACGTGTGACGAACTCTGACTCGCAGACAGTCAGCGTGATCTCCGGGACGGTCGTCGTCGCGACAGTTCCGGTCGGGGATGGTCCCAGTGGGGTGGCGTACGACAGCGGGAACGGGTACGTCTACGTTTCGAACTATTTCTCAAGCAACGTCAGCGTGATCGACGGGACGACGAACACGGTAGTGGCGACGGTCCCCGTGGGGTACCTTCCCAGGGGCGTGGCGTACGATAGCGAGAACATGTACGTCTACGTGGCGGACTACGGCTCGAACAACGTCAGCGTGATCGACGGGACGACTGTCGTGGCGACGGTCCCAGTCGGAACCCTTCCCGGTGCCCTGGCGTACGATGGTGGGAACGGCTTCGTTTATGTGGCAAATTTCGGCTCATACTACTATAGCTCATCCAACGTCAGCGTGATCTCCGGGACAGTCGTCGTCGCGACAGTTCCCGTCGGGAACTGTCCCGACGGGGTGGCGTATGACAGCGGAAACGGGTACCTCTACGTTTCGAACTACTGCTCGGGCACCGTGAGCGTGATTTCCGCCGTCGAGCAACCCAGCTTCGATTTCAGCCTCTCCTCTCCATCGCCTGGTTCTATCTCCTTTGTTCGGGGCGATACGAGTCCCTCGTCCTCGATCACCGCTACTCTCACCACCGGTTCCGCGGTTCCGGTAACCATCACCGCTTCGGATCTTCCGGATGGTGTCACAGCGTACTTCACGAACAACCCGTGCAGTCCAACCTGCACCGTCAGCGTCTCCTTCACCGCAACCGAATCCGTCCCCACGGGCACCGTTACGGTCTCGATTAATGTGACCGGCGGTGGTCGATCCCACTCCGTATCCCTCCAGCTAACGGTTACAGCGGCATTCGGCTTCTTCCTCTCAACCCCCTCCCCGAGCAGCCTCATCGTCGTTCAGGGCGGAACGAGTCCTTCATCGTCGATTACGGCGACCTTAGTCGACGGTGCAGCCACTTCCACAGATGTCACCTTCACTGCATCTCCCCTCCCAACAGGCATCACGGCAATCTTCACGAACAACCCCTGCAGTCCGACGTGTACCGTCACGGTAGGATTCTCGGCGACGCCGTCCCCAATCATGGACAACGTCACCACCTCAATCTCAATCGTTGCCGCTGGTGGGGGTTCATATTATTCTGTCGCCATTTCCCTCATGGTCCGCGCGCTCTCCGTTTCGGCGTCCTCGCCGTCCGGCTTGACCTGCACCCTTCCATCGAGCGTGAGCTTCGGCAGCTCACCTCAGGCCGCAACCCTATCGTGCGGGGCCACCGCCGCCGGTGATTATGCGGTCACTGTGACGGGGACGAGCGGTTCTCTCACCCATACGACATCGAGCATCCTATTCCACGTGGTCGCTGCTTCGTCGCCGCCTCCTTCGTTCCTCGGCCTCCCTGCTCCGGAAGGGTACGCACTGCTGGCAGGAATTTCGATCGCAGTGGTCGCCATTGGAGTCGTGTTGACCCTACGTCGTGTTCGCCCGAAGGGGGGCTCGCCCCCAAGGCCGTCCTGACGATTGCCGTTGCCACCGGCTCGGAGAGTTGTCTTGAGTACGTGGAAGAGGAGGTAAGCCCATGAGTCCGCACCTAAGGCCATGCACCGCTGCCGCGGTTTTGGTACTGAGACAAACACTCCAGGGCAGATAGAAATACGCGCGACCCGTTCGGCCTGCTCAACAAAATCGAATTGCGAATTCGAGGCACATGGTCGTCTCGAACCTCGCGGTCCCTCTGTCGTGGGTTAAGTATGTTGACTCGAATACCGCGTCCGCAGACACATTATGCCAGGGTTGGCGATAGGGGCGGGACGATAAGGAGACGGGACGATGAGACTGGATCCGATCGAGAAGCCCAAGGGATTCATCGCGCGAATGGCCTACTGGGGGACGCGCCGTCGGTTCGGGAAGGTGATGACTCCGATGAAGGTCATCCTCGCGCGGATGCCGGGGTCGCTGCGATTCAGCAACGCGATCGCCAAATTCGAGCTGAACGGTATCCGGCTCGAACCCACCCTCCATTACATGCTGGGGGTCCTCGCTTCCATGATCAACGGGTGCGACTTCTGTACAGACCTCGGGCGGTCCATGGCGATCCGCGAACACCTCGGCATGGAGAAGTTCAGCGCGCTGTCCGAGTACCGGACCAACCCGCTCTTCTCCCCTCGGGAGCGAGCAGCGCTGGCGTACGCGGAGGAGGCAACGCGCAACCGGCGAGTCTCCGACGCCACGTTCGAGGAGCTCAGGAAGCACTTCAGCGAGGAGGAGATCGCCGAGATCACTTGGGTGAACGCCATCGAGAATTACTACAATCTTCTGAACATCCCGCTCGAAATCGGATCCGACGGCTTCTGTGCGATTGTTCAGGCACGGAACGATGACAGGGTCGATTCCGCCTCTTGAGCCGCGGCCTCGAAAGCGGGCCGGCCGACTCAGCCGCTGATTCCCGAAAACGGCTCGCGTGAGACTTCTCGAACGATGTGCTGGAACAACTGATGACCAAGGCGTGCGGCGTCGTCCAGCCGATCGGGAGAGGCAACTTTCGCGCTGACCACGAGTTGTCCCGGTCGGATGAACGTTTCAAGTCGAATCGTATCGTCTTCGAGCGCCCATGCAAGGCGCATGCCATCCGCGAACTCGGAGAGGCCGTACCACCGCAAGGGCCCGATCCAGGCTCCTCGCAGCCCTTGGACAAGTCCTCGCAGGTCCAGGTTCGCGGGGAGGTAGGTCTGGAGGATGATGACACCCGGTTCCTCGGAAGGGAGGCTGCCCGGACTCAGGACCTGCATTGCGCGAGGGGTCACGCGGTATCCAAGATCCGTATGCTCCACCAGGTTATCGTCCGCGAGGCGATGAAGCGCCCGGGAAAGTTGTTCGGGGTGGATCCCGAGCCGCCGTCGCAATCCCTGGAACGCAACCTGAGACGACGGATCTTGTGACAGGAATTCAAGGACCTCTCGGTCGTGTTCGCGCAAGTCGAGCGAGGCAGGTTCGATCCGAGGTCCGCCGCCCTCTGGCACCATCGACAGGCGCTCACGACGTCGGCGACGGATAAATCTGCGTCGGCCAGAATCGAAAGGAAGAAAGGTGACGAACGATGATCGGCCGCCGCAGGTCTTAGGCCGCCAACGCGCCTTTCCGGATGATCGGACGACCGTCGATCGTAACCGTCGCACCCGAAATACTCGCGCCCAGGTAGAAATCCGTCTTGTTCTTCCCGCCGGGGACCTCGTCGTTCGCTCCGACCGCGACGTATACGTTTCCGGCCACGATGGCGTCTTGCAGGAACCCCGATCGGGCCTTCGGATTCAGTCCGATGTCGAGGTATCCAAGGAGGTCCTTCGGCCCCGTCGCCTCCTCCCACTCGGACCGGATGAGATCCTCGTTCTCCGAAGCCGAGAACTTCACCATCCGGCCTCCATCGAAGGCGACTCGGACGTCGCGGATCCATCGGCCGAGCCACGCGATGGGTCGATCGAAGACGATCGTGCCGTCCCCGGACTTTTCGTCCGGGACGACGAACGCTTCGCCCGCGGGGATGTTGGCCATGTTCTCTCCCGCGTCGAGATCCTCCTTGGTGACGATCCCATCCTCGATCCCCGCGGGTCTCCCGACGAGGTCGCACGAGAACCGCGTTCCGTTGGGATGGGTGATTTCGATTCTTCCCTTCTTCGCTAATTCGCGTGTCACTTTGCGGCCGATGCGAACGATTTGCTGACCATCCACGGAACTCGCTTCGAGCACCATCGCCCGCCACTCCGGCAGGTCGAATCCATACGAACGGGCGCGGCC
>VBLU01000104.1 GCA_005879065.1 Methanobacteriota archaeon
CATGGCAGGACCCTCATCTGGAACGTCATCTCCCAGCTCGAGACCGTCAAGTAGCCGTCATGGAGAGTGCGCCGGGCGGGAATCGAACCCGCATCGAAGGCTTGGGAAGCCTTCGTCCTGCCACTAGACTACCGGCGCTCGCGGCCGCCGAAGCCGGTCACGCGCTATCAAGGTTGTCGCCCTCGCGGCGCGAATCGAGGATCATTTCGTTCCAGACTGAATGCGGAGAGCCGTCTCCTGTCCAGGGACGCCTGAGGCCGAACGTTCTCGCTCCCGTTCAATTCGGACCCCGAACTTCCGACATCCGCGGGTCACGAACACGATATAGTGGCCGAACATTCCAAAGATGAAGATCGACCCGAAGAGCCGCGCGCCCATCCGTCGCGTCGACTTGAGCGAGTCGGCATTGTCGAACTCCACGTAGGAGATCATGCCGCGGAATCCTCGGTTCATGAAGGCCTGCAGGGCCAACGTCTTGCCGATCGCATGCAGCCGTTGCCCCCGGTAACGGTTCCGCGTGAACCCCTTGTACATGTAGATGTAGTGCCCGTCGATCCGGAGGAACAGCTCCGGTGGACGGATGCGCGTAGGTTTCGTCGAGTACCAGCTGTAGGCCGCGAGGGTTTGTCCGTCGAGGATCCCGAAGCATTCGTCGCCCTTCGCGAGGGCCTCCGCGACGAAGTCTTCGGTCATGTCGGATTCCGGATCCATCCCGAAATTGCGGATCTCCGCGGGCGATAGGAACCGCGCGACGTACTGCGGCGGACGCTCGATGAACGCCGGATTCACGAAGCCGGCGCAGAAGCACTGCAGGAGCTTCGCGCGCACGCGCCTTCGAATGCGCCTCAACGGCTTAGTGGCCCAACCCGGAACTCGTTTCCGGGCGCGAGCGTAGACCTCAGCAGCCTTCGCGATTTCGCCCCACGGGACGCCATGACACGCCGCCCAGATAATTTTACCGCGCGGTTAGGCCGCTCCCGCCTTGACCCCGACCCGATCGACGGTTATCAGGAGGTCCGCCTCCCGGCGCAGGCGGGACGCGACATCTGGCATCTCGAGCAGCTCTTGTCGGATCTCGTTCGTCGCGGGCAGGTTCGCGGCCACATGGTACGAAAGGGCTCGAGGATTGCGCAGATTCCAAGTCTCGTCAATGAGAACATCCCCTCGAGCTTGGAGCGATGGAACGGCACCCTCGACACGCTGGCGCAAGGCATCCGCGAGGGCGTCCGCATCCGGGCCGAGCGCGTCGTCGAGGAACTCGACCTCGGCGCGGAGGTAGGGGCGAGATGCATCGATCGCGACGATCCGGAAGCGTCGCCGCCCCTCCGCCACGATGTCGTACCGTCCATCCTTCGATCGCTCGGAGGCGATGATGGCCGCTTCCGTGCCGATCTTTCGGGGGACGGCCTCGCCTCCGATCTCTTCGCCCTCCAGGATCAACACGACGCCGAACGGTTCGTCGTGTGCGAGGCAGCGGCCGATCATTTCACGGTATCGCGGTTCGAAAATCTGGAGTGCGAGCGTCGCCTCCGGGAACAGGACGGAATGCAGCGGGAACAGAGCGAGTCGCACGCGGGCCCCGCAATTCCGCGGGAGGGCATAAGCCTTCGTTACTTCGGATGAATGTCCAAGGCCACGACCCAAAGAGTGCGACATCCGGGGCAGTGGACCTCGCGGTTCGTCGAGTCTCCTTCGTCCGCGAGCTTGAACGTGAAGAAGAGGGGATTGTTGCACCGCGGGCAACTGAAGTTCAACCCTCCGACCGTCATCGGTTCCCTCGATGGGCCGGGTCATCTTAAGGCTGCGTGAGGTCCCGGTAGATTTATGCAAGTCACGCCCTTGCGGACGCGTCGATGCTGCTCGAAAAAGTCGTGGCTCCCCCCCTCGACAACAATGCCTATCTCGTGATTGACGAGAAAAACATGCAGGCCGCGGTCGTCGATCCGGCGTTGGCGGGAGAAGACCTGTTGGGCCTCGCGGAGAAACATGGCGCCAAGATCGCCGTTGTCCTGAATACGCACGGCCACCCAGATCCAACAGCGGACGACGAATCCATCCGGAAAGCGACTGGGGCGAAGATCGCGATCTTCGAGCTGGACGCGCCCCGCTTGGAGAAGAACGCTCGAGAGACCCGTTGGTTCTTGCCCGCCCCTCCCCCGTCGGTGAAACCCGATCTTCTGCTGAAGGAAGGATCGGAGATCAGAGTGGGAGATCTGACGTTCCGCACCCTCCATACCCCCGGCCACACGGAAGGGAGCGCCTGTTTCTACGTCGCGTCGGAGGAAGCCCTGTTCACGGGCGATACGCTGTATGCGGGGTCCCACGGCCGCACCGACACCTTTGGCGGGAGTCCCGCGAAGATGGTGTTCAGCCTCCGCCGTCTCCAGGAACTTCCGCCGACGACCCACGTGTATCCCGGCCACGGTACCGAGACGATGCTCGGGGACGAGTCCTGGCTGACCGACGTGATGTATCCGATCCTGTGATCAGCGACGACCGCTCGCGGCCCGCCAGCTCCGCGCCGCCGGAATCCGATGGACGAGGCGGATCGGTGCGACTCGCCGGCCGACACCGAGGCCTAGGCGCCGATACACGACCTTCATGCTGAACACGACGACGAGGAAGTAGGCATACAGGATGGGCAGGGTCACGGGCCAATAGTACTGCCAAAGGATCGCTACGAGGCTGACGATCGCCAGTGCGCCGACGACGATCCGCAGGACGAACGTCTCGATCGCGGAGCGGCTCAAAGGTCCCCCATCGACGCCGTAGTTCGTGTGACGCACCGGTTCCTGGAACGCGTGACGGGCCGACGCCCACACGCCGAAGATCAGGATTGGGGTGAGGACGGACATCGCGAGATGCGCCGGACCGGTCGTGATCGTGAGATCGATGATCCACGCCGAATACGCGATGAGCGCGGCCTGAAACACCCGCTTCCTCCGGTAGATTGGGAGGAAGTTCGGCATGATGACGGTCTTCAGAGTCCGCTTCACGAGCTCCGCCCCGAATGTGATGGACTTGGGGAGTCGCTTCGCCAGGGACGCCGCGATTCGGTCGGACCGACCCATCAGGATCGGCTGCAAGGAGCTCATCACGATGCACAGGATTCCGGCGAAGGGCGTGAGGTACTTCGCCGCGTAGTCGTTCGAGAGGTGAGGATTCGCCTGAATGGCGCGGGCGCCGACCGTCGCATAGAGGATGGCCTCCTCGTTCCGCGCGATCATGCTCGTCCCGATCGCTGTGGACGCCCGCCCCGAGAAGCCGATGAAGTAGGCGAGCGCCGCGGTGAGGAACAGGTCGTTCAGCAGGATCAAGGGCGCCGCGATGAGCAGCATGGGCACGACGGATGAGAACGAACTCGGGTCGATCAGCATCCCGAAGCTGAGGAAGAAGATCGCGACGAACGCGTCTCGCAGGGATTCCATCTTCACTTTCAGACGGCCCGCGAGGTGCGTGTCCGCGAAGACCATGCCCATGAAGAACGCTCCGACGATGGCCGGAATTCGGAACGCCTCCGCGAGGGCCGCGGCAAGAAAGACGGTCCCGAGGGCGAAGAGGACGAACAGCTCCTCGCTCTTGATGCGTTCGAAGATCGCCGCGGTCCTGGGGACGACGACGGCG
>VBLU01000105.1 GCA_005879065.1 Methanobacteriota archaeon
GCGACGGGAAATCGGAATCGGAAGCGAGGGACCTGGTCGTGGCCCTTCAGCCTCATCTTATCGACTTCTCGTTTGATGATGTCCTCGGCGCGATGATTTTGCGGATCCGGATGTCCCGCAAGCGGCGGAATCTATCGTATGTCGACGCCATCGGGTATTACACCGCCCGGAAGCGTGGACTCCAGTTTCTCACCCGCGACCCGGGATTCCGTGGCCTGCCCGGAGTCGTGGACCCGTGATGAGGCGATGGGAGAGAGTCGCGCCCTCACGTCATGAGGTAAACATGAACTCCATGGACGCGATAGTCACCATGGAATGACGAATACCGCCACGATCTCCATCCGCAAGGAGACGAAAGACATCGTACGGAGGCTCGGCTCGAAAGGGCAGACCTATGACAAGGTGATCCGAGAACTACTCAAGAAGGCATCCGTCAAGGGACTAGACACCCGTTGGAATCGCATCCTCGAGGAAGAGGAGTTCGTCGTACTGGATGAATCATGAGCCTTTGGGTCGCCGCGCTGTCCTGGACACCTCCAAGGAGATCGTCTCACTGAATGTAACGGCGCGGATGCCGTACCACCCGTTTCCCTCCCGGAGCCGAGTCCACAAATCATGGGAACCGGTGGTCGGGGGAGTCCACAACGGCGGCTGACGATGACGAATGTAACCCAACTTCGATTCCTGTCGAACTGCATCGACGCCCTGTGAAAATTTTCGCCTTGTCTCGGACGCTGACGATGATTCGAGGACACTGATTTACAGATGCGTTCGTTATTTCGACATGTGGTAACGAAATTCGACCGGCGTGCCTAAATTGACATATAGTATGCGCCAGGTCCCAACGCCAACCCCCAAGCCGGTGACCCAAATTCCCCCCAAGGGCCGCCCGCATTCGCCCACGGCCGAGTCCGATTCCGCAGAGACCTCGCTCCTGCGGGTCGGACTCAACTAACATCCGCCGCCTCCGGAGAAGTGTCGCGTGGTCCTACGGTCGCACCAGGTGATTGGCGCCATTGTAGCGGCCATGCTCCTCCTCCTCGTCGCCCTCGCCGGCTCGGGGATCCTTCCCTTCGGCGTCCCCGATCATGCGGCTCCTCCCGGTCCCATCTCTGTGGAGACCTCGAACAACTTCGATCAGCTCGTGGTCGTCCTGATGGAGAACAGGAACCTGAACGAGGTGTACGGCCCGGCCACCTACATGACCCAGCTCGCGGACACGTTCGCCTTCTCCACGGGTTGGACGAGCCTCGCGAACCCGTCCCAGCCGAACTACATCGCCCTCATCGGGGGCAGCACGTTCGGCATCTCCGGCGACGGAAACCACCCGAACCTCAATCAGCCGACGATCGTCGACATCATGGAGAATACCAGCAAGACGTGGAAGGCATTCGCCGAGGACGCGAGCGGGACCGGCTGCGGCCTGAACCCCCCGCGGGGCGAAGACCACTTCCCGTTCCTCTCCTTCACAACGATCACGGGGAACGCCTCGCGGTGCGCCAACCTGCTGCCCGGCTCCTCGAACGAAGTGATCTCGGCCTTCAACGCGGGCACGAATTTCATTTGGCTCACGCCGAACGATTGCAACAACATGCACTCCTGCTCCGTCGCCCATGGCGATGCTTGGATCGCGAGCTGGGTCCCCGCCCTCCTGGCTGCAATGGCGGGAAAGAAGGCGGCACTCCTCATCACGTTCGACGAAGGCTACACGACCCCTCCATACATCTTCACCGCGTTCATCGGCACCGCCGCGAACCTGGCGTACAAGTCCTCGGCCGCCTATTCTCATTATTCTTTCAGCAAGCTCCTCGAGGACGTCTGGGGTGGCGGAAACCTGGGCCAGAACGATGTGACCGCGCCTTCTCCCGTCGAGTTCTTCCAACCCGGTGGGCCGGATTTCGGAATCTCCGCGAACCCGACGAGCGTGTCGTTTGGAATCGGACAATCCGCGAGCTCGACGATCTCCCTTTCGTCGACCGGAGGTTTCGCGGGCACCGTCAACTTGACCGCCGCATCCGTACCCTCGGGCATCACGACCTCGTGCGTCCCGTCCAGCC
>VBLU01000106.1 GCA_005879065.1 Methanobacteriota archaeon
CGGGCCCTCCTGGAAAAGGACGAGTACGAGGGGAATTTGTGGCGAGTTCCCTTGGACGGCGGGAAGTCAATTCAAATGACGACCGCGGGAAAAGACTCCGCGCCGAAGGTCTCTCCCGACGGAAAGTGGATCCTTTTCACCTCGAAGAGGGAGATGGGCAAGGACGACAAGGGGAACGCCTTGTACGTGCTCCCGACCGACGGCGGCGAGGCCCGTCTCCTCCTGCGGCGGAAGGAAGGCATCGAGGGCCACGCGTGGGCGCCGGATGGTCGGCGCGTCCTGTTCCTCTCGAACGTGGGACAGGACGACGAAGACGTTCGGACGATCCGTCGGATCAACTTCTGGTTCAACGAGAAAGGCTTCATCTACAATCTTCGGAAGCATGTCTTCGAACTGGACATCGAAACGAAGGAACCGAAGCAGATCACGAAGGGCGAGTTCGACGTGACGAAGGCGGCGTGGTCGCACGACGGTCACCGGATCGCCTACGTCGCGCAAACGGACGACCGACGCCCATATCTTCAGGACCTCTTCGTCCTCGACGTCGCCTCCCGGAAGGTGAAGCGGCTGACGAACCACACTATGGAAATCGGCTCGGTCGTCTGGTCTCCGGACGATCGACAAATCGCGTTCCTCGGGAACGAACTCCCGCGCGGCTTCGCCTCCCACGTCCACCTGTGGTCGATCAAGGCATCTGGGACGGATGCACCCAGACGCCTCGATTCTCTGGATCGCAACCTTTCGAACAGCCTCAACTCGGACGTCCGCATGGGAGGCGTCAGTTCGGACCCGAAATGGGTCGGCAGTCGGATCTATTTCCTCGTCGCCGAGGGCGGTGCGGTGCATCTCGAATCTTTGGACGTGCGGAACAAGAAAGCGGAAGTGCTCGTCGAAGGAAAGCGGAGCATCGAGGCGTTCCAGATCAACGCGAAAAGGATCGTCTTCACCGCGATGGAGAACGGGGCGCCTGCGGAACTGTACTCGGTGGATAGCGGCGTCCGAAAGCTCACGTCCTTCAACGACGATGCCCTGAAGAAACTCGACATACGCAAACCGGAGTCGTTCGTCTTCAAGGCCAGCGATGGGGTTCCCGTCGAAGGCTGGGTGCTCGCTCCCGCCAAGAAGGGAAAGGTCCCGACCATCCTGTACGTCCACGGGGGCCCGAAGACGGCCTTCGGGTACAGCTACCTCCATGAATTCCAGGTCTTCGCGGCGAAGGGCTATGCCGTCCTCTTCCTGAATCCTCGGGGCAGCGACGGTTACTCGGAGGCGTTCGCCGACATCCGAGGGCATTACGGCGAGCGGGACTACCAGGATCTCATGGAGGGCCTGGACTTCGCCGCCGAGAAGTACCCGTTCATCGACCGGAAGCGGCTCGCGGTCGCCGGGGGTTCCTACGGCGGATTCATGACGAATTGGGTCGTCACCCAGACCGACCGGTTCAAGGCCGCGGTCACGGACCGGTCCATCTCAAGCTGGTGGACCTTCTGGGGGACGAGCGACATCGGGCCCTACTTCGGGCACGATCAGGTCGGCGTCGATCCGTGGGACGATGAGGAGACGACGTTGGCGAAGTCTCCGCTGCGGTACGTGAAGAACGTCTCGACACCGCTCCTCCTCGTCCATTCGCTCGAGGACTATCGCTGTTGGCACGTCGAGGCGATTCAGTTCTTCACCGCCTTGAAGTACTACGGCAAGGAAGCCGAGATGGTCCTATTCCCGAAGGAGAATCACGACTTATCCCGTGCGGGAAAGCCGAAGCACCGCATCGCCCGGCTCCACGCTTACCTGCGGTGGTTCGCCTTGCATCTGAAATGAGTCTTCGGCCGACCTTTTCGCTTCCCGCGACGTCGCAAAATTCATAGGCTGATTCTTGAGTCCTCGGCGGCATGGGGAACGCAACGGTGCGAATCGGGTCCATCGTGATTGACGTCAAAGACTTCGATCGGATGCTGACCTTTTGGCAGAAGGCGCTCGGGTATGCTCCAGGAAGACCGCTCACGCCCGACGACCCGTTCATGATCTTGAAGGACCCAGCGGGAAAAGGGCCTAACGTGTCCCTCGATGGAATGGAGCCCTACCGAAACCGATTGCATCTCGATTTGTACACGGACGACCCGGAGCGAGAGGTCGAACGGCTGCTTGGCCTCGGGGCGAGCCTCTTCCGGCCCCGCGAGGACGGTGAAGATTTCGTGGTCCTTGCCGACCCCGACGGAAACCTGTTCTGCGTAGTCGACACGAGGGGCTAATCGGTCGGGTCTTGGGCACCTAGGGCCAGTCGGCTTTCCCCACGCACGCCTTCCGGTGCGGATCACTTATCGCTTACGAGTCGGGCGAACCTGGCCCGATTATTCTGTATCGGTGCGGTCTAGACCCGTTGACGCCTCTTGCCACCACGCACCGCATTAGTTCGCGTCCTCAACTCGCTTCAAAACTCGAAGAGCCGTGAGAGTAATCCACTTACTCGGCTTGCCGGGCCCTTCTAGCGCAAAAGGCTTGACCTTCTTCACGCTGAGGTGAATGGTCGCGCCTCGCCCGAGATCCGGGTGCGCTCTGTCGATGGACCAAGCTCCATCCGCTCGGCGCTTGTCCTTGAGAATCTTGAGAGCTGGCTCGAGCCGTCGGTCGTCTGCGAATCCAAGCTTTGTGATCATGTCAAGCCCCACCAGAATGTCGTAGTAGATGTGATTCGGATAGTGGAATCTGAGCCAAGGGACGTACTTTCTCCCTTCCTGGAACAGTCTTCTTTCCAGGTAGAACTCAGCTCCTCTCGAGATGGACCGCTCTATCTTCCCGGATCGTTTCGACTTTGGCAGAGCGGCAAAGGCGGCCAAGGCCTCCCAGCCGTCCAGCGTTCCCGGCGTGCCTTGGGAACAGTTCCAACCCCCATCTTCCCTCTGGTCTTCGAGGAGCCAATCATACAGCTTCCTCACCCGGTAGTCGTCGCCGTAGCCGAAACGGGTCAGCAGACGAGCGGCGTTCCCGACGGCGCACACTTCCTCGGTGAAGATGTTGATCATGGTCCCCAGCTGGAGCTTGTACTCGAAGAAGCGATCCGCGATCTTTCTGATCCGCGGGTCCCTAGAAGTGAGGCCCAGGTCGGAGAGAACGAGAGCCCTCCAAGTGGTGGCGACATACTCTGGGACGCGGAGAAATTTCATCCATTCGCGGACGTTCGTCGGCTCGTGGGGCTCCCAGAACCCTTTCGGTTTCTGGAGTCTCAATATGTCCCGGGCCCAACCGATCCTCGGTATCTTGGAATGAGCTTCTCTCACTTCGGGGTCGTCTTCCCTGCGGTCCAGTAGGTGAACCAACGTCAGATAGCGAACCGACGGCTGGTTTT
>VBLU01000107.1 GCA_005879065.1 Methanobacteriota archaeon
AAAGCTCCTCGAAACGCGGTCCGCGGACGAAATCAAGAAGGCCCTCGACAAAGGACACCTCCAGGTCGGGGTCGAGGGCCAGATTGTGACGATCGAACCGTCCATGGTCCGTTTCGAGAAGGCGATGCCCGCCGAGGTGATCCGGGTCCCGACCGCCTACGGCGAGCTCTACCTCGACCTTCGCATCACGCCGGAGTTGCAGGCGGAAGCGTACGCCCGAGAAGTGATCCGTCGAATCCAACAGATGCGGAAGGAGATCGACCTCGAGGTCGACGACTTCATCGAGACCGTCGTGAAGACGAACAAGGACTTCGCGACGATGCTGGGAAGCCAGAAGGAATTCATGGCGCGGGAGACTCGATCCCGCAAGTTCACGTTCGCTGAAGGGACGGTGGAATCCGAATATGTCGTGGAATGGAACGATGTCGATGGCCATTCCGTGACGATCGGCGTCACGCCGCTCCACATGTCGGAGGCCCTCCGGGACTTCACACGGATTTCCGGGATCACCGTGCCGAAGGCGGTGGCGCTCTTCGACGCCGGATACAAGAGCCTCGGGGCGCTAGCCGCCGCGACGAAACAGGAACTCGCCGAGATCGAAGGTTTGCAGGGGGCGGACGCAGTCCGGATCCTGGACGCCCTGGCGGCGAAGAAGGAGGTGCCCCTTTCCTGTCCCACCTGCGGGGCCTCCGTCTCGGCGAGCGCGCGCCGCTGCTCCCGATGTGGCGAGCCCGTCACGACGAAGACGACGCCGTGCCCGCGTTGCAAGGCGGCCATCCCTCCGGGGGCGGACAAGTGCCCCGTCTGTGGCTTCGTCTTGTCGACCGCTGCGGTCGGATCACCGTCCCGCATCGCGTGCATCGCTTGCGGTGAGCTGATCCCCGCGGGTTCCACCGACTGCCCGTCGTGCGGAGCGCCGCAAGCTGGGGCGGCCTCGGCTCCCGCTCGGACCGCGTCGGAGGATGAGCCCCCACCTCTATTGAAGGATTCTTCCTCCTACCTGGTCGAGGAGGCGGCGCCGGACGAAGCGTACCGGCTCTTCCAGATCGCGCAGAAGGCGGGGAAACCGGGGATGGCGATCACGCGGATCTTTCCGCAGAAGGTGCGGGAGCGTCTCGGCGGCTCCGACCTCCCGATCCTCTGGTTGAGCAACGTCGGCAAGGAGGACTCGGTCCGGCCGAAGGACCTCGAGAAGCTGTCGCTCGCGGTGGAACAGTTCCTCACCCGCGAAAAGGGCGTCATCCTCCTTGACGCAATCGAGTATCTGGTTACGAATAACAACTTCATCACGGTCCTGAGGCTCATCCAATCGATCCGCGACCAAGTCGCGATCAACAACGGCGTGTTCCTCGTGTCCGTGAATCCGTCGGCCCTCGACCCGCACCAACTCACCCTCCTCGAGAGGGAGGTGGATCGAGTGATTGGATCCACAGCTGGCTCGTCGGGCGAGGCCGCGACTCGCAACGTCGAACAAGAACGGATGGACCACGTACACTGTCTCGTCGTGTCGCGCGAGAATCGGGGCTCCCGCGGCTCGGAACGCGAGGCGTCGTAGACCGGTCTCCTCCCGGACCTCTTGCACGGCACGGGCTTTCGGATCCTCACGCCCCTCTAGGTGTCCGGAGATGGCGGACCAGCGACCGCGGAAGCTTCCCACCTTCTCGCTCCTGCGCACGATCAAGATGCGACCTCGATTCCGTAGGACCGCGGTCACGACGGGCGTGGCCCTCACGTCCGGCAGTTCCACGGTTCCCCGGGCACCGTCGAGGACGATCCGATCGCCCGTCCGCAGACCCGCCGTGTCGATCCGATCCACCATCGGGATTCCCGCCAGGATCGCCCCGACCGCGACGATGCCCTCGGCCGAAGCATTCACGATTCCGGCCGGCCCCACCTCTCGCTTCGCGAGCCCATAGATCACGTACGATCCGACGGTGCTCCCTTTCCCGTGCGGGAACGCGAAGATGCGACCCGCGAGCCGTTCGTCGGCGACTCCCGTCGAAGGATCGAGGATCTTGCCCGCCACCGGGTCGGCGCCTCCGACGAAGGAGAAAGGGACCGGACTCGCGAGCACATCACCCGCGGCGTGGCCGGGGACGATTCGCCGACCGCGGATCTTCACGCGTACCGCTCCAAGAGTCGCTCGATGTCGTCCAGGATGACCTTCTGCTTGCACAGACTCGGCAGGTAGTACGCCCCCTTGCCGGAGGGCGTCGCGACCGTTCCGAAGCGGTGCTCGAGCAGCGTGACCTCCAAGCAGGTGTCCGCAAGGACCCGTCCTCCGTGTCGCTCGATGATCCCGGCCGCCTCGAGGTTCGCGTCCCGCACGGTCCGGCTTGTGAAGACCCACACGGGAATCCTCGGGGGTGTGCGCTCCACCCGGTGGGCGATCTCGCGCACCTCGTGCTCCGACAGCTGCGGGGACCCGAGGGCAATGACGTCCGCCTCGTTCCCGTCCGTGTACGATCGCTTCGCCGCGACGAGGTCGCGTCGGGTGATCGTCATCGACGGAAGGCCCCTGGTCGGAGCGCGGCGGGCTTCCGGAGTGACCCCGTCGAGATGGTACATGCCGCAACTCCCGCTCGAGGCCAACGCGGCACCGAGCCACTTCTGGTCTTCCTCCGTCCCGCGAAATCCGCGGAAGTATGGGAGGCCTTCGCCGACCCGCTCCCCCGCGACCAGGCCGATCAGGGAGAAGTCCAGGCCTCGCGGTTTCGTCGTCACGTGGACGACGATCGTGGGCTTCCGACCCTCGTCGGTGTGCAGCCCGTCTTCGGGCGTCGCTCCGACGATCGACGCCGCCAGGGCCGACGGCCCGCCCTCGCGGTTCGTGCGGGCTCCGAGGACCGAGTTCGCGAAGCAGACCGCGTTCGACTCGGCCCAAGCGACATGCTCGCCGAGCCCCGGTCGAACGCCGATCAGGTACGGCGTGCATGAGAAACTTGGACGGACCCCCATCGTCGCATACGCCCGCGCAATCCGGGCCTGCTTCTCCGCGAAGTCGGCTGGGATGCCCAGCTCCTTCCACTGGGCCAAGTCCGTGCCGAGCGGATTCACCGTCGTCGGGACAGCGACCCTGGCATCCCGGGCGAAGTCCTCGAGGAACTCCAGGCCGGAGTCGCCAATCATCTTGTACGAGGCGCCGGACACGTGGGCCGACGTGATCGGGACGAGGCGCTTCGCCTCGGACAGGCCTCCGAGGGCGAGCAGGATCTGCATCGCCTTCCTCTGGGATGGCGTCCCTTCGTCGCGCAACCGACGCTGGTCTCGGGTGAGCCGCAATCAGACCGCCCCTTGCAGGATGGATCGCGCCACGCGGCGGGCGATTTCCGGTTTGGCCGGGTAGGCGACCAATTTCAGGCGGACATCGATCGCGTCGGAGTCCTTCGCGAGGGCCCATCGCTCCAAGAACGCCGCTTGCTTGTCGAGCCGAAAGTGCAGGACGCCGTCCTCGTCGACGCGGGCTTCCACCTCGGATTCGAACGACTGCGGCAGGCCGGCCGTCGACCATCGCTCCCATATCGCACGGATCGACTTCCCGTCCTCGATGCGCCGAGTGAGTCGGACGAGGGCATTTCCGAAGTGGCCCTCAAGGACCTCGCGGACCGATTCTCCCTCCGGGAGAGCGAGGGCCAGCGCGGCCTCGACGCGGCCCTCGTCCTCCGTCGCATGGGCGTAGGTGCGGGCCTCGATCCAATGGATCGGTAGCTTAGCCATGGAGCCGCCCCAGGGCCGCTCGCGCCTGGCGTCGGAAATCCTCGAGGGTTCCTTCGTTCACGAGCATCACGTCCGCCGTCGCGATCACGTCGCCGAGGCCCCAGCTCAATTCACGGAGGTCGCGCGCGTGGAAAGCCTCGATCGTTGCCGCATCGTCCGTCCGGCGGCGCCGCATCATCCGCTCGTGCCGCGTCTTCGGAGAGGCATGGACGGCCACGACGGACAGGTCGGCCCCGAATGCCTCGCGGAAGATTTCCAGCTCGGCTCGTCCTCGGAGTCCGTCGACCAGGACCCGCTCTCCCTGGATGCGCGGGAGAGTCCGCTCGGCCCAGATCCCCATTCCGTGCACCTGGCGCTCGGCGTTCGCCATGCCCCCCACGGTCGCGTCGGTAATCGGCAGACCACGACGAAGGGCCTCCTCGCGGACGTGGTCGCCCATGCGGACCACCGAGAAGCCCAGCGTCTGCGCGACGGCAAGGGCCTCTTCCTTCCCGCAGCCGGGCATCCCCGTGAGGCAGACCACACGCACGGGTCGTGTGGAATCGGACGCCCAACTTAAGCGTTTCTTGAGGGAGGAGACCGCGTCACCGCTGGCGCCGTCAATTCTTGTTTGTACGAGCGAGCGTCCGTTCACGAGGCCCACCACCGCATCGTGGCCGCCATGCGGACCTAGCCGTGCCGCAATCACCTGATCCTGGCACGAGCGTTCCCGATATCGCTCACAGCGCTGGCCCTTTGGGGGACGGCGGGAACCACAGCCCACCGAAGAAGTAACCGAAGGAAAACCAAACACGAGGCTACCGACGGACACTCCAGACAGGATCGATGGGAGACATCGCCCCTATCCCTATGAAAGACGTAAATGTGCCCGCAAAGAAACCTTCAACAAATTTGACTCGCTCCGCTCGGCTGAGCCGCCACTTGAGGAGAAGCCTCCGAATCAGATAGCTAATCACGAGGAAGAGGCCAATAGCATACCCGAACTTCCAGGGCCACCCCATTGCGACGGTGGCCGAAGTGTCGAAGAGGAGGTACAAGATTATGAGGAATAAGCCAGGAATAATCACCAGGTTGAGGACATCCCGGTCCGGCCTTTGTTGATTGGTAAGCATGCCGAAACCTCAATCGCTCCATATCGGCATAATCCTGCGGCGATTCAAGACATCGGGGTTGCGTTGCCGTAGGCAGTGCATTCGATTTGCGGAGACGCGGGTAGCAACATAGAAATACCCATCGGCTCGTAGCTCGCGACCGAGGCGCATCATGCCCCTCGACCTGGACCTCAGCAAACTCCGATTCGGGACCGAACTGCTCAAGCGCGGCTTCGCGAAGATGCAGAAAGGCGGCGTCGTGATGGACGTCACGAACGCGGAGCAAGCACTGATCGCGGAAGAGGCAGGTGCGGTCGCCGTCATGGCCCTCGAGCGCGTCCCCGCGGACATCCGGGCCGCGGGCGGGGTCGCGCGGATGGCGGATCCCGTCAGGATCCAGGAAATCATGGACGCGGTGACGGTGCCCGTGATGG
>VBLU01000126.1 GCA_005879065.1 Methanobacteriota archaeon
CGCCGAGTAGGAGGCGTCGTAGATCCCGGCGGCCGTCGTCGAAGAGCCGCCGACCGAGACGGTCCGGACCTCTTTCTGGAGGGCGAGGTCCGACGCGCGATACCACGAATACCCGCCCACGGTCGCGTTCTCGAGCATGGAGCGGGCCATCGTCATCGTGGGTGCGCCGCTCGCGTCTGCCAGGGGCGTCGGATCGATCATCCAGTGGATGTGGAACGAGCCCTCGAGGCTCACGTTGTACTGAGAGCCGCTCGCCGAGACGACCGTTCGCGTGAGGTGGCCCGAGGCGGCAGGCCCATCGGGCTGAAAGCCGCCCGAGGAGGCGTTCACGTCGTACGTCCAAGAGTCGCCTTGGGCCCAGGTCGGCACCTCGACCGCGGTGGGTTGCGGTCCCGTCCCCGTCCCGGGCCGATTCGGATTCGATCCGGGATTGGATAGGTTTCGAAGGACCTCGGGGGCGAAGGCCACGGACGCGATCGCGACCGCGGCGACGAGGGCCACCACGAGGACCGCGAGAAACTTTCGTTGCATCCCAATCTGCCTCGCTGCTCGGTCCGCATGCCGAGGTGGGATATTTGGGCGTTATTAGACGGACATGAAACACCCGTTTGAAAATCACTCTGAAGGGGAACCGCAATGGAGGCGTCCCGCGGCTGATCCGAGAGGTCCGCACACCGTCACATTCATCCCGTCGCCCGGGCGATGCCGTTTCGTGGCGTGGGATTCCAAACCGGTCCGCGGTCCGACGGTGCGCTTCAACCGATGGACGTACGAGACGGTCCTGATCCTGATCCTCCCGATCCTCACGGTCCTCTCGGCTTTCGTCGCCCTGCTTTTCGTCGCCTTGCAATCGTGGATCGGCGATGCGTTAGCGCGGCTCGTGGTGATCGCCATCGTCCTTGCGGTCCTGTTCGGAAACGCGTTTCGCCTCCTGCGACGCCCGCGCCGCGAGCGAAGTCCTTAAAACCCGCATGCCCTCTCGGGACCGCTCCCGAGCGGGAGCGGGGGGCGAGGCGGTCCGTGGTCGAGGTCTCGGAGCAGCTCATCGCGGGTCTCAAGAAGAAGGCCGTCACCCTCCGCAAGCACATTATCCGAATGACGCACAACGCGCAGAGCGGTCATCCCGGCGGCTCGATGAGCGCCTGCGACATCGTCACGGCCCTGTACTTCCACATCCTGCGCGTGGATCCGTCGAATCCGACCTGGCCCGATCGCGACCGGTTCGTCCTGAGCAAGGGCCATGCATGCCCGGTCTGGTACGCGGCCCTCGCGGAGCGCGGGTTCTTCCCGGTCGAGGAGCTCATGACGTTCCGCAAGCTGAACAGCCGCCTCCAAGGCCATCCGGAGCTCGGCACGACGCCCGGCGTCGAGAACGCCGCGGGGGCGGAGGGCCAGGGCCTCTCCTTCTCCGTCGGCCTCGCCCTCGCGGCTCGGATGGACCACAAGGCCTGGCGGACCTACTGCGTCCTCGGCGACGGCGAGCAGGACGTCGGGCAGACGTGGGAGGCCGCCATGGCGGCGTCCAAGTACGGCCTCGACAGCCTCACCGCGTTCATCGACCGGAACGGGATCCAGCAGGAAGGCCGCACGGAGGACATCATGCCGCTCGAACCCCTCGCGGAAAAGTGGGAGGCGTTCAACTGGCACGTCCTCACGATCGACGGACACGACTTCCGCCAGATCCTCGCCGCGATCGAAGAGGCCCACCGCACGCGGGGCCGGCCGACCGCCGTGATCGCGCGGACCGTGAAAGGGAAGGGCGTCTCGTTCATGGAGAACAAGATCAAGTACCACGGCGCCGCGACGAGCGATGACGAGTTGAAGCTCGCCCTCGCGGAGCTCGAGGCGATGGAGGCGGCGTTCTGACCGGCCCTCCGTGGAAGCAGGAGAGCCAGCGGTCGTACTTCGCAAAGGCCCTGATCGACCTCGGCCGCCGCAATCCGAACGTGGTCGTCGTCGGCGCCGACACGACGGAGTCGATCAAGACGATCGAATTCGCCAAGGCGTTCCCCGACCGCCTGTTTCAACTCGGGATTGCGGAGCCGAACATGATCAGCGTCGCGGCGGGACTCGCTGCCGCGGGCAAGATTCCCTTCGCGGCGACGTACAGCGTGTTCGGGTCCGCGCACACGTACAATGTGATTCGACAGAACGTCGCGTACACGAACCTGAACGTGAAGATCTTCTGCTCGCACGCGGGTCTGACGGTCGGACCCGACGGGGCCACGCACCAAATCAACGAGGACATCGCCCTCATGCGCGGGATCCCGAGGATGACGGTCCTCGTGCCCGCGGACGGACCGGAGACGGCAAAGTGCGTGGACGCCGCGGGCGCGATGAAGGGTCCCGTGTACTGTCGCTTTTCGCGCACGAACGTGCCGACCGTCACCTCGGCCGAGGACGGCTTCGCAATCGGGAAGGCGCGCGTCCTCCGCGACGGTTTCGATGTGACCCTGATCGGCTGCGGCATCATGGTCGCACGATGCCTCGAAGCCGCGGCAACGTTGGAGCGGGAGCGGATCTCAGCGCGGGTGATCAATCTCTCGACCGTGAAGCCCCTCGACCTGGCGACGATCGACCGGGCGGCCCGGGAGACGGGAGGGATCGTCACCGCGGAGGAACACACGGTCGTCCACGGGATCGGAGCGGCCGTGGCCTCGGCGATCGCCGCGAACCATCCGGTGCCGATCGCGATGGTCGGGGTCCAGGACGTCTTTGGCGAGAGCGGCGAGGCGGAGGAACTTCTCCATAAGTACGGGCTGACCGCGGAGAAGATCGTCGAAGGCGCACACGACGTACTGAAGCGACGCGACCGATGATGACCTTCGGTGGCCGAATTCCGAGTCCGGGGTTCCGTCGGGGCCTCTGTGGAGGGTCGTCTAGATTCCGGGTTTCCAGCTTGGGGCGAGGAAGCGGACCCAGGTCAGTCCCCAGATCTGAATCATCGCCAGCATGAACGCCACTCCTAGCAGGAAGCCAACAAGGCCGTCGGTCAACTTGT
>VBLU01000065.1 GCA_005879065.1 Methanobacteriota archaeon
CCTTGACCCACTTGTTCTCCCCATACAATTCGTCGAGGACGAAGCGGCGGAGGGCCTCGACGGCCTCCTTGTGACCGCCGGATTGCTCCTCGAAGCTCGCTTGGACCGGGAGTTCCTCGTTCAGGTAGATCCGCAGGATCTCCTCGGCCGCCTGCCGGTCGGGACGAGGGATCTCGATGATCTCGTCGAACCGGCCCGGCCGGAGCAAGGCGGGATCGACAAGGTCCGCGCGGTTCGTCGCGCCGATCACGAACACGTCGTGGAGTTCGACGAGCCCGTCCATCTCGCTCAGGATCTGCGCG
>VBLU01000066.1 GCA_005879065.1 Methanobacteriota archaeon
TGACGTTGAAGAAGGTCATGTCGTTCTCTGTCGCGATTGCCTTCACGAGCAACGTCTTCCCGCAGCCCGGCGGTCCGTATAGCAGGATGCCGCGCGGCGCTTCGAGGGCGATCTGCGCGAACAGCTTCGCCTCCTGGTACGGCAGGACGACGACGTCCTTGATCCGCTCGATGGCCTCCATGAGCCCGCCGATCTGGCCGTACTTCACGTTCGGTTTCTCGCCGAGCAACAGGGACTTGACCTCGAGGTTCGGGAGGACCTCGAGCACCTCCATGGTCGGAGGGAGCACGCTGATCTGGAAACCCGGCTTGAGCTTCTTGTACACGGTCTTGTCGGTGTTGATCAGGCGCTTCTCCATGTCGCCTTCGATCGAGATCACGAGCTTGCCGTCCATCATGTCCGCGACCTTCGCGATGACGCCCTCGTTGCGGACGGCGCTGCCCTCGACAATCGCGTACGTCTGCGGGTGCACCCAGACATATTGGCCGACCCCGAGCTGGGATTTGTCCATGAGCCCGGTCGAGACCTTGAGGAGCTCCGTGGCCCGCGCGACGACGACCTGGTTTCCGTCGAGGTCGGGGCCTTCCTTGCGCACGACGTAGGCGTAGAGGAGTGGCGGCTGCTTGATTTTGTTGAACTTGTCCTCGTACGCCTTGAGGCGGTACTCCCGCTCCTCGATCTCGTAGCGGAAGGAGTGGAGGTCCCGCTCGTACTGCCGACGGAGACGGTCCATCTTCTCCTCGAACTCGTCCCGGACGTCGTCCGCCGACTTCCCCGCCTTCCCGTCGCTTTCGTCGCTTGCCATCCGTGGATCACCGCGTGCCTGCGCCCGCGTGCCGGTCAGGGCGGGACGGCATCTGCTCTGTCGACGCAAGTCTGTGGAACAAGATGCCGTCTCGTCCCATCCCTTGTTAGAAAGTGGCATCCAGAATTAAAGCTTTTGTTATCGGTATTGTGCGTGGGACAACCGGAATATTCCACCGGGAGTGAAAGTGTTCCGAACGAGGCTCGAACTATCGGGCCGCGAGAACGACACCTGTCGGTCTTGTTGTAGCGAAAGGACGTTGAAAGATTGCTGCCCCGGGAGACTCTCTCTGATCCGGAATCCTACTGGGCATATGCGCCGTCGATCAGTTTCTTGATATACGGCGTCAAGACGCGCGCGAGAGTCATGTCCCCGTCCCAATCCTCGAGTTGGTCCCAGTGGTGATCTTCCATGTCCTTGATGCACCGCTCAATCTGCACGGTCCAAGGCTCACTGCCGTCCCCTTCGATGCGGGCCGCAAGGACGAGCCACTTGCCGCGGCCGATCAGGATGTGCATGTGGCCGACCGTCATCTCATTCAGATCCGCATAGTCATCGCCTCGAAGGGCTTCTTTCACGAACTGCTGGACGGCGGTGAGCATGCCGGTGAGGATATCCGTATCGACGTCCGGGCGGAGTCGTCGAGTTTCGTGTTTGATCAAGATCCCGTCGCGGTGGTTCAGCAGGAAGACATCTTCGATGATCGCTTCCTTCGTCTTCGCGGCGGGCGTCGGTACAGCAGGTTTGGGTGCCGCCGCGGTTCGGCGGCGCATCACCAGGAAGAGGGCGGTTCCCACGACCGCGGCCAAGAGCGGGATGAGCCACCAGAAGCTGGACAACGCAAGACCTGCGGGCGGCGCTGCGGCCGTCGAGAACTGGTACGTCAAGGGGTTGAGCATCTGGTTACCCGCGAGATCCGTCGCCGTTGTCGCGAGGACCACGGTGTAGGTGGTGCCGGCTTGAAGCGCCCCGCTGGCAAGGAACGTCACGGAGCGAGAGTCCGAGCTCCATTGGAACGTCCCATTCACCCCGCCCGAAATCGAGAACGCTTGCTCGACGGATTTTCGGTCCATCGACTTGGAGAATGTGATCTGGATGATCGGCGAACGGGTCGCATTGGTCGCCGTGGGCGCGTAGGAGGTCACGACCGGCCGGGTCGTGTCGACGATCGTATACGTGTCGTTTAATGAGGGTGGGACCTCCCGGTTCCCGGCACGATCCGTGGCAATCGATCGGAAGCCCCCGTATCCGGCGCCCACGTCACGGTGAAGGACATCGAATTCTTGTACTGTGGAAGGGCGTTCACATGGGAACCAGGAGTCAGGGTGTCGATCATGGTCCACGTGTTGTTCGCGGTAGGTCCAGGCTGCGTATTCCCTGCGAGATCGTTCGCCGTCGTCGCGAACTCATAGTGGCCGTTCGATGCCGCGACAAAAGCAAATTGCCCGGACGATGCCGCAGCCTGGGTGGCGAACTTGATCCATACCACACTCTCGCCCTGCCGGTACCAGAGCGTGATGTTTCCCAATCCGGTTCCGAACCCGTCGCTTGCCGTGTAGTAGACGAAAAACGACGTCGAGTTCTCGTACGTCGGGAGCGCGTTCGCCGCGGAGGTCGGAGGAACGAGATCGACCATGGTGAAGGTTTCCGTGTGGCTCGTCGACATGTCCACGTTCCGAGGACTGTTCCCGAAGGCGTAGGACGAGTACGCTACGCGACCCTTGGTGACATTGTCTTTCGCGGTGTTCGATCCGATGTAGACCCGGTCGGTCACGAGGATCCATGACTGGTCCCCGGTCGCGGCCGTCCGGTTCCAGATGTCCACGCCGTTATCCTGGATGATGATCCGAGCCCCGGTCACCGGCGTGAATCCGTCGGGCCAAAACGCCTCGACATCAAGGAAGTTTTGGACGGTCAGGTTGCCGGCCGGCATGACCGCGGGCCTCGTGAACGGTGTGTTCACGGAGACGGCCCAGCTGTAATTGTTCACGAAGAACTCGTAATTACCGACGAACGCGAAGCTCGCGTTGTCGACGGTGAAGCGACTCGTGAAGGTCGCGTTGCCGACGAAGTTGAATCCGATGCCGTAGGAGCTCTGGACCGGAGGGCCGTTGCCCGCCGCGCCCTTAATGACGCTTGTGATGGAGTCGAAGGAGGAACGCCCATCGGCCACCAAGGCTCCGATGACACCGGTCGCGTCGCCCCCGCGTCCGCCGTTCGCACCGGTGGAATCCCCGCCGCGGCCTCCTTGGAGAGTCAAGATCGTGTCCGATCCGAGGGTCGGAGTCGCAAAGACCACGCCGATTCCCGAGGCGCTGCCCCCGTTGCCCCCTGCCGTCCTCCCGTTCCCTCCCTGTCCCCCCGTCAACGTGCTGATCCAGTCGTACGTGACCGATGTCGCGTTGAAAAGCCCGTCATTGTTTCCGAACGCGATCACTCCCGTCGCGTTCCCTCCCTGGCCTCCGATGGGTCCGCGGGTTCCGCCGAACCCTCCGGTCAAACTGTCGATCGTGTTCGCGTGGACCGTGGACGAACCAAGGATGGGAACCACGGAAATGCCCGTCGCGTCTCCGCCACGGGCTCCGTTGCCCGTGCCGAGGGCCCCGCTCGTGTTTCCGCCGAGTCCTCCGCGGAGGGTCTGGACCAGGTTCCCGCTGGCGTCCGCTTGGGCGGCCGAGATGAAGATGATGCCATAGGCGTCCGCCCCTCCGCCTCCGGAGCCGTCTCGAACCGTGCCCGCGCCCCCGACGCCTCCTTGGCCGCCTGTGAGACCTGTCACGATGTTAGAAGAAACTCCCGCCGAGGTGGCGGTCGAGAAGACCTCGATGCCCGCCGCTTCGCCTGCGTCACCGCCCCGGCCTCCGTTGTTCGTCGGCGCGCCTCCGCCGCCCGCTCCGCCCCGTCCCCCCGTGAGGGCCTTGATATCGTTGCCGTAGATCGAGACGTCAGGAGTGGCTGCGACGACGATGCCCGCGGCCGAGCCGCCTCTGCCTCCTCGACCTCCCGGGCCCACGGACGTGTTCGCGGCACCGTTGCCGCCGTTTCCGGCGATGATCGTATCGATGGAATTGAATGAGACGGAGGCGGCAGGCGCCGCATTGACGAAGACCCCGAGGGCCACTCCGCCGTCGCGACCGTTCGATCCCGAGGTCGGCCCACCGGAGCCTGCCAGGGCCCGGACGCCGCTGATCGTGTTATTGATAATGTTCGCGGTTGCCCCATACCAGACGGAGATCCCGGCGGCGAACGTCGAACTCACGTTCGTGATCGTATTCGAGGAGACCGTCGAGGTCCCCGGTTGCTCCAACTGAATCGCCACGGTCGTCCCGTTGATCGTGTTTCGGTCCACGAAGATGCTCGAGGCGTTCACGTACACACCGAAGCTCGCCGTCCGACGAATCGTGTTGCTCGAGAGGGTGCTCGTCGACCCTGTGAGGAAGGCAAAGCCGATGCCGGCTTGGATGACCGTGTTATCGTGAATCCAGGGCGAGATGGGCGTCGGGCCCAGGACGGTGACCGCCCGGTCGACCCGGTCGAAGGAGGCCCAGGAAAGAGACCCCGTCGCGCTCGCGTTGAACTGTACCCCGCCCCAAGCGCCCACGCCGACCCCGGTCCTGTTTGCCCCGAACGTGATCAGCCCTCCCGAGCTGCCGTCCGCCCGCAAGGTCCCTCGAACGTACAGATGGACACTCGGATCCGCCAGGACGGTGGTCCCCGGCAGGAGCGTGAGCGTAGCCCCCAGATTCACCGTCACGTTGCCGTACATGACCCAGATGCAAAACGTATCCCAGCTCGCGGTGCCGATGGGACCCGACCGATAGGCTCTCCCCGTGGGACAGGACGGGCCTACCGCGGTGACGCCACTCGCCGCGAGACCCAGGACCGAGGCCCCCACGACAATCATGAGGAAGATGGCCCAAGCGCCGGTCCTTCGATGCGGGCCGGAATGAGAGTTCACCATGGGAATCGGGCTCTGAACGAGGCCGAGTGTTGGGTTGTTATCCCCCGGTTCTCGTCACGATATATTAGACGAAGGGCCCGGTTACCGAGCGTGATAATGCAACGCCGGGCTCCCCGAGAAGGTTCAATACCGCCGGGAAGGTTCGCCGCGAAGATGATCGGAGTCGGTCTCGACGCCGTCTTCTCTCCTCGGTCGATCGCGGTCGTTGGGGCTTCGCGGCATCCTGGCAAGATCGGGTACGAAATCCTACGGAATCTCATCCTGAACGAATACCAAGGAGTCCTCTATCCCGTGAATCCCAACGCGCGGAGCATCCATGGACTCCGGGCCTACGCGAACGTACGCGACATCCCGGACGCGATCGATCTCGCGATCATCACGGTGCCCGCCGACCTCGCGGTCAGGGCCGCCGAGGAGTGCGGCGGTCAGGGCGCACGAGGACTCGTGGTCATCACGGCGGGATTCCGGGAAGTCGGGGGCATCGGACTCGAGCGCGAAGCGCGACTCGTCGACGTGTGCCGGCGATACGACCTCACGATGATCGGTCCCAACTGCATGGGGGTCATCAACACCCATCCCGACGTCCGGATGGACGCAACGTTCGCGCCCACGCCCCCGCTCCGCGGCGGGATCTCCCTGGTCACGCAGAGCGGGGCGCTGGGCATCGCGATCCTCGAGCACGCGAAGACGTTGGGGGTAGGCTTCGCCAAATTCTGTTCGCTCGGAAACAAGGCGCAGGTGAGCCTGAACGACCTGCTGCAGATGTGGCGCGGCGACCCGGACACCAAGATCATACTGGCCTACATCGAGAACTTCGGCAATCCCAAGAACTTCGTCCAAATTGCACGGGCGACGACGAAGGACAAGCCGGTCATCGCGGTGAAGTCCGGCCGCTCGGAAGCGGGGAGCCGCGCGGCCGCGTCCCACACGGGCTCCCTCGGAGGATCGGACCTAGCAGCCGAAGCCGTGTTCGCTCAGACCGGCGTCCTCCGGGCGGCATCGATCGAGGAGTTGTTCGACTTCGCGATGGCATTCTCGCTGCAGCCGCTCCCTCGCGGGAACCGCGTCGCGATCGTATCCGATGCGGGTGGGCCCGCGATCATGTGCGTCGACGAGCTCGTCGCCCACGGGATGCGGCTGGCGGACCTGGCCCCGGCGACCCAGGCGTTCATGGGTACCTGGGCGCCCCCCGAGGCCTCCCTCCGCAACCCGATCGACTTGACGCCCCAGGGAAGTCTCGAAGACTATCGACGGGCTCTGGATGCGGTCCTCTCGGACGACGGGGTCGACGCGGCAATCGCGATCTACGTGCCTCCCGTGCGCGTCGATGAAGTCGATATCGCCCGTGCGGTGTGGCAGACGGCGAAGGACCACTCGAAACCGGTCCTGTGCAATTTCCTCGGCCGGTCGGAGAATAGCCCCGGATTCGTGGAACTCGTCAGCCACGGCGTCCCGTCGTACCTGTTTCCCGAGAGTGCCGCGCGATCCCTTGCCGCCATGTACCGCTATGCCGAGTACCGGAAACGCGATGAGGGAGAGCTCCGCACTTTCCCGGTGAATCGGACCCAGGCGCAAACGATCCTCGACCGCGCCGTTGGCGAAGGTCGCTCGCGGCTGAGGGATGAGGAGGCGGACGCCCTGCTGAATGCCTACGGCATCCGAACCACGAAAACGCGGATCGTGCGCCGCATCGAGGACCTCAGTCGGGCAGCCAAAGAGATCGGATATCCGGTCGTCCTCAAGGCCTTCGGTCCGGAGATCGTCCACAAGTCGGAACTCCAGGCCGTCCGTCTCGGCATCCGAACAGAGAAGGAACTTGTGGACGCGGCCTCGGCGATGGAACGGCAGCTCCGAGATCGTCGCCTGACGGTCGAAGGCTTCCTCGTGCAAGAATTCGTCCAGGGAGGAATGGAGGTAATCCTCGGGATGGCGCGGGACAAGGTGTACGGTCCCTTCCTGGTCTTCGGCCTCGGCGGTATCTACGTCGAATACCTGAAGGACGTCTCGTTCGGCCTGCCTCCGCTAACCGATCGCGACGCGATGCGAATGATCGAATCGATTCGGACCTATCCAATCCTTCGCGGTGTTCGCGGCGAACCAGCGCGCGACGTGACCGCGCTTCAGGACGCAATCCTGCGACTCGGGGCGCTCGTGTCCGACTTCGACTCAATTCAGGAGATGGACCTCAACCCGGTCCTGGTCCTCGAGGAAGGACGTGGATACTGCGCCGTCGATGCACGGATCATCCTGGCCCAGCCCTCCTCTTAGACGCGGCCTTACCGATCCTGACGCGGCCCTGGATCCGCAGGTGGGCCAGTCGGAAGGGCATGGACCCACCGGAGGCGGACTCTGGGATCTGCAATTCGGCGACCAGCGGGGGGTTCACAACACTTGTAACCTGGTAATGCCATCGCCGTCGGAGAGGAGATCGATGATCCAGATCGACATCGAGGTCCCCGACCGCCCTGGCGAGTTGGCGAAACTGGCCGCGATCCTTGGGACCGCGGGAATCAACATCGAAGCGATTAGCGGGGAGTCGGCCAGCGGCCGGTCCTACGTGAGCCTGATCGTGAGCCAGCCGGTCCAAGCGCGGGAGGCCCTCCTGAAACACGGGTACGTTTGTTCGACTCGGACCGTGCTCGTCGTGAGACTCGACGACAAACCGGGAGCACTCGCGGCTCTCGCGAAGAAACTCGGGGATGCCGGAGTCGACGTGATGAGCGCGATTCACTTGGGCACTGTCGGCGGTCACGCGCAGCTGGCGCTCGGAGTCGACAATCTGGAGAAGGCCCGTTCTCTGGTCTAGCGGGACTGAGGCGGCGCATCAGTCTCAGTGTCGGATGTGATAACGGGGCGGGAGCGACAGAAACCCTCAAGAGACCCCGCATTCCTATCACATCGGCATCCGCATACTTTCGGGGGGGCGGGCGCATCATGAAAGAGGGCGTTATGGAGGAGGGGGCCATCTCGCGAGATGGCATGGCGGTCGTCGGGCGCTTGACGCTCCAAGCTCCGAGGATGGTCCCTCGGGTCGACTACGAACGGATCTTCGTCCTTGGCGAGGATGCTCGTTTGCTCGGCGAGTATGCGCTTCGCGACGATTGCCCGCTCGAGTATGACGATCTCCGTCGGTCGATTCCCGTGAACGGGATGCGGCATCTCGTCGCCTTCTACCAGGGCGAGTACGCCTTCACTCCCTTTCGAGTCGAGGACCTGTGGTTCGTCGTACTGACCCACGGCGTCCCACGGATCGAGGAGCGGGGATCCATCGGCACACTCCTGGCGGCCATGCGGATGCACCTCCCGCCCAGTCTGTCCCCGGCGATCGCGGCGCGGGAGGATGCCTTGCAGGAACGGGACCGCGAGGCCGAGGCCCGCGAGGCCCAACTGAGACGACGGGAGCAGCGACTCGCCCTCCTCGAAGCGGAACTCCGGACCGCGGCAATCACCCTTCGCGATCTGGAAGGCGAAGTCCGGACGAGGGAGACGCGGCTGACCGCGTTGCGCGATTACGCGCTGCAAATGCAACGCGCGTTCCGACAACCGAAACCGAAAGCGGAGCATCCGGTGGAGGCCGAGCCGACGATGAGGCGAGCATCTTCCGGACCGCCGCCTCCATGACCACCCCTTCTCACGTCCGATAACCAAAACCCGCCCCTTAAATACGGTGCAGCCCGCTCGAATCCTCCGACAAGTCACGTGAGGGAACGCCTTCGCGAACCGAGGAAAGCAGCGTATGCAAGGGCCGATGGAAGCCCTGGTGACGGGCATCTTAATGCGAGGTTTCAGCCCAGCCCTCACCGCGGTCTTGATGGCCGCGCCATCCAGAAAAACGGCGCGGGCGCAGCTCAAGAAGATCTATGTGCTCGACGACCGCGGAGAGATGACCGGCGAATATGTCCTCGATGCGGATTGCCCAATCGACTACGATGATTTCCTGAAGGTGTTGCCGCCGGAAGGAATCGGCGATCGCGATTCTCTCTTCGTCGGAGAATATGTGTTCACCGCGTTCCAGAGCGGCAAGCTGGTCTTCGTCCTCCTCTCGAGGGGCCATCTCGCATCCGAAGACGTCGACTGGACCGCCCTCCTGTTGACGGCCGCGGATTCGCATCTCGCCCCGGGGAATCGTGCAGCGCCCGCTCGAACAACCGAAGCGAAACCGGATCTCGACAGGGCTTCCGCGGAGCGCGAGGCGCGATTCAAAGCGAAGGAGAAAAGTCTGGCCGAACAAGAGGCGAAACTCCAAGGAGAGTCCGCGAACCTCCTCGGTCGACAAGAAGAGTTGAACCGTCAGAAGGCCGGGTTGACCGCTCTCGCGGATTACGCTGCGCGGATGCAGGACTCCGTCACCCGCGGCGTGTCGCGAGCGATGAAGACGCTCGAGATGACGGAGCAGCTTGCCGCAAGCCGGCACCTCGAATCCAAGAAGACCGATTCGAAGGCCACGTCAGATGCTCAACAGGCCTTCGAACAGGAACGGAACGCTCTCTTGGCCGCGAAGAACGAAGTTGACGTTCGCTACCGAGAAGCTACGGCGCAGATTGCCAAGTTCGAGAGAGAGGCGAGAGATTCAATCGCCGCTCTTGAGAAGGAGCGCGCAAACGCCAACTCACGATTGGCGGATGAGGAACGGACGCGGAAAGAGATTGAAGGTCGGGTTGCGGACATGAGTCAGCGGTTCGCCGCGATGGCAAAGGAACGCCTCGTCGCGTCCCACCGCGAACCGGGCGAGACGGACGAGGTCCGGAAGACGATGGAAGGTCAGAAGGGAGAACTCGCCCGAGAACGGAAGTTCCTCCAGCGCCGCGCAATCGAACTCTTGGACCGCGAGGAACGAGTCCGCGACCGTCGCGCGGCAGAAGACGATCATCGCGCAGGCAAAGACGCCGATGCCCGATGCTCGGGCCCAGGCCGACGAAGCGAAGAAGGACATCGAACGTCGGGTGAAGATCATCCAGCAGAAAGCGCTCGAGCTGCTCGACAGGGAGGAGAAACTCCGCCGCCGGGCAGCCGAGCTCGAGGCGATGGAAGCCCGTTTGTCCGGGCGCGTGACGGTCGAATGACGGACCTTGTTCCCTCCATGAAATCAGGGTCGATAACCACTGACCGGCGCTTAAATAGGTCTCATTCGAAATCGGAGCTACACCCGCACAGACGGCGTCTTAGTCGTGAGGACTTTGATCGTAGCAAGTGCAAACCCGCCGACCCCGTGTTCGATGAGCGGGTGTGCCTTCTCGGTCCGAAACAATCCCGACGCGACATTTTGGCGATCGATCGGCGGATGCTCTGAAAACGGACACCGGTTCGTCTTGACCGGACTGAAGGACAGGCCGTCGGCCCAACAGGGGATGCCCTTCCCATGAAGACGGGGACCGCCCTCCTGCTCGGGTTTGTCCTCCTAGCCACCGCCACCGTCGTGATCGAGAGTCAAATGGTCTCCGACCCGCTTGCTGCGTTTCGCGGCCCCGATGGACGGCTCACGATCCCGGGTCGGGCCCTGACGGAAGAACTTCAACGACTCCTGTTTCAGGGGAACGATCTGAGGCCCAACTACAACATCACGTTCCTTTTCCCGGAACCGTCTTCGCATCCCACGGCGCGCCTAGTCCCGTTCTCATTCGACGTACCCAACCTCAACGTGTTCATACATCGAGGCCCGCCCGAGGGCACCGCGGGAAATGTGATCGGTCATCGCATCCGCGAGTGGTTCCCCCCGGTCGACTGGCGCCATGTGGGGAGCGACCTCCTCGGCTCCGTTCGAGGCGGCATCGGCTGGTTCTTCGATCTCTTCACGGTGAATGCGAGGGCGGATACGGTGACAGTCGACTCGACCACGACCGCAGTCGTCGACCCTGACGCGGTCACGTGCACGACGTCCCAATCGGCGGCTGCGGCAGACAACGCCGTCCTCGTCATGCTCAGCAACCGCCCTGCGAGCGCCTACTCGACGGTCACCTATGGTTCCGTCACTCTCAGCCTCATCGCCGGCACGGCTTCGAGCGGCGCCGGAGTGGTGCGCACGGAGATGTGGTTCTACCAGGGTGCGATCCCCGGCGGCGCCCAAACCATGACGGCAACTCTGGCAGCGGGCACCGCCAAACAAGTCTGTGCCACGATTCTTTTGAGTGGAGTCTCAAGCGCGAGCCCCACGGTGGGTGGGACGACGGCGAATGGTAATTCCGCAAATCCCGGTATCTCGATTTCGCCGGGAGCAGGCGAACTCGCATTTGCCGTGTTCGCACATCAGAGTGCCACGGCTCCGTCGGCGGTGACCGGTACAGGAGCGACCGCGACGGATCTCTTTGGCGTCGCGACGGCCAAATGCACCGGTTCTGGTACCAATCTCTGCGGAGCGGGCAGCGACATGCCCAATCCTGGAACGGCGATTACGTGGACCATCGGCGGAGGCAACAGCTGGGTCCTCGGTGCCGTTCGCGTCGCCGCCGCTCCCAACTGTGGCGTGGCTGCAGGAAACTGCTATCGAATCGGTGCGGGCGGCGCATGGAACACCGGAGCCAACTGGTCCAACTCGGCCGGGGGGGCCTCTTGCGCGTGCACCCCGGTGGCGTCGAATCAAGCCATCTTCAATGCCAGCCCAAGCGGAACCATCACGCTCGCAGCTGCTACCACGATCGCCAGCATCGATATGACGGGCTTCAATGGGACGCTGGATACGACCGGGTCAAACTGGGCCCTCGCGATCAACGGCGCGTTCCTCATTCAAGGCACGTTCAACGCCCGCAATTCCACTGTCAGTGTGACTGGCAACGTGAGCATCTTGACTGCGGCGACGGTCGTCCTCCTCGGCGCATCGACGTGGACGATCAACGGTAACTGGACCAACCAGTCCACCGCCGCCGGTTGGACGGCGGGTACGAGCAGCGTGACCATCCGGGATGCGGCGAATGGGACTCTCACGTTCGCTGCTTTGGCCGGAGCGGCGAACGAGTTTAGCAATCTCACACTTGACGCAAGTGTGACGACGAGCGTCACCTACACGATGGCGACGAATGCGCTCCGCATGAGCGGGACACTCACAATCCTGAACTCGACTGGCGGCGCAACGGGATGGAGCGTCCTGACGACGTCGGTCGCAAACCTGGGCATCACCGTCGGGGGACTCGCGGTGTCGACGTTCGGAGCCCTGATAGCAAACGCTTCGGCCATCTCGATCAACGGAAACGTGAACATCGGTGCGGCGAACGGCTACCTCGTGATGAATTCATCCACATGGACGATCACAGGAACGTGGACGAACGCTTCGACGTCAGCGACGTGGGGTGCCGGGACCGGGAGTGTCACATTCAACAGTGCGACCGGTGGGACGATGACGTTCGCTGGCGCGAATCTTTCGGGCAGCGAGTTCAACAACATCACGTTCGGTTCGACTGCCGCAACGGCGCAGATTTTCACGATGTCCACGAGGGCCCTGAACTGGGCGGGAACGCTGATTATCTCCGATGGATCCTCGACAACGAACCTCGCGACGGCCAACCTGGGATTGACGGGCGGTGCGTTGAACGTGGGCAACGGCGGGGTCCTGACGGCGAATGCGTCCGCGATCACCGTCTCGAGTGTGACGATGATCGGCGGCACGAGCGGCACGATCACGCTCACCACAGCCTCGGTCACGAATTCGGGGAACTGGGACACGAGTGGGGCCGGCTCGGTCTTCACGAAAGGGACCAGCACGGTGACGATGAGCGGCGTGAGCAACATCGCGATCTTGAACGCGGCGAACAACTTCAACAACCTGACAATCTCCGCCGCAGGAACCGTCACCCAAACGGGGCTCGTGGATGTGTCTGGCACTCTGACGGTGAATGCTGGGGCGGTCCTCGCGAGCAGCACGTTCACGCTGACGGCCGCCACGCTTGCCGCGAATATGGCCGGAGGACTCACCGCGGGCGCGGCCGGGACGAAGACGATCAACGGCAACGTCAGCATCGCGGCCACCGGATTCGTCAACTTCGGCGGGGCGACATGGACCTTCAGCGGCTCCTGGACGAACTCGTCGACGAGCGGATCGTGGTCTGCGGGGACGGGCACCGTGGTCTTCAATTCCGGCGCTTCCCGGACCATGACATTCGGCAATCTGGGCTTCTCGGAGTTCAGCAATGTGCAATTCAGCCCGACCGCGGCGGCGACGTTCACGATGGCCACGAACGCGCTTCGGTGGGGAGGCACGCTCACCCTGAACAACAATGCGAATCTCGCGACCGCGAACCTCGCCTTGACGGGCACCGGCGGCAATCTCACGGTGAACAACGGTGCCACGTTGACGACGGGCACCTCCACCGTGAGCGTAGCCAACGTGACGATGACGGGAGGGACCTCCGGAACGATCACCGCCTCCGGCACGTGGGCTGTGGCCGGGAATTGGGACACCTCGGGCGCCGGCTCCACGTTCACGGGGCCTTCGAGCACCGTGACGATGAGCGGGGCGGGCACGACCGTCAAGATCCTGAACTCGTCGAATGGATTCGGGGTTCTCACCATCAGCGGTACGGTATCCGCCGCCTCGGCAATCACCACCGCGGGCCTCGTGACCGTGAGTGGCACGCTCGACACGACGGGAACGAACTATGGCCTCACGATCGGCGGCGGGCTGACGGTCAGCGGTCCGACCGGGGTCCTCCGGACGAATGCCTCGACCATCTCTGTGACCGGGAACGTGACGGTCAACAACGCCGCTGGTTACATCACGTCGACGGCGGCCGGCTCTTGGACCGCGTCCGGATCGTGGACGAACTCGTCCACGTCAGCCTCTTGGAGCTTCGCTGCCCCTATCACGTTTAACTCGGCCGCTTCGCGAACCATGACCTTCGCCAACCTGACCCAAGAATTCGGCGGAAATGTCACGTTCAACTCGGGCGCATCGACCGTCACATACACGATGGCCGCGAACAGCCTGGACGTGGGCGGGACGCTCACTATCGCGGGCGGAGCGGGAACCACGACGCTGAACACAGGCGGTTTGAACCCCGCGATCAACGCGGTCACGTTGAACGTGAATGCGGGAGGATCCCTGGCCGCCAACGGGTCTACGATTACCGTGACGTCGATGGACACACATCTGGGCACATTCACGGTCGGTGCCTCGACCATAGTCGTGAATGCATCGGGCGGCACGATCAACATCTCGCAGACCGTGAACAACCTCGCGGTCAATCCCGCCATCTCCACGACGTTCACGGGATCCCTCACGTGGATTGGGACCCTCACATTCACGAGCGCAGGGACGATCGCATTCGGGGCGAATAGTCTGACCTCGAGCGGAGCGGCGACAATCGCTTTCGCTTCTGCGACCATCACGATGAGCTCAGGGAACTGGGATACGTCCTCCGCCACAACATTCACCGCAACGAGCTCGACGGTCACGTTTTCAGGGACCGGGAACGTCCGGATCGGGGGGAGCACCTCCTTCGGTGCTCTCACTGTCAGTGGCGGCACGCGGACTCTCCAGAGTCAACTCACGACCGCCGGACTCCTCACCCTTTCGGGTGGCACGCTTGCCAAAGGGACGAACGCTCTCACCGCCAACGCGGGAGTTACGTTATCCGGAGGCGCGCTCATCTCTACATCGGGCGCCGTCAGCATCACGGGCAACGTGGCGATCTCGGCGCCCGCTTCCTACATCTCCTTCGGTTCCGAGTCTTGGACTGTAACCGGCTCGTGGGCAAACAGCTCCACGTCGGCGAGTTGGTCGGTAGGAACGGCGACGGTGACTTTCAATTCGTCGTCGCCCCAGACGATGACGTTCGCATCTCTCCCCGGGAACGCATCCGAGTTCAACAATGCGACTTTCAACAGCGGTGCGTCGACGGTGACGTTCACCATGGCGACGAATCACCTTGTCTGGTCCGGAATCCTCACCGTTCAAGGCGGGGGCGGGACGACGACGCTTGCCACGGCCAACCTGGGGCTCACCGGTGGTGCCCTCGTCGTGGGCAATGCCGGAGTTCTCACTGCGAACGCCTCCACGGTGTCCGCGTCCGGTGTGACGATGACCGCTCGACATTCACCAAAGGGACGTCGACGATCACCCTCATCGGCGCGGCTCAGACCGTCTCGACCCTCAACTCGTCGAACGGGTTCTACAATCTCGCCGTCTCGGGCACGATCACCGAGTCGACGGCCATCGATGTATCGAATTCGCTAACGGTGGCTGGGACGCTGACCACGGGTGGATTCAACATCACCGGTGGTTCGAACCTCGTCGTCCCGAACGGCGGCACCCTGGCGGCGGGTGCCTCCGCGTGCACGTTCACGAACGTTACGATGACCGGGGGTGCCTCCGGTACGATCACGCTGACCGGGGCTTGGACCGTGAGCGGATCTTGGAATACGTCCGGGGCCGGGAGCACGCTTACGCCAGGCACGAGTACGGTGACGATGACAGGCTCCGCGCAAACCGTGAATCTCCTCGCCTCCCAATCGTTCACAACCCTCACAATCACGGGGACTATCAATCAGTCATCCCAGCTCACGGCCTCCGCCCTCAATCTTAACTCAGGCTCTGTGACGAAAGGTACCAACCCGTTGACCGTCAACGGTAGCCTGACCCTTGCCGGAGGTTCGCTGCTCTCAACTTCTGGACCTGTCGTCATCACTGGGAACGTCAACATATCCGCAGCTGGGTCATACATCGCGTTCGGCTCCGAATCGTGGACCATCTCCGGGTCCTGGACGAACGCTTCTACATCCGCATCGTGGGCGATCGGAACGGCCACGGTCACGTTCAATTCGTCATCGGACCAGACGATGACGTTCGCAGCCCTCCCGGGAAACGCACCCGAGTTCAATAACGTAGTCTTCAACAGCGGGGCGTCGACGGTCGCGTTCACGATGGCGACCAACGCCTTGGTCTGGTCCGGAAACCTCACTATTCAGAGCGGAAGCGGGACCACGACGCTCGCCACAAGCAACCGCGGTCTGACCGGCGGAGCGTTGATAATCGGGAACGCAGGGGCGCTGACGGCGAACGCCTCCACGGTGGGGGTGTCCAACCTCTCGATGAACGGAGGTACATCGGGGACGATCACCCTGACGACCGGGGTTTGGACGGTGAGCGGATCGTGGGACAGCACCGGTTTGGGTTCGATTCTAAACTCGGACACTTCGACCGTGACCTTCACAGGGACGTCGCAAACGATCGGCCTCGCGTCAGGCCAGATGTTCTACAATCTCACCATCGGCGGTACGGTCTCCACCACCTCGACGGTGACGGCGGCGGGGGCTCTGACCGTGAACAATGGAGCCGTCCTGACGAAGACGGGGCAGAACCTCGCCTTCAACGCCCTCACCGAGATTGGGACTGGAAGCATCGTCGACGGGACTGTCATCGTCGTGGGCTTCTCTGTGACGAACACCGACGCGACGAACCTGACGACGATCAGCGTGTTCACGAATTGGACGGCCGACACCCAATACACCTGGACGGACTTTTCCAGCGTCGGGACCTCGACGATCACCTTCACGATCGGAGGAAACACGGTCGGGAATCGTTTCAACGTGACAAAAGACGGCGCGTTGTTCACGAACGGCATCGTGGACGGGTCCGGTCAAGTCGTCTTCACCATGCTCGCTTCCGACCCCGTGGTCGACGTCACCCTCTCCGCTCCCTGCGGCCCGGGCAACCGATACTGGATCGGCGGCACAGGCAACTGGTCGCAGACGACGCACTGGTCTTCCTCGTCCGGCGGAGTGAACGGTTGCTCCGTGCCGAACGCCTCCAACCCGGTGTTCTTCGACGCGAACTCCGGAGGCGGGACGGTCACGGTCGATCTGAATGCGGCGATGTCCTCGCTCAACACGACCGGATGGTCCGGGACCGTCGCCATCGGTGTCTTCGACTTCGCGGTGGGTGGTGGGATCATCCACGCCGCGGGGGTCCTTACGATTGGCGCGTCCACGGCAAATGGACTGACCGCGACGGGCGGGCTCACTCTCTCGGGGTCCGCCATCCTAGATGGGTCTGGAGCTGCGTCCGTAGTGGGCATCGCGGGAGACACATCGATTTCCAGCGCGGCGGCTTACTTCAAGATGGGCAGCGCAACGTGGACGTTCGGCGGGTCGTGGACGAACAACAGCACGTCCGCCAACTGGTCCGCCGGTACCGGGACCGTCGTCTTCAATTCGACGACATCGCAAACGATGACCTTCGCGGCCCTCGCGGGTAGCGAGTTCCATTCGGTCACTTTCCGGTCCGCCGCGAGCAGCGGCGCGGTGACCTTCTCCATGGCCACGAATGGTCTTCGGTGGAGCAACGTCCTCACCATTCAGGATGGGGCGGGATCGACCACTACGCTCGCCACCGCGAACCTCTCATTGGCGGGAGGCTCCATCGCGGTCGGTGATTCCGGAATCCTCGTCGCGAACGCCTCGACCGTTTCCGCCGCGGACGTGACGATGAACGGCAGCACCTCGGGAACCATCACGCTGACCGGCGGAGACTGGACTGTTAGCGGCAACTGGGACACGTCCGGTGTCGGGGCGACATTCACCAAGGGCTCCAGCACCGTGACCTTGTCCGGCGCGGCCAAGACGCTCCGCACCCGGGACGCCTCGAACGGCTTCCACAACCTGACCATTTCCGGGACCGTCGCGCAGAACAATGCCACGGATGTGGACGGGACTCTCTCCATTGATGGGACACTGACCACGACCGGGAATGACATCACCGGGGGAGCGAGCCTGCTCGTCGCAGGCGGTGGCACGCTGACGGCAGGTAACAGCACGATCACGATCCGGTCGATCGATACTTCGGCGGGAGCCTTCACCGCAGGGACTTCGACCCTCGTCGTCAACGCGTCCGGCGGCTCCATCCGAATCACGCAGCCGATCTTCAGTCTCACGGTAATCCCGGGCGTGAGCACGACCTTCTCCTCCAACGTGACGTGGTCGGGCGCGCTGGCCCTGACCGGTACCACCGTCACCTTCAACGGCAACGTGACCTCCACGGGTTCGGCAACCCTGGTCTTCGACCTGGCTTCGATTGCCATCGCGGGATCGTGGGACTCGTCGTCTTTGACCACCTTTACGTCCACCGGTTCCTCGGTGACCTTCACCGGCACGAGCCGAACCATCGCGATGGGTGCTAGCCAGTCCTTCGCGACGCTCACGATTGCGGGAACAATCGCGCTCAGGTCGAATCTCACCGCGGCGAACCTGACCGTGGCGGGGTCGAGCACGCTCACCAAGACGGGCTACGGAATCACGTTCAACCGCCTCTCCGTGGTCGGGACGATCGCGGACAGTTCCGTGAGCGTCTCAACCTTGACCGTCACGAACAGCGATGGGAGCGCGCTCATCACGATCACCGCGTTCGGCGACTGGACGACGGGAGCGTCGTACGCATGGACGCATTCCTCCACTGAAACGACGCAGACCATCACCTGGACCATCGGCGGCAACACCGTCCGACTCCCATTCACGGTGACGAAAGACGGATCGCCCTTCGTGGCTGGCACGGTCGACGACGCCGGCCAGGTCGTCTTCACGATGCTCGGCTCGGACCCCAACATGCGGGTGACCGTGCAGGTCCCGGTCGTCATCCCACCGCCCGGTCCGGGCTGGTGGCAGACACCATACATGTTCCTGATCCTTCCCGGAATCTTCTTGGGTGTAGCTATGTTCGCGCAACGACAGCGCTGGAGGCCCGCAAAGGCCTTCCTTGTGGACGAACGCGGAAAAATGCTCAGGGAATTCACCCTGGACCCGTCGTGCCAGGTCACGTATGACCAAGCGGTACAGGCGGGCGTCCTCGATGCGGTCGAGAAACCGATCAGGGTCACCAAGTACCACGGCCAGACGGTCCGTGGTGACGCACTTGGGGTCGTCCTCCTCGCCTATGGCCCGGTCACCCTCGAGCACGTGGAGTTTGCCCGCGAAATGCTGGTCCAGATCCAGGACAAGTTCGAAGACGCGGTCAAGCAGCGTCTCGAAGAAGCCCGTCTCCAGGAAACGGACCTGCAGGCCCAAACGAAAGGACTCGAGGAGCGGCGGGTCGGGATCGAGACGCGAACCAGCGAACTGGACGCGATGCACCATCAGATCGAGGAGGAGCGGAGCCGGCTTGCGTCCGACCGGGCGGCGATCGATGCGAAGGAAGAAGACCTGAAGAGCCGCGAGCTCCAGGTCGCGGAGGACCGGAACGCCATCGATGACCTCGCAAGACGGACCGAGGCCCTCCGTACGGATCTCGACACGCGGATCGGGCAGGTCCAAGCCGGCGAGAGCGAGTTGGTCGAGAAAACGAACGGGATCAACGAACGCGAGACGGCGGTCAGAACGATCGAGTCGCAACTGAACGAGCGCGAGCAGGGCATCGGAAAGGAAGAGGAAAGGCTCGCCTCCGAACGGCAACGTCTCATGGCCGAAGCCGACGGAATTCGGGTTCAGGCCCAAGCGTTGGAAACTCGAGAGGCCGCTGTACGCAAGGACCTCGAGGATCTCGCGCAGAGTCGGGCACAGTTCGACATCGATCAGAAGGAGCTGTTGGAATTCAAAGGCTCTGTCGACACACGGGTCGCACATGCCGAGGCAGCGGAGGCAGCTGCCGCGGCGAAGACGGAGGAGCTCACCGCCCGAGAGGCGCGCCTGGCGCCCTCCGAGGCCGAGCTCGCGACCCGCGAAAGCCAAATCCATGAGGCCGAGGAAGTGGCTCGGCAAGAGAGGACACGCGCCGAGGCCGCACTCCAGGAGGTCTCGGACCGGACCCGGGACCTCGAGGCCCGGGAGACCGCGTTGACGGAAGATCGGGTCGTCCTCGAAGAGGCCCGCGGGGCATTCGAATCCGAGAGGCGGGAGTTCCAAGACCGGACGGCCCAATACGAAGACGAACTCCGCCGCCGCCGGGCGGACCTCGACGGACAGGCGAAGGAAATCGGTGAGCATCAACTTCGAATCGCGCAGGACAAGGAATTGTACGAGGCCACACGGAACGAAAAGAACCAAGCAATCCTGTCCCGCGAAATCGAGGTCGAGGCGAGAGAACAGTCCGTGGCGGAGAAAGAAGAAGCGATCCGGGCGCAGGCGGAGGACAATGCCCGACGGCTGACCGACTTGGCCTCGCGCGAGGAATCGTTGGAGATCGAGACCGAAAAGATGGACAAAGTCCGAAGGGAACTCGAGGCGAAGGGCCAAGAATTGGCGACCCTCTCTCAGGATCTCGATGGGAAGGCGACTCGGTTCCGGGAGACGGAGGCCACGCGCGCGGCGGAACTCCGGACCTGGCAGGCGACCCTCGAATCCCAGCAGGCGTTACTCAAGGAGCAACGGGAAACGTTCGAACAGGAGAGCGTCTCCCAGCGCGAAGCGTGGGCGGCCCGCGTGATGCGCCTCGAGCGCCGCGAGATCGATGTGAAAGACCAGGAGGAAAAGGTTCACCAGGATGTCGAGTGGGTCGCGCAGAACGAAGAAGAAGTCACGCGCCGCGAGAAAGCTGCCCAGGAAGCGTCCCGGTCCGCCTCGTTGTTGAAGGAGGAAGCGGAACGCTTGAAGAGCGAAGTCGAGCAGCGAGCCCTCGAAATCGATTCGAGGGAACGGGGCCTCAGGGAAGAAATCGCACGCCATGCGACGGAACTTTCGAAGCGGACGGATGCCTTGAACGCTCTCGAGACGGAGATCGGAGCGCGACGCACCGAGCTGGAGAAGGATCGGGTGGCTCAAACCCAGCGAATCCATCAGATGGACGCCGATCTTCAGAGGAATGCCCAGGACCTGGAGGCCAAGGCACGGGACCTCTCGGAGCGGGAGAGCCGGATCGTTGAGATGGAGGAAACCCTCCGATCCAACGAAAGCCGGCTCGAGCAAGAGCGCGCATCGGTCCAAGAGACCGGAAAGCAGCTCGAGGCCCATCAACTCGAACTCGCGCAACTGAAGGACCGGTACGAGTCAGAGTCCGCGCGCGTCCGAACCGAGGCCGAAGCGCTCGGCCAGTCCCTGGCAATCAAGGAGTCGGAGATCCGGACGGAACGAGACCGCATCGAGCGCGACGCGGCGGCGCTCCAAGACACGTTGGGTGCGAAGGCGAAGGAACTGTCGCTCCGGGAAAAGGCCGTCTCCGCTCAGGAGGCGGAGATCCGCGCAGAAGCGGAGGACCTCGAGGCCCGCACCCGGGAATTGGAATCCAAAGAACACCAGGCCGAGGCCCGCCTCACCGAATTATCCGCCCAGGCAATGGCCCTTGTTCGCCGCGAGCAAGATCTGAACGCTCGGGATACCCAGTTCGATCACGCCGCGAAAAAATTCCATTCCGAGGAGACGGAGAAACGCAAGCAGTGGGAGGCCCAACAGACGACCCTCCGATCGCAGCAGGCCCAACTGAACGTGACGACGGAGTCGCAGGCGGCGGAGCTGGCGAAACGCGCCGAGGAGATCGAGGGTCGTGAACGCACCCTTCGGGCGGCAGCCACCCAACTCGAACTCGAACGTTCAAAGCTGGAGGCCCAAGCGAAAGCCCATGCCGCCAAGGGCGCCGAGGCAGAAGCCTCCTGGCGCCGGTCCGAGGGCCGCCTCGCCGAACTCAAGGCGAAGGAAGACGAACTCCTTCGGGCCCGGCAGTCGTTCGAATCGGAGCGTTCCGTCTGGTCCGCCAGGCGGGCGGAAGAACTGAAGCAGCTCGAAGCAACGCGCGACGCGGCGGCAGTCCAAGCCCAACAAGTGGAACGGCTCGGGGCAGAGTCCCAGCGTCGCACGTTGGTCGCGGAGGAAGCGGAGAAGGCCGCGAAACGCCAGACCGCCGATCTCGTAGGCCAGCAAGCAGCGTTGGAGAAACGCCGATCGGAGGCGGACAAAGCGGAACGTGCCGCGCAGGCCCAATTGGCCCAGCTCCAGGAGAAGTCCCGCGATCTCGCCGCGAAGGAGACCGAAATCAAGGCGGCCATCCGGGATCTGGAGGCACGTCAGGTCCGGACGAACGCTGCGGAAAAAGAGGCCGCGACGGCTTCGGTGGAACTGCGGACCCGTAAGGCGACGATCGATCAGGAGTCCTCGCGGATCGCGAGCCTTTCAGACCAATTGGCGATGCGTCAGAAGGACCTTGAATCCCGAACCTCGGTGTTCGAGGCGAAACTCGCCGACGTCACAACCCGGGAGCAAACGTTGGCGACCGAACTGCAACGGGCCGACAACCTCATGGAGGATCTCGGGAAGAAAGACCGGGACATCCGCGCGCGCAGCGATGCGACGACCGCGCTCGAGTCCGAGCTGACGGAGCGGGAAGCTTCCGTGACCTCCCGGGACGCCCAACTGTCCGAAGGGTTGCGGGCGCTTGAGAAGGCGCGTCAGGAGATCGAGAACCAGCGCGGCCGAATCGAGGAAGACCTCAAGGGTGCAAGCACCGCCCGGGGCGAGGCGGAAAAGCTGCGCGTCCAGGCCGATGCGATGCAGGCCGAAGTCTCGAAAAATCTGCGCTTCCTGCAAAAGAAAGCGCTCGACGTCCTCGATCGGGAGGAGAAGCTCCGAGAACGGGAAATCGGAATTGAACAAAAGGAGAGGTCGCTCGACACCCGAGCCGAAATCCTCGAGGGGAAGCAGCGGGCCGTGGAGGCGGATCAAAGTGAGTCCGACTCGAAGACCGCGAAGCTCCAAGCCGAAGTTGACCGGCTGAAGGCGAGGCTCGCCGAGTTCGACAAAGGCGCCGGTCCCTCGACCGCTGCCATGGAAGAATGGAAGAAAGACGTCGAGAACCGGGTGAAGATCATCCAAAAGAAGGCGATGGAGCTCCTCGACCGGGAGCAGAAGCTTCGTCAGAAGGAAGAGGAACTCCGCGCGATGGCGCAGCAGCTCGGAGTCACGTTGTGATCTCGACCCACGGGGCGATGATGGCCGTCGGTCGCTCGACTAGCGGGAAGCCGCTCGAATCGCCCGATCGAAATCCTGGATCAGGTCCTCGGAATCTTCGAGCCCTACACTCACCCGAACGAGGCCGTCCGTGATCCCGCTGACCCGCCGCTCCTCGTCGGTGAGTGGACCGTGTGTCATGGAGGCAGGATGCTGGACGAGGGTCTCGGCGCCCCCGAGGCTCACGGCGAGCGTCGCGACGTCGACGGACTCGACGAACTTCTTCCCGGCCCGGTAGCCGCCCGTGAGCTCGAAGCTGAGCATCCCCCCGAAGCCGGACATCTGTTTCCGCGCGAGGGCGTGCTGCGGGAACGATTTCAGCCCGGGATAGTGCACGACGCGGACGCCACGGCGGCCGTCGAGGAATTCCGCCAGCGACTGGGCCGTTTCCGTCTGCGCCGCCATTCGAAGGGGGAGCGTCTTCAGTCCCCGTCGAACGAGGAACGCTTCGAAGGGGCCGAGTGTCGGTCCCAGCATCTTGTAGACGAACCAGATCCGGTCGAAGAAGTCCTGCTTCGCGGTGACGACCGCACCGGCAACGACGTCGCTGTGGCCCCCGAGGTACTTGGTCGCGCTGTGCAACACGCCGTCCACGCCGTGATCAATCGGCCGCTGGTTCACCGGGGACGCGAAGGTGTTGTCGGCCAGGGTCGTCGCCCGAACGGACCTCGCGGCGGAGACCGCCTCGTGGATGTCCGTGATCATCATGGTCGGATTCGCAGGCGTTTCGATGTACACCAACCGGGTGCTCGGTCGAACCGCCGCCTTCCACGCCCCGGAACGGCGGGGATCGACGAAGGTCGTCTCGACGCCGAACCGAGGCAGGAGTCGGGTGAAGATCTCGGTCGTTGCGGTGTAGAGGCTGGCGCCCGCCACGACATGATCGCCACGTTCGACGCAGGTCAGGATCGCAGAGGCGATCGCGCCCATCCCCGACCCGGTCGCGAGGCCGCGGACGCCCCCCTCGAGATCCGCGAGGGCGTCCTCGAGGTCCCGTACAGTCGGATTGCCCCAGCGGGTGTAGTATTCGACCGGCGCCGTGGCGACCGCGAAATCCGCGCCTTGCCGAGCCGACGCAAGGCTCCAAGTCGCGCTCGCGAAGATCGGGGTGACGATCGGGCCGGGTTCCCGCCGCCTTGGACCGTGGACGGCGCGGGTCCGCGCGCCACGATGCTTGCTCACCAGCCGGTCACCGCTGCTCCACCGAAATAGGTTTCGCGTTCGAGAAAGTCGTGAATCCAGGAGTGATGGAGTTATTCTCTCCATCGAGCGCGAAATAAAACCGGAAAGGTCAAAAAGGGGAGGGGTATACAAGCCGATGCCCGGCCCGGATAAGGGCCGGGCCGAGCTCTTTGGAGGCGACCCGATGTCGCGAGAAGTGGACTTCGCAGCGAAACCGATCGACCCGGACTTCATGAACAAACCGGACGAGTATCCGGAGACGGGGGTTCACTTCGACCACAAGGTCTTCGCCGAAGGCAAGGAGCGACCCGACGCGGACGGCACCCCCTATCCGACGCGGCTTGGAATCCACGGGACCCACGTGGCCGTTGACTTTGACGGATGCGTCGCGGACGGCGTCTGCATGGACGTCTGCCCGGTCGACGTGTTCGAATGGCTCCTCGCCCCCGGCAAGAAGGGGACCGGGAACGACAAGGTCGTCGAGAAGGGCAGCTCCGAGTGGCAACAATACCGCTGCGACAAGTCCGACATGATCCGAGAGTCGGATTGCATCGACTGCATGGCGTGCGAGACCGCCTGCCCGACGAAGGTCATCAAGATCTCGCCGTGAGACCGCCGGCTCGAACGGCCGAGCTTGTTTCCGGCGCTGAGTCGATCCGTTTTCGACCTACTCGGCGTCCGCGCTCGAGACCACCTTTCGGCCGAACAGGGCGTTCCATCCGCGGCGCAGAGGAGCCGTCACGATCTCGATCTTGCCCGTCCGGATCCCCATGTAGGCGAGCAACACGACGATCCAATAACCCACATACGCGACGACCTCGAGGACGGTCGGCGCATCACTGTACCCGATGATCCCGCGAAGGAGGTATCCCGCCGTATTCGACGCATCGGCGGGGAAGACGAGATGCAGATCATACACGGCGGCGGATCCGAGTTGCCATGCGAACGCTTCCTGCAGTTCGTGGATCGCGTTGGCGAAAAGACCCGCCGCGACGACGACCAAGAAAATCCCGGTGATCTGAAAGAATCGCCGCAGGTTCAGCCGCCAGGAGACGCGGACGATCCCGACGCCGATGATCCCGGCGACGAGGAGCCCGAGGCCGACCCCGAGGACCGCTTCGAGGGGAGATGTGAGCGCGCCCGCCCCGAACATGAAGAGCGCGGTTTCCACGCCTTCCCGGAAGACGACCACAAACGAAAGCAACGTGAGCCCGAAGACCGCGCTCTGTTTCAGGACCGCCTCGATCCGTTCCTGCACATGCGCCTTAATGCTTCGAGCGGCATTCATCATCCAAAGGACCATCGACGACAAGACGGCGACGGCGACGAGCATCGTGATGCCCTCGAAAATCTGCTCGCCAAAGCCTTGGAATTCGATCGTCGCGGCGAACAAGCCCGCGGCGTCCCCCGCACTCGCGAGGAAGGCGACGATGGTCCCCGCGTACACGTGGCGCTTCAACGAGATTCGTCCGATCTTGACCAGATAGCCGAGGATGATGCCGATGACAAGCGCCGCCTCAATACCTTCCCGAACGCCGATGATCAGGCTCGGAATAATCCCTACGGTGGCCAACGGCGCGTCGCTCCCGGCTTCGTCCGGCCGAAATCCATTCCGTCGATAACGCTGTAATATTTAAGACTTCAGTGACACGGATCGAGCGACCTACAGACCTTCGTTCATGGAGCCGCTGCGATACCCGAGAAGGTCGATCGTAACGTAGACGAAGCCGGCCTCTCGGACGGCCCGGGCGACCTTCGCCGCGACCGCGGGCTCGACGATGCGCGGCAGGTCCTCCTTGGGTACTTCGATCCGCGCGATGCCCTCGTGGGCCCTGACCCGGACGACAGGGAAACCCAGAGCTCGAATCGCTTCTTCCGCTGCCTCAACCCGATGCAGTTTGTCCAGCGTAATCACCTCACCGTAGGAAATCCGAGACGACAGGCAGGCATTGCTCGGCTTGCCGTGGAAACTCAGGCCGAGGTCCCGAGCCAGCGTGCGGACATCCTCCTTCGCGAACCCGAATTGGACGAGAGGATGCCAGAAGCCTTCCTCGTTCATGGCTTGGATCCCGGGACGGTGATCGCCGAGGTCGGAGAGGTTCACGCCGTCCGCGATCGTGCGGTACCCCAACTCGGCGGCGATTGGTTTGAGTGCGGCTCCCAGCTCCTTGCGGCAGAAGTAACAGCGGTTCGTCGGGTTCGCCACATATTGCTCGTTCGCCAGTTCGGAGACTCGGACGGTCCGCAGCGGGATCCCGATCTCCGAGGCCTCCGACACGGCTTCCTCGAGTTCCCGCCGGGCGAGGGACTCGGCGTCGGCGAGGACCGCGAGCGCATCGTCGGCGAGCGCATCGTATGCAATCCGCGCGACCAGCCCGCTGTCGATTCCACCGGAGAAGG
>VBLU01000127.1 GCA_005879065.1 Methanobacteriota archaeon
CGTCACATGCTGCGCGGCAAGGCCCGGCGTCGGCCGGCCCGCTCGGATTCGGATGACGCGCACCGGGGTGTCGGTCAACGCGGAGAGAGCGACCGCCATGCGGAGCAGCTGGCCGCCTCCCTCGCCGTGGGCTCCGTCGACCTCGATCATGACGCCGAGGCCTTCATCCGATGCCGGACGACTTTGAGCACTTCGACGAAGGCGTACGCGGTAAAGGAGATCAGGACCGTCTCGATCCAGTCGAGGGGGGAGAGCGCCTCCGTCTCAAACACGTCATGGAGGAACGGCGTGTAGATGACCGCGACCTGAAGAGCCATCGATGCGAGTACGGCGAGGATGAGCTTCGTGTTCGTGAACAGACCGATCTGCCAGATGGTCTGGCGCGGAGATCGCATGGAGAAGACGAGGAACAGCTCGAAGAACACGATGGTCGTGAAGGCGACAGTCCGGGCTCGGACGGCGTCGGCGCCTTCTTGCAATTCGAGGAAGAACACGCCGAGTGTGCCGACCGTGAGGATCGCCGAGACGACGAAGATCAGGAAGAGGATGTCCCTCGAGAGCACGCCCTCCCTCGGATTGCGCGGCGGCCGGTCCATGATGTCCGTCGGGTACGGGTCCACGCCGAGCGCGAGAGCGGGCAGACCGTCCGTCACGAGGTTGATCCAGAGGAGCTGCACCGGCGCGAAGAACGGAAGGAACCTGGGGTCTCCGATGGCGAGGGTCGCGATGAACATGATCAGGACCTCGCCCGCGTTCGCGGAAAGGAGGAAGGCGACGAACTTCCGGATGTTCTCATAGATCCCCCGGCCTTCCTCCACCGCCGCGACGATCGACGCGAAGTTGTCGTCGGTGAGGACCATGTCCGCGCTCTCCTTGGCTACGTCGGTCCCCGTGATCCCCATCGCGACGCCCAGATTGGACCGCTTCAAGGCGGGTGCGTCGTTCACACCGTCGCCCGTCATGGCGACGATGTGACCCGCCTTCTTCCAGGCGTCCACGATGCGCATCTTGTGTTCCGGGGCGACCCGCGCGTAGACCCGGATCCGTTCCACCTCACGTACGAGGTCCGCGTCGGACATCTTCTCGAGCTCTTCCCCGGTGAAGGCGAGGTCGCTCTCGCCGAGGATCCCCATTTCCCGGGCCACCGCCATCGCGGTGAGCTTGTGGTCCCCCGTGATCATGACGACCCGGATCCGCGCCTTCTTGCAGCGACGGATCGCCTCGATCGCGTCGGAGCGGGGCGCATCCATCATCCCGGCGAGGCCGAGGAACGTGAGGTCCGCCTCGAGCGTGTCCTCCTTCAGAGGCGGCAACTCCCCGTGAAATTCGCGCACCGCAAGACCGATCACGCGGAACGCCCGCGTCGCCAACTCCTGGTTCCGGAACTGGTACTGGCTCCGATCGTACTCGGACAAAGGTCTCCGTTCTCCGTCCACGATGTGGTGGGAACAGCTCGCGAGAATCCGCTCGGGCGCGCCCTTCACATGGAGGATCGCGGGCACTCCCGCGAGGCGGCGTAGCCTCTCTCCCTCGGGCAAGGAAAGGACCGTACGACCCTCCGATTCGGGCAATTGCGCATGGAGGGTCGACATCTTCTTCCGCTCCGAGGTGAAAGCGATCTCCGCGACCCGCGGCCATCTCGCTCGGATGGCTGTGGGGTCCATGCCGGCACGCCGCGCGGCCACGAGGAGCGCGCCTTCCGTCGGATCGCCTTCCACGATCCATCGAGTCCCTTCCTGTCGGAGCACCGCGTCGTTGCACAGGACCCCACATTCGAGGAGCTGCTGCAATCCGGGGTGAGCCGTCAGATCCGCGACCCGACCACCGGTCCGGACCGTCCCAGTCGGATTGAAGCCTTCCCCGATTACTTCGTATTCCACGGTCCCCGTGACCAAGACCCGGACGTTCATCTCCCCTTTCGTGAGCGTGCCGGTCTTGTCGGAACAAATCACGGAAGCAGCGCCGAGGGCCTCGACCGCGGGAAGTTTTCGGATCAGTGCGCCTCGTCGGATCATCCGCTGGAGCCCCAACGCGAGGCTGATTGTCACAATCGCTGGAAGTCCCTCCGGGATCGCGGCCACGGAAAGTCCGACTGCCGTCAGGAAGAGAAGCTCGATGTGACCCGGGTCCCGGAGGACGCCGATGAGGAAGATGAGGCCTGCGGCAAGCAGGACCGCGATCCCGATCTGCCTGCCGAGGCGGTCCAGCTGCTTCTGGAGCGGCGTCTCCTCCTTCGTCTCCTGCTGGACGAGTCCCGCGATCGTGCCGAGCTGGGTCGCCATGCCGGTCTCGACGATGACCGCCTTGCCGCGGCCTCCGTCGACCGCGGTGCCCATGAACACCATGTTCTTACGGTCGCCCAGGAAGGAATCGCGGGGTAGCGCGTCGACCGCCTTGCTGACCGGGAGGGATTCCCCGGTCAGCGACGCCTCGTTGACGCGGAGGCTCGCGACCTCGAAGAGACGCGCGTCGGCGGGGATCCGATCACCTGCAGTGAGGACGGCCACGTCGCCAGGCACGAGCTCGCGAGAGGGCACCGCGACGATCCCTCCCTCGCGGAGGATGTGCGCCTTTGGGGCGGCGAGGTTCTTGAGAGCCTCCAAGGACCGTTCCGCTCGATACTCCTGGACGAAACCGAGGATCGCGTTCATGACGACGATCACGATGATCAGCACGGCGTCGTACAGGTCCGCGTTCTCGCCCTGCAGGAGCCCAAGGGCCGCGGAAATGATCGCGGCGATGATCAGGACAATCACGAGTACGTCCAGGAACTGGCTCAGCAAGATCCGGAGGGGATTCACCCGGGCCGTCTGGACGAGTTCATTCGCCCCGAACCGAGACAGCCGACGCGCCGCCTCTTGGGAATCGAGACCCAAGGGGGAGGCGTCAAGTCGCTTGAGAACGGCGTCGGCCGGCAAGGAATGCCAGTCGTCGGCCATCGTCCGCCGAACCCTCGCTTGCGTAATAAAGCTCCTCTCGGACATCCGTCGGAACCTCGGACGGCAGCGTCCGTCTCGCGTTGACAACGGCTTTTTGTAGGAACAGGATCGATGCGCCATTGGGATGGGAACCTGGGTTCTCTCGCGAAAATCGCGAGCGATCGCGCTGGCTCCTCTAGGGGACGCACCGCGTGATTGAGACGACGTCCATCATGTTCGATGTCGGCGTCATCGCCAGCGTCGGCTTCATCGGAGCCGCACTCGCCTCACGGGTCCGGATCCCGATCATCATCGGCTACATCATCGCGGGGATCTTGATCGGGCCGAACATCCATCTCCGCATCTTCGGCACGTCGTACGACGGGATCCTCGCCGACAGCGCGTTCCTGCAGAGCATCTCGCAGCTAGGCCTTGTCCTCCTCCTGTTCTTCGTCGGCCTGGAATTCAGCATCACGAAACTCATGAAGACGAAAGAGGCCGCCGCGATCTTGGCGGTGACGAACCTCGCGGTGAACTTCTTCGCGGGATTCGTGATCGGAGCATGGCTGGGATGGCCTGTCATCGACACGATCTTCATGGCGGGCGTCATCGGCATGTCGAGCTCCGCGATCGCGGCCAAGTCGTTGATCGACCTGAAACGACTCGGGAACAGGGAGACCGAATTCATCCTCGGGATGGTGATCCTCGAATCGTTCCTCGCCATGTTCATCCTCACCCTGGCGAACGGGATGATCCTCCCGGCCGAGGGACCCGTGAACATCGGTGGCCTCTTCGCTGGAGTGGGGCTGTTCATCGGCTTCTTCGCGCTCCTCGCCGCCGTCGTCGTCCCCAGGACCGCGGCGATCTTCGAACGCATCAAGAGCG
>VBLU01000137.1 GCA_005879065.1 Methanobacteriota archaeon
TGGCAGATCGGTCTGTTCACGAACACGAAGCTCATCCTCGCCGTGCTCGCGTCCATGTCCCTTCAGGTCGCGGTCATCTATACGCCGTTCCTCCATGACGTGTTCGAGACGGAGGCCCTATCTCCCCTCGACTGGCTCGAGACGGTCCTGATCTCCTTTACCGCGTACGCCTTCGTCGAAGTGCTCAAAGTCGTCCGGCATCGGATGAAGGCCTCGGCGTCATGATCGAGGTCGACGGAGCCCACGGCGAGGGAGGCGGCCAGCTGCTCCGCATGGCGGTCGCTCTCTCCGCGTTGACTGACACCCCGGTGCGCGTCGTCCGAATCCGAGCGGGCCGGCCGACGCCGGGCCTTGCCGCGCAGCATGTGACGGCCATCGATGCCGTTGCGAAGCTGTGCGGCGGCGAGGTGGCCGGCCTCGCGGTCGGATCGTCAACGATCGAATTCCGCCCGGGAGACGGCCTGGTGCCGGGTCGCTTCTCCTTCGACGTCGGGACCGCGGGCAGTGTGACGCTCATCCTGCAAGCCCTTCTCCCGGTGGCGGCCGCGGCCGGAGGGCTCGTTCGGGTGCGACTGGTCGGAGGGACGGACGTCCGCTGGTCTCCGCCCATCGACTACTTCGGCCGGGTCTTCTTGCCCCTCATCCGGCGGCTCGGGGCCCATGTGGACGTTGAAGTTCTTCGGCGCGGGTACTATCCGCGGGGCGGAGGGATTGTCGAGGTCGCGATTGCGCCGACTCGGTCTTGGTCGTCCTTTGTCCCGTCCGAAGGTGTGGATATCCAGCGCGTGCGCGGCATCGCCCACGCTTCCAATCTTCCCGAGGACGTCCCGAAACGAATGAAACACGCCGCACTCCGTCGCCTTCACGGCATTTCAGACGTGAAGGTCGAAGAACGCGTGTACCGCGGCGAGGAGGCGATCGGGCAGGGTGGCGCTCTCGTCCTCTGGGCGGAAACGACGGCTTCGCTCCTTGGAGCTGATTCCCTCGCGGAACGTGGCAAGCCCTCCGAGCGCATCGGGGAGGAGGCCGCTGCATCCCTTCGCGCGGAGATGGAGGCCGCAGCCACCCTCGACGTCCACGCGGCGGATCAGCTGCTCGTGTACCTCGCCCGAGGAGACGGCCCATCCCGTTTCCGCGTCCAAGCCGTCTCCGGGCATTTGGAGACGATGATGTGGCTCATCCCGCAGTTCTTGTCGTGCCGATTCGCGGTCGCCCGAGACGGCAACGGGTGGCAAGTGAAGGTCGAGCCGGACGCTTAGCCGTACATGCTCGGTCGCGCGGGTTCGCTGGGTTTCTTCGCGACCTCGGTCTGGTGGTGGATCGACTTCAGCTGCATCTCGATGCGCTCCGCTTCCTCGTAGAGCGGTCGTGCGTCGAGCTCCGTGTGCAGCAGGAGCTTGTCGATGACCTCGATTGCGCGAGCCGCGGCCCGTGCGTCCGGATAGTCCGGATGGGCTTCGCTCAGGAGCGTGATCACGTCGAAGTCTCGCTTGCGTCCCTCGTTCAGGAGGACTCCCGCGACCCCGGTGATGACCCCTTCCTCGAAGACCGTGATGTTGTTCTTGCGGATCATGTCCATCGTCTTGTCCGTCGAGCCGATCCCGTAGACCTCGACCTGCCGGTCTCCGTCGTCCTCGCGGGCGTCGACAATGAGTCCCTCGGGGCATACGAGGAGGTTGCACCGGGCGTCCTGCGCCCAGTCGAGGACCGTCGCGGCGATCCCTTTGATCAAGTTCGGCGGCGGTTGGAATTCGGAGATGAAGACGACGATCTGGTCGCGGTCGTCCATCTTGGGTCCCGCGTAGATCCGGACGGGATTCATCGGCTGTCCGTCGCGGACCAGCGCCACGGTCGGAAAGTAGACGGAGTCCATGATGCCGATCTGGACCAGGTTCAGAGCGTTGATCAGATAGTTCGCGACGATCGAGCTCACGAGCCCGACGCTCGGGAATCCATCGATCACCGTTGCCCCGCGGAGGTCCATCCGCTTGAGCTCATAAATCTGGATGCCTTCCATCGGCGCCCGCGGTCCATCTAGGGAAGGTTACTTAAAGATGCGCGGGCCGAATCTACGGCTTGAGAACACATCACTCCATAGGGAGGATTTCGTGCGTGTTGACAAATTCCACGCCACCTCGGCGGAGCATGATTCCGACCGTGCAATATTTCTCCGACGAGAGGTCGATCGCCCGCTTGACCGCCGAGTCCGGGATTCCCTTTCCGCGGATCCTGTAGTGAAGTCGGATCTTCGTGAAGACCTTCGGATTCTCCGTCGCTCGCTCCGCGTCGGCCTCGATTTCGAGCGACGTGAAGGGGACGCGCTGCTTCCGAAGGATCAGGACGACGTCCGCGGCCGTACAGGCCATCGCCGAGAGGAGGGCTCCTTGTACCGGGCTCGGACCCTGACGGGTCTCCAGATCGCCCGCATCGAAGAGGACCTCGGGGGCCTCCTCGGCCTTCGCTCGGAATCGCAACGCATCGACGTGGACCAGATGGGCCTTCATCTTTGCCACCGTTCCTCGCAGGTCGGCACGCTAGATGAACTTCGCTCCGAACCCGCAAAGTTGTTATTCGGCCGGCCCATCGGATGGCCGTGCGACCGCGCGTGATCATCAACGCCGCGATGAGCGTCGATGGAAAGATCGCGCTCCCGGACGGCAAAGGCGTTCGTCTGAGCAACGAAGAAGATCTCCGCCGCGTGCATCGCCTTCGAGCGGCCGCAGATGCGATCCTCGTAGGGGTCGGTACAGTTCTGAAGGACGATCCGAAGCTGACCGTGAAGTCGGAATACGCGAAGGGGCGGAATCCACTCCGGGTGGTCTTGGACTCCGACGGCAAGATTCCGGATTCTGCCCACGTCTTGGACGGGAGCGCCCCGACGTTGATCGTCACGTCGGAGGAAAGCGGTCGTTCGTTCCCGCGTGCCGAGGTCATGCGTCTCGGCAAGGACGAGGTGGATTTGCAGGCCCTCCTCGATCGTCTCGCGGCACGAGACGTGAAGACGATCCTGGTGGAAGGAGGGAGTACGGTCATCTGGTCCTTTCTCCGAAAGGGCCTGGCAGACGAAGTGAAGGTCTTCGTCAGCAGCCGGGTTCTCGGTGGCCAGGCAGCCCCGACGCTCGCCGGCGGTCAGGGAGTCACCTCGCTCGACGCGGCGCCCCGTCTCCGTTTGGACCGGATTGAGCGACTCGGCGATGGTGCCCTCCTCGAGTACGCGGTGGTCCGGTGAGAGAGTCCGAGTTCATCGTTCGTCCGGAACATTTTCTCCGCTACCTGCGGGAGTCCTTGGGGTTGCGTCGCGCAGAGACGCATCTTCCGCGGGTAGGCGTCATCGTGTTCACGTCCGGCGATTTCCGGGCCCTCCACCGCACGGTCCATGGACAACGGAAGGGTTGGAATCGGTGGCTGAGTGTAGGGACCGCGGGACCGAGATCCGTTGTCGTCGCTCGATCCCCGATCGGGGCTCCCGCGGCGATCGTTACGATGGAAGAGATGGCCGCTTTGGGTTGCCGGACCTTCCTGACCTTCGGCGCCTGCGGTTCCCTCGTCCCTGACCTTGTGATCGGGGACCTCGTGCTTCCCACTTTTGCGATTTCCGACGAGGGGACCTCTGGGCTTTATGGGAAAGCACGCCGACTCCGCCCCGACCCATCGACGCGGTGTATCGAGAGTCGCGCGCGCGAGCTCGCCAGCTGGTCGCACGGGGGGTCGTCGCGGTCGAGATGGAGGCCGCCGCCCTTTGGGCGGTCGCGCGGCATCGTGGTGTTCGAGCCGCGAGCCTCTTCGTCGTTTCCGATGAGCTCGGTGGCCGAGAATGGAATCCCGGGTTCGAGGACCCGAGGTTTCTGACTGCAAAGAGACGGACCCGGCGGTTGCTCATCGACGTGATTTCGCGGGGAGAAGCATGAAGCTCCTCTGCGATCACATGCTGGGGAGTCTCGCGCGTTGGCTGCGGTTCATGGGCTACGACACCGCGTATCCGGAACCGTGCCCGGATCGAACCCTTGTCGAGCGAGTCCGCTCCGAGGACCGGATCCTCCTGACGCGGGACAAGGAACTCGCCGCCCGGGTCTCCGATGCGGTCCGGATTCGTTCCGACATCTTGGACGATCAGATTCGCGAGGTCGCCGCGGCTCTCCCGCTCCGACTCGTCAGTCCACTCTCCCGTTGCTCTTTGTGCAACGAGATCCTCGTGAATGCGTCCATGGAGGATGTGAAGGACTCGGTGCCGGAAGGGGTCCGCTCCCGACATCGGACATTCTGGCGTTGTCCTTCCTGTGGCCGCGTGTACTGGCGGGGAACCCACTGGGACAAAATGGTCGCGCGACTGAACGAACTCGAACTGCCACGATCGCCGGAGCCGAGTCGGACCGCGACGGAAATTTCCGCGAGAGGGAAACCCTCATAAGCCGAATCGAAAATGGGGTGGGGGTCTAACGAATGGAAGGGTCCCTCGTCCTCGAGGACGGAACGGTGGCCCGGGGGCCTTTTTTCGGGGCCCGGCGCAGAATCCTGGGAGAACTCGTTTTCAACACGAACATGACGGGCTACACGGAAGCCCTGACGGATCCGTCGTACCGCGGTCAGATCCTCATGATGACGTACCCGTTGATCGGGAACTATGGCGTGGATCCGGACGCCATGGAATCGGACACGATCCAGCCGACGGGGTTCGTCGTGAAGGAGGCTTGCGCGACCCCGAGTCATCCCCGGAGCGCGATGGGCCTCGGAGACTTCCTGAAACGGCATGAGACACCCGCGATCGAGGGTGCCGACACGCGTGCCCTCACCATCCGGATCCGATCGAAGGGAACCATGAAGGCGGCCCTCGTGCCGGCGGACGAAGACGTGGACGAGGTCGCGAAGGAAGTCCGTGCCGCCCCCCATCCGGAAACCCGGAACCTCGTCGCGGAAGCGAGCTGTACGGCCGTCGAACGATACCCGGGTCCAGGGAGGCGCACGATCGTCGTGGTCGACTGCGGCGTGAAGCGAAATATCCTCCGGGAGGCCCAGCGCTACGCCGAGGTGGTCCGGGTCCCCTACGACACGACCTCGGACGAGATTCTCTCTCTGAAGCCGGACGGCGTGATCCTGTCGAACGGCCCCGGAGATCCCGCCCACCCGGACATCGTCGCGACCTCCGTCCGAACGACCCGGGAGCTCGCGGGACGCGTCCCTGTCCTGGGCATCTGCCTAGGGCACCAGCTTCTGGCTCTCGCCTTCGGCGGGAAGACGTTCAAGTTGAAGTTCGGGCACCGCGGCGGCAATCAACCCGTAAAGGACCTCCGCACCGGGCGGGTCCACATCACCTCGCAGAATCACGGCTTTGCCGTCGATGCGACGTCCCTGCCGGAGTCGGAATTCGAGGTCACCCACGTGAACCTGAACGACGGCACCGTGGAAGGGATGGCCCATCGGGAGATGCCGATCTTCTCCGTCCAATACCACCCCGAGGCCCACCCGGGGCCGTGGGACAACGAGTACATTTTCCAAGATTTCGTGGCGGAGCTCAAGGGGGCGTAGGCCGCGGCACGGGGGTGGGGCGGTGCCCAAGCGCCAGGACGTTAGGACCGCCATGGTGATCGGCTCCGGGCCCATCGTGATCGGCCAGGCCGCGGAGTTCGACTACTCGGGTTCCCAGGCGTGCCGGTCGCTCCGGGAAGAAGGGGTGCGGGTCGTCCTGGTGAACAGCAATCCGGCGACGATTCAGACGGATCCCGACACCGCGGATGCAGTCTACGTGGAGCCGCTCACGGTCCCGTTCCTCGAGAAGG